>NZ_JAMYLU010000003.1:0-410535 GCF_040318135.1 Mesorhizobium sp. M1295
ATCTCGTATGCCGGCTATGAAGGTGAAGTGATGCGTGGCGCCTTCGCCGGTGTACCGCATGGCCAACTCGAGGCGGCCCGCGCTTTCGGCATGAGCCGTTGGAAAATCTTCAGGCGAATATGGCTCCCGCAGGCGATCAGCCGGGCGCTGCCGACGCTGGCGGGTGAAACCGTTCTCCAGCTGAAAGCAACACCGCTGGTGGCAACGATAACCATGGTCGACATCTATGCCGTAGCCTCGCGGGTGCGCCAGGATCTCTTCGTCACCTACGAACCCTTGCTGCTTCTGGCGTTGGTCTATATGTCCATCACCGGTATCCTGGTGTTCGGCTTCCACCGGCTCGAGGCGCGGATCCCGAGCAAGCTAGGCTAAAGCTGTTAAAGTCGCGAATTCAGGGCAGCTACCATGCAACTCAGTCTCGACCAGGCGACAGGGCTGTGCCGGATGGCCGCACTTGGCGCCGGCGCCAACGAAGAGGCGGCGCAGTCGCTGGCTGCCTCGATCGTCGCGGCCGAGGCTGAAGGACTGTCGACCGTCGGGCTGTCGCATTTCATTGATTATCTCGAAGCGCTGGAAGCCGGCCGTATCGACGGCAATGCCGATCCTGTCATCACCAGGCCAGCGCTCGCGGTTTATCTCTCCGATGCCCGCGGCGGACTGGCGCATACCGGTTTCGACCGCACGATCGATGACCTCGCCAAGGCGGCGCGGCTGTTCGGCGTTGCCATCTTTTCGCAGAAGAATGCCTATACGTGCGGCGCGCTCGGCTATTTCACCGGACGGCTGGCCGCGCAGGGATTGGTGTCGTTCGCCGCGACCAACGGCCCGGCCGTGCTTGCCGGCTCGGGCTCGGTCAAGCCGGTCTACTGCACCAACCCGATGTCCTTTGCCGCACCCGCCGCGGACGGGGCGCCGCTGGTCATCGACCAGTCGTCGAGCGCCACCGCCTTCGTCAACATCCGCAAGGCCGCCGAGGATGGCAAGAAGATCCCCGAAGGCTGGGCTCTGGACGCCAGCGGCAATCCAACCACGGACCCGGCAGCCGCCATGAAAGGCGCCATGCTTGCCTTCGGCGGCCAGCGCGGCGCCAACATCGCGCTGATGGTCGAGGTACTGGCTGCGGGCCTGTCGGGCGCCAACTGGTCCCTCGATGCGCCATGGTTCAGCGGCGGGCCGGACAGTCCGGGAACCGGCCTGTTCGTGCTCGCCGTCGAGCCCAAGCTGCTCGATCCGGACTTCGAGAAACGGATGAAGGACCAGCTCGACCGGTTGCGGCGGCGCTATGGCGTGCATTTGCCGGGGCGTGCCCGGGCCGAGGCCGCGGAGAAGGCGGCGGCGCGCGGCATAAGCGCGCCGAAAGCCGTGGTGCAACGCATTTCCGAATTCGCCGCGCGCTATTCGTCCTGAAGAAATTCGTTTGTCCGATGAGCGGCTGAGGAGGCCGGCCGATCCGGCAGCGCGAGCCTACTTCCCGCAATAATGATCGTTGATGACGTTCGCCGCATTCGCGTCCGGTCCTACCCTGTTGTAGGAGCAGGGTTCGGCGGCCGTCGTGAACAGGTGGTTGTCATAGTAGCGCGGGCCGCCGAACAGGAACTCGATGATGTCGCCGTTGGCGGGAACATAGCGTTCGGGTTGAGCTTGGTGGTGATGCCGGTTTCCAGCGAATGCCGAGGCGCCAATGCTGCAGCCTGCTGCTAAAGCCAGAGCGAAGATCGCAACGCGTTTTGTCATTGGCAATATCCTTCATTCGGAATCAAACCATACATCTAAAATCGCCGACCGAACAAAGGTTCCTGTTTCGAATGGAGTTACCGCAAAGCCGGGCCTCGGCGGAGTTTTCTGCCGTTTCGAGCGGATCCGTAAAATCATGCTTCAACAATGCCGGGCGACCTATGGTCGCCCTTTGCCTTTGGCGCGAAACGGACTATGAAACGGCTTCAACCAAGCCATCTGGATAGCCCGCCGGAGCCAGCCATGACCGAAATCCTGCAGACCCCAAAGCTCGTCGTCGTCTTCGGCGGCTCCGGCTTTGTCGGTCGTCATGTCGTGCGGGCGCTGGCCAAGCGCGGCTACCGCATCCGGGTCGCCTGCCGCCGGCCCGATCTCGCCGGCCACCTGCAGCCGCTCGGCAATGTCGGGCAGATCCAGCCGGTGCAGGCCAATGTCCGGGTGCGCTGGTCGGTCGACCGCGCCGTGCAAGGCGCGGACCATGTCGTCAATCTGGTGGCGATCGCGCATGAGGCCGGCCGGCAGAAATTCACTGCCGTGCATGAGTTCGGCGCGCGCGCTGTCGCCGAGGCGGCGCGCGCCGTCGGCGCCGGCCTCACCCACATCTCGGCTCTGGGCGCGGATCTCCACGCACAATCGGACTATGCGCGTACCAAGGCGCTCGGCGAAAAGGCGGTTCTGGAGACGATCCAGGACGCCGTGATCTTGCGGCCATCGATCAATTTCGGGCCGGAGGACGGTTTCTTCAACCGCTTTGCCAACATGGCCCGCTTTTCCCCAGTCCTGCCGCTGATCGGCGGCGGTCAGACGAAATTCCAGCCGGTCTATGTCGGCGACGTCGCCGAAGCGGTGGCGCACTCGGTCGACGGCAAGGTCCAGGGCGGCCAGATCTATGAGCTCGGCGGGCCGCAGGTGCTCAGCTTCAAGGAATGCATGCAAGAGCTGCTTGTCATCATAGAACGCAAGCGGTTTTTGCTGCCTATGCCGTGGTGGCTGGCGAACCTCCAGGCATCAATTCTCGGGCTGCTGCCAAATCCGTTGTTGACCAAGGACCAGGTCCTGCTGTTGCGCCAGCACAATGTCGTGTCGGATGCCGCCGTCAAGGACAACAGGACGCTCGCCGGCCTCGGAATCCAGCCACGGTCGATCGGAACCATCCTGCCCAGCTATCTCTGGCGCTACCGCGCCGCGGGCCAGTTCCAACGCAAGTCCGCCGCATAGTACCGGCGCGAATGGACGTTCAGCCGCTTACGAGGCGCGCCGGGTGACTTGCATCGGCAGCCCGCCTTGCGGTTGCGTCGTCAGCTTCTGCACCGGCCAGGGGCGGGTCTCCGCGGTGGTGTCGAAGCGGTAGCGCGACAGCATGATCGCCAACGCAATGATCGCCTCCTGCATGGCGAAGCTGGCACCGATGCAGACGCGGGGGCCGGCGCCGAACGGCAAATACTGGAAACGGTCGATCTTTTCGCGATTCCCCGGATGAAAGCGCTCCGGCATGAAAGCGTCCGGTCGGTCCCATAATTTCCTGTGGCGATGGACGACCCACGGCATCACCAGCACCGCGGCGCGGCGCGGTATATAGAGGCCGTTCCAGGTTTCGGGTTCGATCGGTTCGCGGTTGATCGACGGCGCCGGCGGATAGAGCCTGAGCGCCTCGTCGAAGGCGGCACGGGTCAGCGGCATGGCGTCGAGCCATTTCGTCGGGTCGGGCTCACGCGCCAGCACAGCATCGATCTCGTGCTCGATCTTTTCGCGCTCCCACGGCGCTTCGGCAAGGCAGTAGAGCGTCCAGCCGAGCGCCCTGGCTGTAGTCTCATGGCCGGCGCCGATGAAGGTGATGATGTTGTCCTCGACCTCGGCCCGGGTCAGCCCGCCCGGTCCCTCCGCCTTCAGCAGCAGCGTGAGAAAATCCTGCGGCACCGTGTCCGGAGCGCGCCTCAGCCGCGCCTCGCGCATCTGCACCGTGTCGGTTACGATCTTGCGGAAGTAGGCCATGGTCTTGCGGCCGCGGATGCGCGTCAGGCGCGGCAGCCAATCGGGCGCACGCAAAAGGTCGAGCGGATCGACCCGGCCCATCGTCTCGAACAGGCGGTCGATCTCCTTGGCGAAGCTGCCCGGCTCGCCCGATATCTCGCCCGAAAACAGCGTCTCAGCCAGGATGTCGAAGGTGAGCAGCGTCATGTCGTGGGCGATATCCGACGTGCCACCTTGCTCGTAACGGGTGACGAATTCGAGCGTGCGTTTCAGCATCGGCTCGGCGAAGCCGAAAATGTGACGCGGCGTGAACACCGGCGCCATCGCCTTGCGCGAACGCCGCCACACCTCGCCTTCGGCGGTCAGCAGCCCGTCGCGCAGGATCGGCCGCAGGATCTTCTGGCGCACCGTCGCCATCTTGTAGTTCTTGGCGTTGTCGACCAGCACATGGCGGATGAGGCCGGGATCGTTGGCGATGACCAGCGGCCCACCGACGCCGTTCACCGAAATCCAGGGCTCGTTGTAGGTCGCCTCGCCCCACAGTTCGAGCGGATTGCGATAGACGATGCGGATCATCTCCAGCGTCGAAGGCGGCGCGGTGCGCGGCTTCGGCGCCGGCGGGACGAAGGGGACGGGCTGACTGTCCATGGCTTGCTCCGCTGACCCCTCAATGTAGTGGCTGGCAAGGCAAGCGTCCATGTGGCCGGACGACAAGGCGAAGCATCCGCTCTCTGGAATGTGACCGGGGCACCGGAAAGTGCCTGCTTGCTGTGTCCGGCTGTGTGTCTTAGGTGGCAGCACCACAGATGCCACTAACCGGCGGGAGCCTGCCTTGAAGCACCAGTTGAACGTCATCATCGGCAGCACGCGGCCGGGCCGCGCCGGACCCGTTTTCGCAAGGTGGTTGGAAAGTTTTGCGCGCGAACACGGCAAATTCGAGCCATTGCTCACCGATATCGCCGCCTTCAACCTGCCGGTGCTGGACGAGCCGCATCATCCTAGACTCGGCAGATACGAAAACAGCCACACGAAAGCCTGGTCGAAAGCAATCGACGCCGCCGACGCGTTCGTCTTCGTAGCGCCGGAATACAATTATTTCGCAGCCCCCGCGATCGTCAACGCGGTCGACTACCTGCTCAGGGAATGGCGATACAAGCCGGCCGCCATCCTCAGCTACGGCGGTGTCTCCGGTGGCTTACGAGCGGCGCAGGCGGTCAAACCGTTGCTGACCGCGGTCGGCGTCATGCCGATTCCGGAAGGCGTGGCGCTCCCGATGTACCAGAAGCTGCTCGACGAGACCGGCGCCTTCCTGCCCAGCGAGCAGGTGCTCGGCGGAGCCAAGACCATGCTGGACGAGCTGTCCCGCTGGAGCGAAGCGCTGAGGCCGATGCGCGCCAGCTAACAACGCGAACGGCCGGGCTTGCCGATGCCATAACTTGCTCATGCCATAAAGAGATGGAATGCTCCGGGAAATGACCGGGCCGGGGCGGTTCGATTTGCGTCTTCTGTTTGCTTTGCTGCTGATCCTCTCGACGGCCTCCGGTGCCATGGCGGAGCGGCGCGTTGCGCTGGTCATCGCCGAGAACGACTACCGGCTGATCCGGCCGCTCGCCAATCCCGTCAATGACGGCGAGGTCATGGAAACGGTGCTGAGGAAGCTCGGTTTCGAGGTCTTCCTCGAAACCAACCGCGACCTGCGGCGCATGCGCCGGGCGCTCGACGATTTCCGCGAGGATGCTAAAGGCGCCGACGTGGCACTGGTGTTCTTCTCCGGCCACGGCGTCGAGATCGCCGGCGAGAATCGGCTCCTGCCGGTGGATGCAGACGCGTCGTCGCTCGCTACGCTGGAAGGGACCAGCCTGCCGCTGGAGGAGATCCGCGCGGCCGTCGCCGCCACCAGCAAGGTCGGACTGATCGTGCTCGATGCCTGCCGCAGCGATCCGTTTGCTGCCACGGGCGGCGAAGGCCGCGGCGCAACGGCGCTGGTAAAAGAGGTCAGCGACAAGGTCCGGCCGGGTCTTGGCCGCATCGGGCGGGCAGAAAACATCCTGTTTGCCTTCTCGGCGGCGCCCGGCGAGACCGCCTCGGATGGGACCGGCCAGAATTCGCCGTTCACCGCGGCGCTGACGAAATACCTCGGCACCGAGGGTCTTGAGATCCGCTCCGTGCTGACGCTCGTGCAGCAGGAGGTCTACGATCTCTCGCGCGGCAGGCAATTGCCCTATGTCGAGAGCGGCCTGCCGCAGTTGTTCTTTGCCACGACAGCCAAGGAGAAACTGCCGGAGCGCGAACGCTTGTTGCTGGCCATGGCCGAGGTGACGCCCGCGATGCGTGGCGAGGTGGAAAAGATCGCCAGCGACGCCGACATGCCGCTGGCACCGCTCTATGGCGCGTTGATCAGTTCCGATGCCGGCCGCCTCTCCGCGGACAGTCTGAACGCCAGGCTGCGTGAGGCAGCCGACGCCTTCGTCAAGGTGCGGAGCGAAATGCGGACGCTTTCCTCCGACGATCTCAGAGTGGCAGCGTTGCGCCGGCAGGCGGAAGAGCAGCTTTCGCTGGGAGCGTTCGATGCCGCGCGGAAAAAGCTTGCCGAAGCAGCCGAGATCGACAATATCTCGCGCAACGCGCTGAAGGCCAATTTCGTCAGTCGCACGCTTTCCGAAGCCGCGACGCGCTATTTGTCCGGCGGGGCAGCGCGCGCCGACCTCGACTACGCCACAGCCATCAAGGATTATGAATCCGTGCTCACGCTTTATGGCGAAGCCGGACAGGTGGTGCTGTCGCTCGACGACGCCGACCGCTTGATCCGCACGCTGGACGAGCTCGGCAAGCTCTATACCACGGTCGGCAACATCGATGCTGCTGGCCGCGCCTTCGAGGCGCTGCAAGCCGATCTCGAGCGGCGGTCGCGCCACGAAACCGATCCCAACGTGAAGCGCGACTTCGCCGTCAGCCACGTCAAGCTCGGCAACGTGCGGATGGCGCAAGGCAATCTGCCGGCAGCGCTGCAAAACTATGAAACGGCCAAGACCATTCTGCAGGACCTGACCGAGGCAGAGCCGGACAATCTGGAGTGGTTCGGCGACCTCGCCATGACCGACGACAAGATCGGTAACGTGCTGGCGACGCAAGGTGATCTGGCCGGCGCCGCACAGGTCTATCAGGAAAGCCTGTCGATCAAGAAACAGCTCGCTGCCGGAGAGCCCGACCGTGCCGAACTGCAGCGCGACCTGACCATCACCTATGATGAGATCGGCCACCTTGCCCATGTCGCAGGTCAACTGGACAACGCACAGGCGGCCTATCAAGAGAGCCTGAAGGTGCGGCTGGCGCTGGCGGCGGACAGACCGGGAGACGCCGATCGGCAGCGTGACGTCTCGGTCAGCCACGATACGATAGGCGACCTGCTGCGCGAACGCGGCGACGCCGCTGGGGCGCTGACGGCCTACAAGGAAGGCCTGGCGATCGTCAAGCAACTGGCGAAACGCGATCCGGACGACACCGAGCTGAAACGCGACCTGTCCGTCGGCAACGCCAAGGTCGGCAACGCGCTGAGCGACCAGCAGAATTGGCCGGCGGCACTTTCGGCTTATCGTCAGGCATTCTCGCAAGCCAGCGCGCTCGCCGCCGGCGACCCGAACAACACCGATTGGCAGCGCGACCTGTCCGTGTGCCTCGAGAAGGTCGCCGGCGTCCTGGCGATACAGGGCGACCACAAAGGCGCACTGAAAGCCTATCTGGACAGCTACGCGATTGCGGAGAGGCTGGCGAAGCTCGATTCCGCCAATTCCGACTGGCAGCGGGACTTGTCGATAACGCTGTCCGAAGTCGCCACGCTCCGCCTCAGGCAGCGCGACGTCAGGGGAGCCCGGCAAGCCCTTCAGGACAGCCTTGCCATTCGCGAGAAACTTGCCCAGTCAGATCCGGACAACGCCACCTGGCAGCGCGACCTGGTGCTTGCCTATATCGACTACGCCCAAGTCGCAAAGGACCCGAAAGCCGTCCTTTCCAAGGCACTCGACATGACGCTGGAGCTCGACCGGACCGGTCGGCTGGCGCCGCGATACAAGTTCATGATCAAGTTTTTGCGTGAGCGGCTGGCCAGGATCGAAGCCAGGCGCCGGTAGCGGGTTCACGCGACGGTCATTCCGTTCGGAAATGCCTGCAAACCTTGGAAAAACCGCCTTTTGCGCCTATATCTACGACATTAGGAATGCGCGATTCGACGCCGATTTTTCGCGCTCTGCACACGGCACCAATCAGACAGGTTTTCATGAGCGACCAGACCGACATCGCCAACGGCGTTGAAGCCGAATACGGCGCCGATTCCATCAAGGTTTTGAAGGGCTTGGACGCCGTTCGCAAGCGGCCGGGCATGTATATCGGCGACACCGACGACGGCTCGGGCCTGCACCACATGGTTTATGAGGTGGTCGACAACGCCATCGACGAAGCACTGGCGGGCCATGCCGACCTGGTGACGGTGACGCTCAATCCGGACGGCTCGGTGACGGTCATCGACAATGGCCGCGGCATTCCGACCGATATCCACACCGGCGAAGGCATTTCGGCGGCCGAAGTGATCATGACGCAGCTGCATGCCGGCGGCAAGTTCGACCAGAACTCCTACAAGGTGTCGGGCGGCCTGCACGGCGTCGGCGTGTCGGTCGTCAACGCACTGTCGGCCTGGCTGAAACTGAAGATCCGCCGCAACGGCCAGATCTACGAGATGAGCTTCACGCATGGCGACGCCGACGCACCGCTGCGCATCACCGGCAGTTATGAACAAGACAAGCTCCCCGGCACCTATGAAGGGCGCAGCGGCAGCGAAATCACGTTCTTGCCGTCGTCCGAGACCTTCACCATGGTCGAGTTCGACTATGGTACGCTGGAGCACCGGCTGCGCGAGCTCGCCTTCCTGAACTCCGGCGTGCGCATCGTTTTGACCGATGCCCGCCATGCCGACATCGTGCGCCATGAACTGCACTATGATGGCGGGCTGGAAGAGTTCGTCCGATATCTCGACCGAACGAAGAAGCCGTTGCTCGACAAGCCGATTTCGATCCGCGCCGAGCGCGACGGCATCACCGTCGAAGTCGCCATGTGGTGGAACGACAGCTACCACGAGAACGTGCTGGCCTTCACCAACAACATCCCGCAACGTGACGGCGGCACGCATCTCGCCGGTTTCCGGGGTGCGCTGACACGCCAGATAACCGGCTATGGCGACTCCTCGGGCCTGACCAAGAAGGAAAAAGTGGCGCTGATCGGCGACGATTGCCGCGAAGGGCTGACCGCGGTGCTGTCGGTCAAGGTTCCCGACCCGAAATTCTCCTCGCAGACCAAGGACAAGCTGGTGTCGTCCGAGGTTCGCCCGGTGGTCGAAGGCCTCGTCAACGAGGCGCTCGGCACCTGGCTCGAGGAGCACCCGACCGAGGGCAAGGCGGTCATCGAGAAGGTCATCCAGGCCGCTGCCGCGCGCGAGGCCGCGCGCAAGGCACGCGACATCACCCGCAAGAGCTCGCTCGGCGTCACCTCGTTGCCCGGCAAGCTGGCCGATTGCCAGGAGCGCGATCCGGCGAAATCCGAAATCTTCATCGTCGAGGGCGACAGCGCGGGCGGCTCGGCCAAGGGCGGCCGTTCGCGCCAGAACCAGGCCATTCTTCCGCTGCGCGGCAAGATCCTCAATGTCGAGCGCGCCCGCTTCGACCGCATGCTCGGCTCCGACATGATCGGCACGCTGATCACCGCGCTCGGCACCTCGATCGGCAAGGACGAGTTCAATGCCGACAAGCTGCGCTACCACAAGATTATCCTGATGACCGACGCCGATGTCGATGGCGCCCATATCCGCACCTTGCTGCTGACCTTCTTCTTCCGCCAGATGCCGGAACTGATCGAACGCGGTCATCTCTATATCGCGCAGCCGCCGCTCTATAAGGTGACGCGAGGGAAGAGCTCGCAATATATCAAGGATGAAGCCGCCTTCGAGGAATTCCTGATCGGCTCGGGGCTGGAAGAAGCGTCGCTTGCGCTCAGCACGGGCGAGGTGCGGGCCGGACAGGATCTGCGCGGCGCCATCGACGATGCCCTGGCTGTCCGCCAACTCATCAACGGATTGCATACGCGCTATAACAGAGGCGTGGTGGAGCAGGCAGCGATTGCCGGCGCGCTCAACCCCGAAATCTTCACCGACCTCGGTCGCGCCAACGAGATGGCCGAGCGCGTTGCCCGCCGTCTCGACATTATCGCCGAGGACACCGAGCGCGGCTGGACAGGCCGCATGTCGACCTCCAACGAGGGCGTCGGCGGCTATGTATTCGAGCGCACGGTGCGCAGCGTCAAGGAGTTCGCGCATCTCGACCTGGCGCTGATCAATTCCGCCGACGCACGCCAGCTCGACCGCTATGCGCCGCGCCTGGCAGAAATCTATGGCGAGCCGCCGGTGCTGCGCCGCAAGGATGTCTCCGAAACAATTTCGGGGCCGCTGGCACTGCTCAATGCCGTGTTTGCCACCGGCCGCAAGGGTCTGACCATGCAGCGCTACAAGGGCCTTGGCGAAATGAACGCCGAGCAGCTCTGGGAAACGACGCTCGACCCGAATGTGCGCTCGCTCTTACAGGTCAAGGTCAATGACGCGACTGACGCGGACTCACTGTTTTCGCGACTGATGGGCGACGAGGTTGAGCCAAGGCGCGAATTCATCCAGGAAAACGCGCTGTCGGTCGCCAATCTGGACATCTGAGCCGCCATCCAGAATACCCAGCCTGCAGGCATGAAGTGCATTGGTGCATCTTGGCGCACCGACGCCGACTGCTGCACCGCAACAAAGATCACCGAGGATCTCCCGGAACGGAAAGTCTTTCAAGGCATTGTAGTTGATCACAATCGCCGCAGGAGGCATTCATGGGACGTGGCATTTTGCTCTGGCTTCTCGGAGTCCCGATTCCGATCATTATTCTGATTCTGCTTTTTGCAAGGTAGGAGGCTTCCATGCCGTCCACCCTAACGACTACCGAGGTTTCCGCACCGACGGAATCCTCATCCCCCGCCGTCAGCTGGGGACCAATCGTCGCCGGCGCCTTTGCTGCGTCGACGCTTACCTTCATCTTGATGCTGCTCGGCTCCGGGCTTGGACTTAGCATGGTGTCGCCATGGTCCGGCTCGGGTGCGTCAGTCACAACTTTCGCCGTTTCCACCGCCGTCTGGCTGATCGTCGTGCAGTGGCTGTCGTCGGCCCTCGGCGGCTACCTCGCCGGACGCCTGCGCACCAAATGGGTCGGCATCCACACCGATGAAGTCTTCTTCCGCGATACCGCTCACGGCTTCCTGGCCTGGGCGCTGGCGACGCTGCTCGTCGCCGGCGTGCTCGGCACGGCGCTTTCGGCCGCGATAGGTACCGGTGTCCAGGCCGCTTCGACTGTGGCATCCGGCGCGGCAATGGGCGCTTCGGCAGGTGCTGCTGCAAACGCTGGTGGCGCCTCGACTGACAACGCCACATCGTATTTCGTCGATACGCTGTTCCGCCCGGCCGATCCGGCAAGGCTCGCTGCCGCCAATCCGGAGAGCGACGCCGCGGCAACGGCGCAGGCATCGCGCATTCTGATCGCGAGTGCCGCAGCAGGCGAAATATCGGCCGACGACAAGACCTATCTGTCGCGGCTGGTGGCCGCCCGCACGGGCCTGTCCGAAGCCGATGCCACCGCTCGCGTCGATGCGGTAATCGCCAAAGCGCAGGAGGCCAAGGTCAAGGCCCAGCAGGCGGCCGACACCGCCAGAAAGGCAGGCGCCACCTTCTCACTGATTGGCGCGCTGTCGCTGGTCGTCGGGGCTTTCATTGCCAGTGCGGCTGCAGCACTTGGCGGCAGGCAGCGCGACGACGAGGAAGCGATTTTCCTGACCAATCGTTGATCGGCGCCTAAGCGAACTCGGTCCGCTTCGAAGATTACCCCGAAGCGGACCTTGCTTTGAGCTGTCGGCGCAGCATTGTCGTGCGTTGCTCGCCACCGACAGCTCAGTCCCCCAGCTTGCGGCCGAGATCGACCGCATCGCGCAGCACGGCAAGGTGCGAGCGCGGCACGCCGGACGGTGCGTTGGCCTCGACGCCGCTCGCCGTCAACGACCAGTAGAGCGTGTGTGTGAAGACGCGGCCGAGCGAGCCGCGCAGCTCGACCTGGATGTTTTCCACGCCCGGACCAAAGTTCTCCGTCATCGGCCCGGAGATCGGGTCGCCGGTCAACCAGCCATTGCCTCTGTCGAAAATGTTGGTCCAGCGCATCGCGGCAAACATCGCGCCATGATGCACCGCCCGCTGTGGCTTGCCCGAATGGCTGCGGCCTTCCTGATAGAGCATAGTCCCGCCCGCCGCCCTGTCGGCGATCGGCGGGCATGCCGAGAACAGCCGCTCGGCGATGCCGCGCCTGAACTCGGCAAGATTGTAGGTCACCAGAAACTCGCTGTGGGTCAGCGGACTGCCGAGCGTGACGAAATCGCTGATCTTCCACGGCAGCGGATGATCGGCGTCACTGTCGCGAAGCTGCCGGTAGAGTTCCCATTGGCCGCGCCGGAATGTGGGGAGGTCATCGAGGCGGTCGGGCCAGGCGGAAGCATCGGTGGCCAGCATCGCCTTATCGACGGCGTGGATCGCCTTCAGCCTCGCTCTGTCGCGAATGGCTTCCAGCTTTCGAGGCCTGAAATCGGCCCATAATATCTGCAACAGATCATAGGCTATGATCGACCCCAGGCTGTGCGAGACCAGCACGATGCGGTCGTAGGCGTCGTCCACCATAAGGCGCTTCAGCAGCTTGAGGCCACGCTCGCGGACCAGCGCGCGCTTCTCGACCGTCGCCGCTTCGGCCCGCACATAGGCGGCGGCATCGCCGAAATAGGGCAGGCCAAACTGGTCCACCGACCAGATAACGAACGACGCCAGGACGGTGACAAGCACGCCGGTCGTCCAGGAGATATAGCCTTGCCAGGCCGACGTTGCGAGCGCCAGCGCCGCGCCAAGGACGACGATGGTGGCCAAAAGCGTGACGACATAGAGTTTGCGCACATCGCGCGGAATATCGGCGGGCTTGCGCCAGAGCAGGGTCGTCACCCAGGCAGCAAGGCGGCTCCGGGTCGTGCCCTGGGTGATGTCGGCCCAGTAAAGCTCGTAGAAATCGGTGCGGCGGCCATCGACATCATACGGTGTGGTGATCCGGCGAAGCTCGTGCGAATTGGTCCGGCTGTCGGGCGTGATCCAGCTCTGGTTGATCTTCGCACCCATTGGGTCGGCCGGATCAGCGACATGGGCATAGAACGGAGCACGGGCCGGATCGTGGCTCCAAACGGCCTGGACAAATCCCCTCAACGTGTCCATGGGCCGCTGTTCGCCCATACCGTGCACGACCACCACCGCCTGGCTGCGCTTGCGCGGCACCTTCTCTGCTGCGGTCAGATCGGCGGCCGGCGACGCGGCAGAACCAGGGTCGGGCACAGCACCTCCACCGATGACGCCGTTAGACAAGACGACGGGTCGCTATCGTAGCTTCAGAACCGGTAACAGCCAAGAAAAAGCCCGGCGCGGAGCCAGGGCTGTATTTCGACGACCGGCAGTGAGTTGGCAACGACGCCGTTTCAGTGATCAATCGCCTTGACGATCTCCTCGGTCATCTTCTTGGCGTCGCCGAGCAGCATCATGGTGCCGTCCTTGTAGAACAGCGTGTTGTCGATGCCGGCATAGCCGGACCCGAGCGAGCGCTTGACGAACAGGCAGGTGCGCGCCTTGTCGACGTCGAGGATCGGCATGCCATAGATCGGCGACGATTTGTCGTCGCGGGCGGACGGATTGGTGACGTCGTTGGCGCCGATGACATAGGCGACATCGGCCTGCGCGAACTCAGAGTTGATGTCCTCCAGCTCGAACACTTCGTCGTAAGGCACGTTGGCTTCCGCCAAGAGCACATTCATGTGGCCGGGCATGCGGCCGGCCACCGGATGGATGGCGTATTTGACGTCGACGCCGTTGGCCTTGAGCTTGTCGGCCATTTCGCGCAGCGCGTGCTGCGCCTGGGCGACGGCCATGCCGTAACCCGGCACGATGATGACCTTTTGCGCATTCATCATCAGATAGGCGGCATCCTCGGCAGAGCCCTGCTTGACGGTGCGCTCGATGCCGTCGTCGGCAGCGGCTGATGTCTCGCCGCCGAAGCCGCCGAGGATGACCGAGATGAAGCTTCGGTTCATGCCTTTGCACATGATGTAGGACAGGATGGCGCCCGATGAGCCGACCAGCGCGCCGGTGATGATCAGCGCCAGATTGCCGAGCGTGAAACCGAGTGCCGCCGCTGCCCAGCCCGAATAGGAATTGAGCATCGATACGACCACCGGCATGTCGGCGCCGCCGATCGGGATGATGAGAAGGACGCCGAGCACGAGCGAGGCGGCAACGATCAGCCAGAACACCAGCTTGGACTCGGTGGTGACGAGCAGCATGATCAGCACAATGAGCGCTATGCCCAGGGCTGCGTTGATGAAGTGACGGCCGCCGATCATGATCGGCTTGCCCGACATGCGGCCGTCGAGCTTCAAGAAGGCGATGACCGAGCCGGTGAAGGTGACGGCGCCGATGGCAACGCCGAGGCTCATCTCGATCAGCGCCTGGGCATGGATATCGGCGACGGTGCCGATGCCGAAACTTTCCGGCGCATAGATGGCGGCGGCCGCCACCATGACCGCGGCAAGACCGACCAGCGAGTGGAAGGCGGCGACCAGCTGCGGCATCGAGGTCATGGCAATGCGCCGTGCCGTGACCGCACCGACCGAGCCGCCGATGGCGAGGCCGAGCACGATCAGCGCAAAGCGGCCGGCGGAAGGGGTGGCCAGCGCCAGCGTCGTGACAATGGCGATGCCCATGCCGATCATGCCGTACATGTTGCCCTGGCGGCTGGTGGTCGGATGCGACAGGCCGCGCAATGCCAGGATGAACAGGATGCCGGAGACCAGATAGAGGAAGGAGGCGAAGTTGGCGTTCATAGCGGCCTACTTTTCCTTCTTCTTGTACATGGCCAGCATGCGCTGGGTGACGAGGAAGCCGCCGAAGATGTTGACCGATACCAGCATCAGCGCAACAAAGCCGAAGCCGGTGGCGATGCCCGAGGCCGAGATGCCGACGGCAAGCAACGCGCCGACGACGATGACGGAGGAAATGGCGTTGGTGACCGCCATTAATGGCGTGTGCAGCGCCGGCGTGACCGACCAGACGACGTAGTAGCCGACGAAGATCGCCAGCACGAAGATGGCGAAGCGGAAGACGAAGGGATCGATCGCGCCGCCGGACAGCGCGTGCGCGGCGTCACCAGCGGCCTCGGTGCCGGGCGCGGTGGCCAGGTTCTGGACCGCAAGGCGGACGGCAGCTGTGGCCTGGTCGAGCTGGTCGAGGGCTTTCTGCAGGGTCTGATCCATCACGCGATCCCTCCGGTGGTCTTGGGCTTCCTCGAAGCGGCCGGCCTCTTCGCAGCCGGCTTTGCCGAAGCCTCGGCAACCATCGTCTTGGCCGGAATGGCCGGCGGTTCGACATGTTGGCCCTTTGGCGGCTCCTGCTCAGCCCTGACGAAGGCGGGATGCACGACCTTGCCGGCATCGGTCAGCATGGTTGCCTTGACCAGCTCGTCGTCGCGGTTGATGGCAAGCGTCTTCGTCGCCTTGTCAACCAGCGTCTCGAGGAAGGCATAGAGGTTTCTCGCATAGAGCAGCGAGGCGGAGGCGGCGACGCGACCGGGAACGTTGAGATGGCCGACGATCTTTACCCCGTTGGCGGTGGTCACCACCTGCCCCGGAACGGCGCCCTCGACGTTGCCGCCACGCTCGACCGCAAGGTCGACGATCACCGAGCCGGGTTTCATCGAGGCGACCATTGCCGCAGAAACCAGCTTCGGCGCCGGCCGGCCCGGTATCAGCGCGGTGGTGATGACGATGTCCTGCTTGGCGATGTGCTCGGCGGTCAGCGCCGCCTGCTTGGCCTGATACTCCCTGGACATTTCCTTGGCGTAGCCGCCGGCCGTCTCGGCCGCCTTGAATTCCTCGTCCTCGACCGCCAGGAACTTTGCGCCGAGCGAAGCAACCTGCTCCTTGGCAGCCGGGCGCACATCGGTGGCGGTGACCACGGCGCCGAGGCGGCGCGCGGTGGCGATGGCCTGCAGACCGGCGACGCCGACGCCCATGATGAAGGCCTTCGCCGCCGGTACCGTGCCAGCCGCCGTCATCATCATCGGCAACGCCCGGTCATATTCGGCAGCCGCGTCGATCACCGCCTGATAGCCGGCGAGGTTCGCCTGGCTGGATAGAACGTCCATCGACTGGGCGCGGGTGATGCGCGGCATGAACTCCATGGAAAAAGCAGTAGCACCGGCCCTGGCCAACGCGGCGACGCCGGCATCGTTGCCATAGGGATCCATGATGGCGATCACGGCAGTGCCCGGCCGATAGACTTTCAGCTCGGCATCGCTCGGCCGGCGCACCTTCAGCACGACATCAGCCCTGGAAACATCGCCGGCCTTGCCGATCGCGGCGCCGGCCTTGGCAAACTCCTCGTCGGGAATGCGCGACGCCGCGCCGGCGCCAGCTTCGACGACCACGTCGAAACCCAGCGCCGCCAGCCGCTTCACCGTGTCGGGCGAGGCCGCGACGCGCGGTTCGTTCGCGTCGAGCTCACGAGGGATGAAAACCGTCTGTCCCACCGCATGATCCTTTCGGCCGCAACCCGTTACCGCAAGACGCCGGCCGGCCCCCGGCGGCGTCCTCGACAAAAATTGGAGGAGTTATCGGAGAATAAAGGCGCCGACGGCCAGGATCAGAACGAACAGGATGGTCCCCGAGAAGAAGCCGCCCACAAAGAAGCCGAACGCCATGGCCAGAAGCACTGCGGCGCAAAACAGCGACCCGTATTTGGCCAGCATCAGGAAGCCGGCATAGGTGCGGTCGTGCTCGGCATAGTCCATCTTCGCGCCCAGTTCGACAGGACCGGTCGGCGTGTGTTCAGCCATAGGAATACCCCTTCGAAGACATCTTTCAGGCACATAGCGAAAAGCCGCGTTAAGGGCAATGGCGCTATTGCCGCATCGCCGCAGCCAACAGTCTCAAGCGAAACTTGAAATCGCTGCGTCAATGATGTGGCGCAACGTGCGCAGCGGCTATGACTGACCCAACCCCTGAAACGAGGCGGGTCGGAGCGCGGCGATACCAATCACAATGGATGGCAGGTCCGCTATTGCCGATGTCGTTAGCTGGCGAGATGCGGGAACAGCCCGAGCAGGCCGACAACGATCAGATAAAGGGCGACGATATAATTGAGCAGCCGCGGCATCACCAGGATCAGCACGCCTGCAATCAGTGAGATAAGCGGGGTGAGGGCGAGCGTGGAAATGGTCATATCGGTTCCTTTGATCGGATGGCTGTCGAAGCGATACGTGGCGGATATCGGCCGTGCCGACCTACCACCAGCACCCTTGCCGTTATCCAGAACGCCGAAGCTACCGGAAGGCTCCATGGGCTCGTTCAGGCGGCTTCGCGAAAATACTTGGCGGTTGGCAGGATGGTCAGCGGAGCGAGTTCGCCGGCACCGGGCGCATTGAATAACATACGCTGCTCCATTGGCGTCGAACGGAAGAATGGAAAGCGCGACAGCGACCGTTCGCGAATAGCGCCAACATCAGCACGGTAGAGCACGACCTTGTTATAGACGCCAGGATAGGCACGAGGCTCACTGATCTTCTCGGCGTAGTAGATCCGCTTGTAGAAGCCGGCGTGATCCTCGCGGATGGTCGAAAGGCAATAGGGCGCGTTGAAGTGAAAACATGCCATGCCGGCGAGCCGCAGCGTGAGATAGGGTATTTGCGGATAGACGCGCGACCATTCCGGGTCGGAGGCGAACCGACTGGGGCAGACGAAGCTCATGCCCTCCTCGAGCATCGGCATGACGATGTCACCGAAAGCTTTGGTGGAAGGCGATCTTGGCGTCGACAGCGTTACGTGATGAATACGCAGTGTGCTGACGAGTTCCTGGTCGATGTAGACACCGAACCGGAAGACGTTAGGCACCTCGTCGAGTTCGTCGTGAATGGTGTGGTTCTCGTTATCGGGAACCATATCGTTGGAACGGTACGACTTGTAGCGCAGGCGATAGATGTCCTCGAGATCCTCGCCCTTGTCGCAACGGCGGTATTCCGTCCGCTCCAGCATCGCCGAAACATTCCTGGCGAAACTAGACATAGTTTCGGACGAATTTTCACCGCCCGCGCTCGCCGCATGGCCGAGCGAACTCAACTGGGCACACATGAACTCTATTCCCCGCGATTACCGCCACCAGCCGACACTACGGACGGGTCATGAGATGTAAAGATGAAAATAAGTACGAGCTCGTTTACCGCTCGTTAAGGTTAACAATTAATAAAATTATACTAAAATACGCGGTTTTCAGCGCAAATCAGCGCCGCGGCGCCTTCCTTGCGGTCTGGATGTCTTTGGCGAATGGCCAGACGGTGCTTGACATCGTCTCGATGCCGGACGCGCTGAGTGCCGACCCGAACAGAAAGCCCTGGACCAGGTCCGGCTTGACCTGCAATGCTAGGATCTTGAGCTGTTCGAAGGTCTCGACACCTTCGACGGTAACCGAAAGTCCCAGCGGCCGTGACAGGTTGACGATGCCCTTGAGCAATTCGAGCGACCGGCTGTTCTGGGTAACGTCGATCAGGAACGAGCGATCGATCTTGATCTTGTCGAGCGGCAGTTTGTGGAGATAGCTGAGGCTCGAATAACCGGTACCGAAATCGTCGAGCGCGATGCGAACGCCGAGCCGCTTCAATTCCTCGATATATTGGCGTGTCAGCGACTTGTCATCGAGCAGCGCCGTCTCGGTGACCTCGATCTCGAGGCGGTCGGCCGGCAGACCGGAACCGGCCAGCGCATCGCGAACCTTCTGGATGACATCACGATTGCGGAAATCCTTGGCCGAGAGATTGACCGACACGCTGGTCTGGGCCGGCCATTTGGCGCATTCCGTGCAGGCCGCATGCAGGACGAAAGTGCTGATGTCGGAAATGATGCCCATTTCCTCCGCAAGAGGAATGAAGATACCGGGGGAGATCGGCCCGAGGTCGGGATGATCCCAGCGGCACAGCGCCTCGCAACTGGCGATCCGCATCGTGTTCATCGCGACGATCGGCTGGTAGACGACTCGCAGCTCCTTGTTTTCCACCGCACTGCGCAGATCCGCCTTCATCAGCTGGCGGCTGCGGAAGGCAGCGTCCATGGAGGCCTCGAACAGCCGCCAGCCGTTCTTGCCAAGCTCCTTTGCCTTGTAGAGTGCAAGGTCGGCCTTGACGATCATGGCATCGACGTCGGTATCCCTGACCCGCGAGAGCGCCGCACCTCCGCTGGCCTGGATGCGCAATCCGTGGCCGGCGACATCGACCTCGCCCTGTAGATTGACAAAGATCTCATCAACCTGGCCGGTCAGATGGCTTTCATCTTCGATGCGTTCGAAGAAGATCATGAACTCGTCGCCGCCGAAGCGGCTGACGGTGATACCTGGCCCGGCGATCGCGGCCAGCCGCTCAGCGACGGCGTAGATCAAACCGTCACCGACCGGATGGCCGAGCGTATCATTTACGCTCTTGAAATCGTCGAGGTCGAGCACGACCAGCCCGCAGAGACGATCCGGATCGCCCGAGGCCATGGCCTCCACGACCAGCTCATGGAAATAGGCGCGATTGGGCAGACCGGTGAGACTGTCGTAGCGCGCCATGAAGCGGATCTTGTCCTCCGCCTCGACGCGGGCGGTCACATCCTCGAAAGTGATGACGCCCAGTTCCTGGCTGCCTTCCCGGGCAGAAAATTCATAGTGCTGGCCGTTGGCGAGCGAGACCAGAACCTTGCGGTCGCGGCCCTCGCGCAGGGCGCGCGTCAGTTGGGCTTCGATGTAGCGGCAATCCTTCGGCGCCAGCATGCCGCCGGCAACGCCGCGCATCAGCAGACCGTGGATCGACCGTCCGAGCAAGGCATCCGGCGATTTGAGCGACATCAGGTGCGCGGCTTCGGCATTGGCCACCGCTACCCGGCCGTCCGGACCGAGCATGACAAGACCATGCGACATGGTGTTGAGGGCGCGGTTGAAACGCTGTGCGATGCGGTTCGCCTTTTTTTCCTCCGAGACGGCGGCAAAAAGCACGTCGCGGACCGTGTCGGCGAATTTGCGAATAGCAAACAGGAATGGGGCGGACAGGAGCCCGAGAAGGATGTGGTAGATATCGCCACGTAAAAGGAACCCCAACGAGATCGGCCACGTCAAGGCAAGCGTCAGGATGGTGACCATGCGCGGGGAGCCATAGTTGCGCCCGGCAATGGAGGTGGCCGTGGCCAGCGTCAGGCAGACGGAGGCGATCTCAGCGAAATTGTCGCGCGCAAAATAGATGCCAAGCAGGCAGAAGGCGCCAAGCGTGAGCCCGTGCAAGGAGCCATAGAGGATGTAGTCGTTCTCGCGCTTGTGCGCCTCTTCCCAGGTCGCCGGCGGGGGCAAGCTGTTGTATTTGCGGAAGTTTCTCATACGGAAGATGCCGACGAGAACCATCGCGATCGCGACAAGCAGATAAAGCGGGTCGCCGCTTTTCCACCAGACAAGGCCGATCAGGAAGGTCTGCGCGACAATGCCGATCGAAAGCGTAACGCCGTCGCGAAACAGAGTTTCCACGAACGGAATGTAAACGTCGACCGGAATCTCGTTTTGTCTTTTCAGATTCACGCCTGGATCCCAACCCTTGGGAACCCAGCAGTGTCACATTGGCCTTAAGAAAGGTTTAGAGAGGCGGTTTGAGACCTGCCGGGATCCCCCGCTGACGCTGCGGAAACAGAGAAACTACCGTTCAGGTAAACAAGGCGTATCACGGTGCGGAATCATTCGGCGGCTTGAAGCTGCGGCCGCAGTGGCGCCGTCGAAAGGCGGTCGAGCAGACGCTGGCGTTCGCCGGCGGCTTTTTCGGCACTGGCCCGCTTGACGTGGCCATAGCCGCGGATGAGCGCCGGCACCGAGACAAGCGCGGCAGCGGCCTCGATCTTGCCCGGTGCCAGCGCGCCGGCGACAAGCTCCAGGTCGGCTTCATAGATGGCAAGAAGCTGCCGCTCCATACGCCTCTCGGCGCTGTAGCCGAACAGGTCGAAAGCGGTGCCGCGCAGGCCCTTCATCGCCGCCAGCAGGCGGAACCCGTTCATCATCCACGGACCAAAGCTCGATTTCTTCGGCTTGCCGTCACTGCCGCGCCTGCCCATGATCGGCGGTGCGAGATGGAATTCGAGCCTGTCGTAACTCTGGAACTGCTTTGCGAGATCTGCGGCAAAGGAGCCGTCGGTATAGAGCCGCGCCACCTCGTATTCGTCCTTGATAGCCATCAGCTTGAACAGGTTCTTTGCGGCAGCTTCGGTCACCACGGTCGAACCGAGCACGACCTTGGTTTCGGCCTTACGCAGCGCTGCCAGTCTGTCGGCATAGCGCTTGCCATAGGCGGCGTTCTGATAGGCGGTCAGGAAGGCGACGCGGCGGGCAATGATGTCGGCCAGCGTCTCGGCAATCGCGGCAGGCTGCGTGGCCTTGCCCGGCTGGGTGAGAAGGCCGCGCACGAAATCCGGCTGGTGGGCGGCGCGGCGACCCCAGCGAAATGCCGCGACATTCATCGCCACCGCCTCGCCGTTGAGCTCGATTGCCTTCTCGACCGCCTCGTCCGACAGCGGCAAGCCGCCATGCTGGAAGGCAAAGCCGAGCATAAACATGTTGGCGCCGAGCGAACTGCCGAACAGCGCGGTGGCGGTGCGGGTGGCGTCGAAGAAATGCGCCTTGTCGTCGCCCGCGGCAGTTCTTATCGCTTTCTTCAGCCGCTCGATAGGCAGCGAGAAATCGGCCGAACGGGCGAACTCGCCCGGCATGATCTCGGCGGTGTTGGCGAGGAAGATGGTATAGCCTTCGCGCACCGCGGCCAGCACCTTCTTTGCACCCGAAACGACGAGATCGCAGCCAAGCACGAGATCGGCCTTGCCGGCCGATACGCGAATGGCGTGGATGTCGTCCGGCGTGCGGGCAATACGGACATGGGTGAACACGGAGCCGCCCTTTTGTGCGAGGCCGGCCATGTCGATCATGCCGCAGCCCTTGCCTTCGAGGTGGGCTGCCATGCCGAGCACTGCGCCAATGGTGACGACGCCGGTGCCGCCGACACCGTCGATGATTGCCGCCCAGCCTTGTTCACCGAGCGTAAATTGCGCCGGCGCCGGCACCCCCGCGAGCGGGTCGGCCGCGCCGGCTATGCCTTCGGCTTTCCTGATTTTGGCGCCGTGGACGGTGACGAAGGACGGGCAGAAACCATTGACGCAAGAGAAGTCCTTGTTGCAGCTCGACTGGTCGATCTTGCGCTTGCGGCCGAATTCGGTCTCGACCGGCTGGATCGAGACGCAATTCGACTGCACGCCGCAATCGCCGCAACCTTCGCAGACCAGCTCGTTGATGAAGATGCGCTTGTCGGGATCGGGGAAGGTGCCGCGTTTGCGGCGGCGGCGCTTCTCGGCGGCGCAGGTCTGGTCGTAGAGCAGCACCGAGACGCCCTTGACCGAACGCAACTCGCGCTGGACGAGATCGAGGTCGTCGCGGTGGTGGATGGTGGCGCCGGCGGGAAATTCCACCTTGCCGGTATATTTGTCCGGCTCGTCGGTGACGATGGCGATGCGCTCGACGCCCTCGGCGCGCACCTGCCTGGCGATCATGTCCACCGTCAGGCCGCCCTCGTGCGGCTGCCCGCCGGTCATCGCGACGGCGTCATTGTAGAGGATTTTGTAGGTGATGTTGGCGTCGGTCGACAGCGCGAAGCGGATCGCCAGCACACCCGAGTGGTTGTAGGTCCCATCGCCCAGATTCTGGAAGATGTGCTCGCGCTTCGAGAACGGCGCCTGGCCGACCCACTGCGCGCCCTCGCCGCCCATGGCAGTGAAGCCGACGGTGTTGCGGTCCATCCACAGCGCCATGAAATGACACCCGATTCCGGCGGCGGCGAGCGAGCCGTCCGGCACCTTGGTCGAGGAATTGTGTGGGCAGCCGGAGCAGAAGAAGGGCGTGCGCGAGGCGATGTCTGACGTGTCGGCCAGCATCGCCTGGAACTGGCGCAATTTCGCCACCCGCGCGGCAATTTCTTCCGACGGGCCGATCGTTAGCAAGATCCTCTCGCCGAGTGCGATGGCAATGTCGTTGGGGTCGAGCGCGCCCTTGGCCGGGAACAGCCAGTCGCCGCGTTCGTTTTTCTTGCCGACGATGACCGGCTGCGTGGCGGTGCCGTAAAGGTTCTCGCGCAGTTGCACCTCGATCAGCGAGCGTTTCTCCTCGACGACAACGATGGTGTCTAGGCCGCGAGCAAAGTCGGCGATGTGCTGCAGGTCGAGCGGCCACGGGCAGCCGACCTTGAACAGCCTGATACCGATACGATTGGCGGCCACTTCGTCGATGCCTATGTCTTCGAGCGCCTGCCGAACGTCGAGATAACTCTTGCCGATGGTGACGATGCCAAGCTTCGGGCTGCTGCCGCCTGAATAGACGATCCGGTTCAGCCCGTTGGCGTGGATGAAGGCCGAAGCAGCGGCGCGCTTGTATTCATGCAACCGCTCCTCCTGGCCGAGCATGTCGATCTCGTTACGGATGTTGAGGCCGCCGGGCGGCATGTCGAAGTCCGGGATGACGATATCTAGCCGGTCGAGCGCGGCATCGACCGAGGCCGTCGATTCGATGTTGTCCTTGACGCATTTGATCGCCGCCCAGGTGCCGGCAAAACGCGACATGGCAAAGCCGTAGAGGCCGTAGTCGATGATCTCCTGGACACCGGCCGGATTGAGGATCGGCACCATGGTGTCGACAAACAGGAACTCGGTGGCATGCGCGTTGGTCGAGGATTCGGCCATGTGGTCGTCACCCATCAGGGCCAGCACGCCGCCATGTTTCGACGAGCCGGCGAGATTGGCGTGACGGAACACGTCGCCGGAGCGGTCGACGCCCGGACCCTTGCCGTACCAGACCGAAAAAACGCCGTCACGAGTGCCCTCGCCCAGCAATTCGGCCTGCTGCGAGCCCCAGCAGGCGGTGGCGGCGAGCTCCTCGTTGAGACCGGGCTGGAAGACGATGTCCGACTGCGCGAGCTGGTCCCGGGCCTTCCACAGCTGCATGTCGAGGCCGCCGAGCGGCGAGCCGCGATAGCCGGAGACGAAACCGGCGGTGTTCAGGCCAGCCCGGCGGTCGCGCTCGCGTTGCATCAGAAGCATGCGGATGACTGCTTGGGCACCCGACAGGAAGATGCGCTCCTTTGCCAGGTCGAACTTGTCGTCGAGCGCGACATTGTGCAGCGTCATCAGGCATTTCCTGTGCGGAAGCCGCACCTGGAGGGTGCGCGGCCAACGTCGGAGTCAAGTACCTATAGTCTTTCTTCCCTTGCCGGGGAGGTCAAACAAAATCGAAGCCGCCAGGCGGTCCGCAACAAATCATCAACGCCGCGCCCGCCGGCGTAAGAAACCGCGCGTCGGCTGTTTTCGACAGCAATAAAATTCCGCGCCATCCGATGCCGTCGAAAAATGCGTCAGAGACCTTTCGAACAGTCGGGCTTAGGTTCGTTCGGCAACTTGCCGTCCGGGTGGCCGGCAAGGTCCGGATTGGGCGTATAAAGCTGATCGATGACCAGCGGCCGGTCGGGCAGGACGGACTGGTCCTCCGTCGACATCAGAGTGGTGTCGATCTTCTGGAGGATCGTGCCGTCAGCGTCCTTGATGCTGATCGCGATCGCGTAAGGCTTGTCCTTGACGACGCATTGAAGCGCCGGACTCTCCAGCGTCACCTTGTCGAGCTTCGGCCAGATTTTCTGCTCGACTGCCAGCGGCTCGCCGCCGGCCGGGTTTTGGAAGCTGGCGACCGCGACCTGCCCCTCCCCCATCGGCCGCAACGGCCGCAGCGTAACGAGGTAGGTCGCCCTGGCGAGGCGATAGTTGAACACGAATATCTTGCCTGAAATCTCGAACAATTTGCCATCGCCGTTGTCGTCCGTGCCCGTCTCGCGACAGGCGCCGAGCGCTGCAGCCACAATCAGCGCAACCCCGACAACGATCGAGCGCGAAAACAGCCTAGCCATTCTGGACCTCGCCATTGTGGACCTCGTTCGCCGCCGTCCGGCGGCGATAGTGACGGTTTGCCTTCTGGCGGTTGCCGCATACCGCCATGTCGCACCAAAGGCGGCTGGAATTGCGGCTTCGGTCGACAAACAGCCAGCTGCAGTTGGGACAAATCCTCAGCCTGGCGATGGTGTCGCCGCGCAGCAGCGACAGCGCCGAGACCGCCAATGCCGCCTCAAAGGCGATCGGCGTCGCCGGGTCGCCGAACGGTTTTCCAAGCGTCCCGATTTCGGTGCGGCCATGGGCGAGGCCGTCGGCGCAGGCTTCCAGGAATTCAGGCATGTCGGCGGTGGCGATCGCACCTTTCGACACCGCGCGGCGAAACAGCCGATCGGTGGTTTCGCGGATCGACAGTACCACCGGCGCGATCTTGTCCGGCGACGGGGCCTCCAGCCGCCTGCCGCCGAGCTCGGCGGCGCGAAAGCCGCTGGCGGCTTCGGCAAAGCGGGCAATCTCGGCGGGATCGTCGAAACGGTCGAAGGTCTTCTCCGGATGGTGCCGCAGCACAACGGTGTTCGCCGTGTCGAGCGCAAGCATGCCGCCGGTGAAGCGGTGCGGAGTCCAGGATACCGTCATGCGATGAAATCTAACCGATAAATCGCATTTGACAAGTTAGATTCCGAGTGCAACGCTCTTCACGGCTGCGAGCGCCGCGGCTTGTAGCACTTTGATTTTGTGCATGATCCCAGCGAAAGTCGATTTCCGATTATTCGGAGCCATGCACCGAGGATTTTGCATGCTCTATTTCTTCCAGCAGGTTCTGAACGGGCTGCATTCGGGCGCGCTCTACGCACTGCTTGCCTTCGGCTATGTGCTGACTAACGGCATCCTGCACCGCACCAATCTTGCCTATGGCGCGCTGTTCGCCTTTTGCGGGCAAACGATGATCCTCACCGCGGCATTCGGCTATCAGGCACTGTGGCTGACGCTGCTTGCATCGGTCGCGCTCGGCATAGTTGCGGCGTTTCTCTACGCGGCGCTGATCAGCCACGTTCTGTCACGAAGCATCTTCGAACCCTTGGCCGACCGCTCGCCCAATGCGATCGTGGTGACAACGCTCGGTATATTGCTGGTCTTGTCGGAAGCCAGCCGCATCGCCGCCAACACCCACGATCTGTGGTTGCCACCGATGCTGGCCCAGACCATCGTCTTCGCGCAGAGTGCCAGCTTCAAGGCGACGTTGACGCTGATCCAGTTGCTCGATTGCGCTGCCGTGCTGGCGGCCATTGCGCTGGCTGCGTGGGGCTTCACACATTCGAGCTTCGGCCGCAGTTGGCGCGCCGTTTCCGACGATCCCAAGGCTGCTGCGATGTGCGGTGTCGATGTCCGCGCGGTGTTTCGGCGTGCGGTGCTTTTCGGCGGCCTTTGCGCTGCGCTGGCCGGCGTGCTCGCCGGCTTCTACTACGGCAACATCAGCTTCGGCACCGGCCTGGTCTACGGGTTGAAGATCCTGTTCGTGACGGCAGTAGGCGGCTATCTTTCGCCGCTGCGGGCGGCACTGGGCGCCGCCGCTTTCGGCATGGCCGAATCGCTATGGGCCGGCTATTTCCCGCTCGAATGGCGCGATGCCTGGATGTACCTGTTCCTCGTCGCCATGCTTGTGCTGATCGGCGCCGGCCGCGACCAACAGAAGATCGCCTGAGCCGCACCCGACTTTGGTTGGTGAAAGAGCCGCATGTCCTTGGACATGCAAAGGACGCGGCAGCTTTTTTGCCGGTCGTCACCTCACAACTGTGTTTATGCGGGCAGGCCCGTGTTGACCCGCCGAACCACGCACTGCATACCGTTGGTCCACAGCGGCGCAACGGACAGGGAACCGCCGCGCTCTGACACAAGGGAGGAATGCATGGCAGGGCTTCTCGCTCTTTCCAGAACCATTGACCGTTTGAACGAATTCATCGGCAAATGGGTATCGTGGCTGATCCTGCTCGCAATTCTGGTAAGCGCCGCTAACGCCGTCATCCGCAAGCTGTTCGACATGTCCTCGAACGCCTGGCTGGAATTGCAGTGGTATCTGTTCGGCGCCGCCTTCATGCTGGCCGCCGCCTACACGCTGAAGCAGAACGACCATATCCGCATCGACATCGTCTACGGCATGTTCTCGCGCCGCGTGCAGCACTGGATCGACCTTTTCGGTCACGTCTTCTTCCTGATGCCGTTCGTGACATTGATGGTGGTCTATTTCGTTCCCTATGTGTCGCTGTCGTATCGCAGCGGCGAGATGTCGAACAATTCCGGCGGGCTGATCATCTGGCCGGCGAAGGCGATCCTGCTGGTCGGCTTTTTCCTGCTTGCGCTGCAGGGCATTTCCGAAATCATCAAGAAAATCGCCATCATGCGCGGTCATATGGACGATCCCACTCCATTCATATCGGTGCATGAACAGGCCGAGCTAGAAGCCAAGGCGCTCGTCGAAGAGGTGCGCTCGTGATCGAGTTCATCGCCCAGAACATGGCGCCGATCATGTTCGCCTCGCTGATCTTCTTCCTGCTGATCGGCTACCCCGTCGCCTTCTCGCTTGCCGCCAACGGCCTGATGTTCTTCTTCATCGGCGTGCTGCTGTCGCCCTATTCGGGCGGCTCGATCAACCTCGCCTGGCCGTTGCTGCACGCGTTGCCGGACAATTTCTACGGCAGCCGGGTGATGTCGAACGACACGCTGCTGGCGATCCCGTTCTTCACCTTCATGGGCATCGTGCTCGAACGATCCGGCATGGCCGAAGACCTGCTCGACACGATCGGCCAGTTGTTCGGACCGGTTCGTGGTGGCCTGGCCTATGCCGTGATTTTCGTCGGCGCGCTGCTGGCCGCGACGACCGGCGTGGTGGCGGCTTCCGTCATTGCCATGGGGCTGATTTCGCTGCCGATCATGCTGCGCTACGGCTACGACCGGCGGCTGGCATCCGGCGTCATCGCAGCATCGGGCACGCTCGCCCAGATCATCCCGCCGTCACTGGTGCTGATCGTGCTGGCCGACCAGCTCGGCCGCTCGGTCGGCGATATGTACAAGGGGGCGCTGATCCCCGGGCTCATTTTGACCGGCATCTACATGCTCTACATCCTGCTCATGTCGATCGTCCGGCCGAAGTCGATGCCGGCACTGCCGCTGGAGGCCCGCACGCTCGGTCACGGTGTGCTGTCGCTGCTGGCGGCGCTGCTGGCGGCGGTGGTGGTTTCCTATGCCGCGTATCGCTACCTCGCGCCAAACCATGGCGGCAATGCCGATATCCTCGGCGCCACCATCGGCGTGATCTTCATCTATGTCGTGGCGATCATCGACCAGCGCCTGAAGATCAACCTGATGTCGAGGTTGGCACAGCAGGTGATCATCGTGCTGATCCCGCCGCTGGCGCTGATCTTCCTGGTGCTGGGTACCATTTTCCTCGGCATCGCCACGCCGACGGAGGGCGGCGCCATGGGCGCCGTCGGCGCGCTGGCGATGGCGGCGATGAAGGGGCGGCTGTCGCTCGACGTGGTCAAGCAGGCGCTGGCCTCAACGACGCGGCTGTCGTCCTTCGTGCTGTTCATCCTGATCGGCGCGCGGGTGTTCTCGCTGACCTTCTACGGCGTCAATGGCCACATCTGGGTCGAGCACCTGTTGACGTCGCTGCCGGGCGGTGAAGTCGGTTTCCTGATTGGCGTCAACATCCTCGTCTTCGTGCTCGCCTTCTTCCTCGATTTCTTCGAGCTCGCCTTCATCATCGTGCCGCTTTTGGCGCCGGCGGCCGACAAGCTCGGCATCGACCTGATCTGGTTCGGCGTGCTGCTCGGGGTTAACATGCAGACCAGCTTCATGCATCCACCGTTCGGCTTCGCGCTGTTTTATCTGCGCTCGGTCGCCGCACGCGTGCCCTATCTCGACCGGCTCACCGGCAAACAGATCGCGCCCGTCACCACCGGGCAGATCTATTGGGGCGCAGTGCCGTTCGTCTGTATCCAGGTGATCATGATCGGCCTGACCATCGCCTTCCCGCAGATGGTGATGCACTACAAAGGCGCCGTCGTCGATCCAGCGACGATCGACATCAAGGTGCCGGAGATGCCCAGCCTGTCGCCGCTCGGCACGCCGCCGGCCGGTGGCAGCACGGCACCCGCTGCGCCCGGCGCGCAGGACCTGTCGCAGCCGCCAAGCTTCGACGAAAAGCCGCCCGCGAAACCGGCGGCACCGGCAACCGATCTGTCGCAACCACCGAGTTTCAATTGACGAAGGCCCGGCAGCCATGAAGGCGGTGCGACTGGAGCGAGTGGGCGGCCTCGCCGTGTGCGAGGTCGAGAAACCGACTGCCGGACCGGACGAGCTGCTGGTGCGGATCGAGGCGTGCGGCGTCTGCGGCACCGACCGGCATCTTTTCCATGGCGAATTCCCGTGCACGCCGCCGGTGACTCTCGGCCATGAATTCTCCGGCATCGTCGAGGCGATCGGACCTGCCGTATCCGGCTTTGCCGTCGGCGACCGCGTCACCGGCGATCCCAACATCGCCTGCGGCCGGTGCGCGCATTGCCAGGCCGGCCGGGTCAACCTCTGCGGCAATCTGCGTGCCATCGGCATCCATCGCGATGGCGGCTTTGCCGAATATCTTGCCCTGCCGCAGAAACAGGCTTTCGTCCTGCCAGGCGATCTGACGCCGACGCATGGTGCGTTCTGCGAGCCGCTCGGCTGCTGCCTGCATGGCGTGGACCTTGCCGCGATCAGACCAGGTTCGTCGGTTGCCGTGCTCGGCGGCGGCGTGATCGGCCTGCTCACCGTTCAACTGGCAAAGCTCGCCGGTGCGACGACCATCATCCTGTCGACGCGCCAGGCCTCGCGGCGCGCCCTTGCCGAGGAACTTGGCGCAACGGCGACGGTCGATCCCAGCGCTTCCGACATCACCGACGCGATCGTCGGCCGGTCGGGTTTGATGCCGGGCGGCGTCGACGTGGTGTTCGAATGCGCCGGCGTGAAAGACACCGTCGAGCAGGCGATGCGGCTGGCCAAGGCGGGCGGCACAATTGTCGTCGTCGGCGTCATGCCGCAAGGCATGAAAGCGGCGTTCGAACCGTTCGACCTGCTGTTCCGCGAGTTGAAGGTCCTGGGCTCCTTCCTCAATCCCTTTACCCATCGCCGGGCCGCCGATCTCATCGCCTCGGGTGCGATCGAGGTAGACCGGCTGATATCGCGACAAGTCGACCTCGACGAGGCGGTGGCGATCATTGCCAACCCGTCGGCACCAGGTGAGGTCAAGGTCCTGGTAGTGCCTCAGGGCTGATCGATCGGGCCAGTTGCCACCGGCGGGGCGACCGGTTACAGAAACTACGCCGAAAAAGACATTGCCGGTTCGGTAGTCCGGCTCTTCCCGTCCTGAGCACGATGCTCGGGGAAGCCTGTTCGCCACATTACTTGTGGGAGAACCCGCGGCCGGCAAGCGAGGCGAAACTCGCGAGCCGGTCGGGTCACGTCCGGATTTTCGGATGTAGCGGTCCCGCCGGTTTGCGCTCTTCGGTCGAAGCCTGTCCGCATTCAACCCGTGGCAGGAGACGCATCATGAAACTGAACCACATAAATCTCGTCACCACCGAAGTTGCCGGCCTTGCCCGCTTCTTCACCAGCCATTTCGGCTTTGAATTTGTCGCCGTGCGCGGCAAGGACGCCTTCGCGGTTCTGCGTGGCATCGATGGCTTCATCCTCAATCTGATGAAGCCGGGGAAAGGCGAGCCCGCCAGCTATCCGGACGGCTTTCACGTTGGCTTCTTCGTCGGCAAGCCGGAGTTTGTGCATGCAAAGCGAGCCGGGCTTGCCGATGCCGGCCTGCAACCGGGCGAGGTCCAGCAGCTAATGCGCGGCCGCATCCAGTCGACGACGTTCTATTGCCATGCGCCGGGTGGAGTACTGGTCGAAGTCAGTGCGTCCGAAGGCTGACAGGGAAGGACCGCGGGGCGTGGCTCGCGGTCCTTTGACGAGATCCATCAAACGCCTGGAGCGGAATGCATTCAAACCAAACGGGACATCCGCTTTGTTTTAGCCCTTTTCTGCGACGCCGAGTGGAGCCACTCGGCGTCGCAGAATATTCTAGAGCTTGCCGTTGCGCTGCTGGACCATCATGAAGGTGTCGTAATTGTACTCGGCCACCTGCGCCCAGAGATAATGCTCCTTGCGGAACGCCTTGATCGAGTCCCAGATCTTCTTGAACGGCGCGTTCGAGGCTTCCATCTCGGCATAGACTTCGTTGGCCTTTTCGAAACAGGCGGCCATGATCTCCTGGCTGAACGGGCTCAACTTGGCGCCGCCGGCAACCAGCCGCTTCACCGCCGCCGGGTTGAGGTAGTCGTATTTCTGCAGCATGTTGGCGTCGGCCGCTTGGGCGGCAGTGTGCACCAGCGACTTGTAAGCCGGCGAAAGTTCGTCGTATTTCGCCTTGTTGAACATCAGATGGACGGTCGGTCCACCTTCCCACCAGCCGGGATAGTAGTAATAGGGCGCAACCTTGTAGAAGCCGAGCTTCTCGTCGTCGTAGGGGCCAACCCATTCGGCGGCGTCGATCGTGCCTTTTTCCAGCGCCGGATAAATGTCGCCACCGGCGATCTGCTGCGGAACTACGCCGAGCCTTTGCACCACTTTGCCGGCAAAACCACCGATACGCATCTTGAGGCCGGAAAGGTCGGCGACCGTTTTGATCTCCTTGCGGAACCAGCCGCCCATCTGCACGCCGGTATTGCCGCCCGGCAGCCCGAACAGACCCTGCGTCGCCAGGAACTCGTTGAACAGATCGATGCCGCCGCCATGATAGTGCCAGGCGTTTATGCCGCGCGCGTTGAGCGAAAACGGAACCGCCGCCCCCAGCGCCCAAGTCGGGTCCTTGCCCCAGTAATAGTATGCCACCGTATGGCAGGCCTCGACGGTGCCGGCAGTGGTGGCGTCGGCGGCCTGCAGGCCGGGAACGAGTTCGCCGGCGGCGAAGACCTGGACCTGGAAGTTGCCGTCGGTCGCCTCCGACAGCATCTTGGAAAACACTTCGGCGCCACCATAGATCGTATCGAGCGACTTCGGGAAGGACGACGCCAGCCGCCAGGTCACTTTCGGGTTGGACTGGGCGATGGCCGGCGCAGCAAGTGTCGCGGCAGCGGCCGCGGCGCCGAAACCGGTGGTGCCGGCCTTGCGGATGAACGAACGACGATCCATGAAGTTCCTCCCTTTTGGATCAACTGACCGACATTCGGGACGCTTCGGGGCCCGGATCGGCTTCGAGCCCGACAATACACAGGCAAGGAGTCGAGTCCAGCGTGGCAGCCCGGTTTGAGTGGCGCATTTCGGGGAAATTCACGGCGTTGGGGCAGATCTTGCAACTATAGTCTAAGGTCGATTAACTGGCCTACGCGACACGCCGAAACTTGCCATGGAAATGCGCCTTCGGATCGCCTATTTTGCAGGCAGATAATTCGTTGCACCCGATGGGATCCGGACCAAATGCACCAGCCGCTCGTCGCCATATCGACCGACGTCCGCCAGTTCGACAATTACATCTGGCATGCCGCGCCACAGCAATATCTTGAAGCGGCGCTTTCGGGTGCAGGCGTGTTCCCGCTGCTGGTACCGTCCTTCGGCGACCGGCTCGACTTCGATGAACTGCTTTCCGCCGTCGACGGCGTCATGGTCACCGGTTCGAAGTCCAACGTTCATCCCTCGCTCTATGGCGGTGACGCCAGCGAAGCCAATGGTCCTTACGACTCCGCCCGCGACGCGACGACGTTGCCACTGATCCGCCGGGCGGTGGAGCGCGGGGTACCGCTGCTCGCCATCTGCCGCGGAATCCAGGAGATGAATGTGGCACTGGGCGGCACGCTGGCGACCGAAATCCAGGAACGCGTCGGTTCGCTCGACCATCGTGCGCCGGCAAGCGACAATCAGGACGAACGCTTCGCCATCCGCCAGAGCGTGTCGATAAAACCCGGCAGCTGCCTGGCCGGGGTCTTCGGCGCCGGCGACATCCTGGTCAATTCGGTGCATCGCCAGGCCATCGATCGGCTTGGCCCGAAGCTGCAGGTCGAAGCGGTCGCCGCCGACGGCACTGTCGAGGCGGTTTCGGTCAAGGACGCCCGCGCCTTCGCTGTTGGCGTGCAGTGGCATCCAGAGTACTGGGTCGAATCTGACAACATCTCGGCAAAGATTTTCCGCGCCTTCGGCGACGCTGTACGTCTGCATCAGGCGGCGAAATCGGGCGCGCGCGCAGCGGCAGAATAGCGCTCGTCAGTTGCCGGCCGACGCCAGCGATAGCAGCGGCAGCGCCGGCGCGTAGGATTCGTAACCGTCGCCATCGGCGACTGAGAACATGACGATTGGATCGGTGCCGTTGGCGCTGAATGTGACCGTGCCGTCATTCTGCTCTCGCCAGAACTTCGCCTGCTCGACACCGGGCAACACCCGGCGGCAATTCGCGGCGACCGTCAACAGCGACAAGCCTTGCGAAATCTCGGCGCCACGGCTGACCGCACAAGACGCCTCGTCACCATGGGCTACCAGCCGGTAGTTGCCGGATGAAGGTGGTGACTCACTGGCTGCACGGCTTTCACCGCTACCGGCATAAAACAGTTGGACGCTGCCGAACAGCACAGCAACCGCCATCAATGCAGGAAGCGTTTTCATCCTGTTTCTCCGCGCATTTCAAGCGCGCCGCGTTCGAAGAGATCAGGAGGCGCGCTTCATCTTGCTGTCATGTGCTGTCAGGCGGACAGACACTAGGAAGGGACCAGAATGATTCCGAAGGGTTAAGCTGAAGTTAATAGATATGGCAGCCCGCTTACGGCCTTGCCTTGACATTTGCCGTCTCCGGCACCGGCGTCAGTGCCTTGCGCTGCGAAAACCACGAGACCAGATTGTCGACGCATAGGTCCGCCATGGCGCGGCGGGTGTGCTGCGAGGCGGAGCCGACATGTGGCAAAAGCGAGGTGTTGGGCGCGGCAAGCAACGCCGCTGGCACATTCGGCTCGTCGGCAAAGACGTCTAGCCCGGCAGCGGCGATGCTGCCGCTGGCAAGTGCGGCGGCAAGGGCTGGCTCGTCGACCGTGCTGCCCCGGCCGATATTGACGAAGACGCCGTTCGGCCCAAGAGCCGAGAGGATTTCGGCATTGACTGCCCTTTCCGTCGCGGCCCCGCCGGGCGCCACCGAGATCAGTGTGTCGACCGCCTCGGCGAGACCTTTCAGCGTCGGGTGATAGTCATAGGACAGGCCTTCGACGCGGCGCCGGTTGTGGTAGGCGATGGGCAGCCCGAAAGCGTCGAGCCGGCGGGCAATGGCGAGGCCGATGCGGCCCATGCCAAAGATACCGACATGGCGCCCGCGCAGGGTCAGCCGGCTCAGCGGATAGTTGCCTTTGCGCAGCCAACTTCCGTCGCGCAGCCAGGCCTCGGCGCGCGGCAGTTCGCGGATGGTGTTGATCAGCAAGCCGAGCGCCGTATCGGCGACCTCTTCGGTCAGCACATCCGGGGTGTTGGTGACCATGATGCCGCGCTGTACGGCGTGGCGGACATCGACAGAATCATAGCCGACGCCGAAATTGGCGATGATCTCGAGCTTTGGCAGCGCGTCCATCAACGCGGCGCTTATGCCGCCGAAGGCGGCTATGCCGCGCACCGTACGGCGCATGTCGTCGGTGACCAGCGACGGATCGGCGCCTTCGATCCGGACGCGGCTGAACGCCCCGTCGATGCGGCCGACCGCATGGTCGTTGAACTGGCCCGGCACCAGAATGGCGACAGCTTGCTGTTCGGTTTTTGTCATGCACGTTCCACCGGTTTGCCGGTCGACTGGCGCACATGCAGTTCCGGCTTGATCAGTTCCTGCGACGGCCGCACCGTCTGTCCGTTGAGTTTGTCGAGCAGCGCGCTGGCGGCGCGGCGGCCAACCTCGCGCTGGCCGTTCCAGACCGTGGTCAGTGCCGGCGTCGCGATCGCCGCTTCCTCGAGGTCGTCATAGCCGGTAACGGAGATGTCGATGCCCGGCACCAGCCCCGCGCGCGCAATGCCGTTCATCAGGCCGATGGCGACGAGGTCGTTCCAGCAGCAGGCCGCGGTAGGCCTGTCTTTCAGCGCCAAGAACTGCCCGGCAGCCTCGAAGCCGGCCTGCTTGGTGCGCGGGCCGGCGATACGCCATGACGGCCTGACCTCGAGCCCTGCCGCCTCCATGGCGTTGACATATCCCTGATAACGGTCGCGGCCGGTCGACGTCTGGTCGGTACCGCCGATCATGGCGATGCGCTTGTGGCCAAGCGAGATCAGATGATTGGTAGCAAGCCCGGTGCCATAGGCATCGTCGCCGCGAAACACCGGCACGTCGGCACCTTCGACGGTGCGTGCAATCAGCACTGCCGGGAGACCGTTCTCCTCGGCCATGATTATGTCTTCGGGCGGCGTGCCGATGGCTGGCGACATGATGACGCCGTCAGCGCCGAGCTGCAGAAGCGTGTCGATGAAGGTGCGCTGTTTCTCGAGTTGGTCGTAGTGGTTCGACAGGATGAAGGTCTGCCGGCTGCGGTCGAGTTCGCTCTCGATCGAACGCAGTATCTCGGCAAAGAACGGGTTCATGATGTCGTGGACGACGACGCCGACAATGCCCGAGCGTGAGGTGCGAAGGCTGGCGGCGCGGCGGTTGTAGATATAGCCGATGGCGCGTGCATGTTCCTTGATACGGTCGCGGGTGCCGCCGGCGACCAGCGGGCTGTCGCGCAAGGCCAGCGAGACCGTGGCCGTGGACACGCCGAGCGCATCCGCGATGGTCGAAAGCTTGATCTTCTGTGCCAGCGCCCTGCGCTCCCGAAGCAATTTAAACTGTTTAAAGGCCGGCTCTTATGCCATCGATCCCGAGCAAATCAAAGTTTTTTTGCCAGCGCTTCCGCCTCCGCGTCCAGCGTCGCGCGGTTGTGCAAGCGAAGCCGGTGCTCGCGGTGGACGATGTAGAGGCCGCTGGCGACGATGACGGTGGCACCGACCAGCGTCCAGCGGTCGGGAAACTGGTTGAAGACGATCAGGCCGGAGATGATCATCCAGATCATCTGCGAATAGGGATAGGGAGCCAGGGCCGTGGTGGTGGCAAGGCGATAGGCCTGCACAAGAAGCCAATGGCCGATGGCGCCGAAGACGCCAAGCATCAGCAATATGAACCAGTGCCAGCCATCCTGCGGCAGCGAAAGCGAAAACGGCAGTGTCGGCAGCAGCAGCACGGCCGGCGCCAGCGCCGAAAACAGGATGAGACTTTCCGAGGTTTCCGTCGCCGACATACGGCGCGTCATGATGACGTAGAAACTGTTCGATAGCATCGAGCCGAGCGCAAAGAGATGGCCGACGCCAAAAACCCCGATGCCCGGCCGGGTGATGATGAGGACGCCGACAAAGCCGCTCATGATCGCCAGCCAGCGCCGCCAGCCGGCCCATTCGCCGAGCAACGGACCGGCAAGCGCGGTGATCACCATCGGGCCGAAGAAGTAGATCGAGGTGGTTTCCGCCAGCTGCAGCGTCCGCAGCGCCAGAATGTTGAACATGGTCGATCCGAACAGGAGCAGACCGCGCGTGAGATGCGCCGGCAGGTTGGCGGGACGAAAACGCAACGGCTCACGCCATCCGCGCAGAAAGACGCCGACAAGCAGGACATGGACCGCGAAGCGGGTCCAGGCGACGATCAGCGCCGAGACGCCAGCCAGCACAAGGTACTTGCTGCTGGTGTCGAGGAAGGTGAAAAACACATAGACGGAAAGCATGCACAGGATCGCCGCCGGCGACGTCGCGCTTTCGTCTTGTCTTGGGGGAGCATTCAATTTCAGGCCGGACGGGAAGCAAGGCAGTCCCTCACCAATGCGGGAATTGTCGCCAGCGGGCAAGCCAAAAGAGGCTGGCACACCGACAGGCGACGACAGGCTCAGTTTTGTTCCTGGTGGCCGGAGAGTCAGGTGTGCATGCGGGCACCCTTGGTGATCTTGTCGACGAGCTTCTTTTCGGCGCGAAGCGCGATGCCGACCACCTTGGCATCCTCCGGCGCAAATTCGGCAAAGACGGCACGGTTGGCCAGATCGTACCCAGTCGAAAACATTTCCTCGACATAGAGCGAAACCCTCACACCACGCTCCAGCGCCCGCCGCTGGATCGTTCCGAGCGCCTGGCCATCTGCCGAAAGCACGATGACCGGCTGGATCGATAGCGGGTTGTAGATATTGCCGGCGCGGTCACGGTAGGGCTCGCCGATGAGCTCGGGAAACTGCGCGACGATGCCGCTGGTCAGAAAGGCGGTGACGTTGAGCTTCTGCCAGACGGGAAGATCGTCCCTGAGCACGATTGCAAATTTCGTATCGAACATGCGACAGTTTCCAATCCGAAAGGGGGCCAATCCGAGGCTGCGAGTGAAGCGATGCCGCACGGTCTAGACGGGGAAGCCTTTCAGGGTCTTGGACGTTTGTGCGTGGATGCAGCCGAGAACTGCATCGTATCGGCACCCGGTACTGCCGGCATGGAACGCATCGAGGCCCGGTTCCACGGCAACGCCTTCGATCTCCATCGCCACGACACCTATGCAATCGGGGTGACGCTTTATGGCATACAGAGCTTCCGCTATCGCGGCGCGACGCATCAGAGCCTGCCTGGCCAGATCATTATCCTTCATCCCGACGAAATGCACGATGGCGGCGCCGGCACAGAAGACGGATTGCGTTACAGAATGCTGTATTTGGAGCCGTCCCTGATGCTCGATTGCCTCGGCGGCGGGTCACTGCCGTTTGTCGGGGATGCCGTGATGACAGACCGCGATTTCCGCGCGACGCTGCTTTCGGCGCTCGGGCCGCTGGATCAGGAACTGGACGAGCTGTTTGTGGTCGATTTCATGACGCAGCTGATGCAAAGCCTGGCCCGGCACGCCGGTCAGCCGGCGAAACCGATAGCGAAAACTGCGTGGCGTGCCGCCAGTCTGGCGCGCGACTATCTGGAGGAAAATGTCGCGCGGATTGTACGTTCGGATGAATTGGAGGCGATCACCGGATTGGACCGTTATGCCCTGTCGCGGCATTTCCGCGCCACCTTCTCCACCAGCCCGCACCGGTTCCTGTTGATGCGCCGGCTTCAACGAGCCCGTCGGATGATCGAATGCGACGAGCCGCTGGCGCAAATCGCCATCGCAGCCGGCTTCAGTGACCAAAGCCATTTCAATCGGCATTTCAAGAAGGCGTTCGGCGTCACACCCGGACGCTGGTCGGCACTGACGCGGCGGCCGTCAGCGGCGAACGCGTGACCTATTCAAGGATCTTGTCCTCGATATCCAGTTCGTCATCGGGGAGCACCATTTCGCCGTTCGAAAGATTCGCTTCGACACGGGCAAGCAGCTTGAACAGCGATTTCTGATCCTTCTTGTCGAGACCCTTCAATGCCTGCTTTTCGGTCTTCTTCACCGATTTCTCGATGGCGTGGATAATTTCGCGGCCGGTGTCGGTGAGGAAAATATGCGCCTGGCGGGCATCGGCGGAGGAGGCCCGCTTTTCCAGAAAACCCTGCGCCTGCAGCCGGTTGATGGTCTTGGTGATGGTCGGCGGACGCACGCCGAGGCGGCCGGCAAGATTGCCGGGCGTCTGCCCGTCCTCGCGGTCGAGCGCCAGCATGATCTGGTCCTGACCGGCATAGAAGCCATGCGCCAGAAGCCGGGCGGCGAGCGCCGTGCGCGCCAGCCGCGCCGCCGAATGCAGCCGGCTCATTGTTGCAGTCTTGTCCGCCTTGGCCATGCTCATCCCTCCTCGGCCGAACCGGTGCGGACAGCATAGAAGCAGGCCGCCGATTGGCAATGACGATCGAAAACATTCCGGCTCGGAAAATAGCTTTGCCGGCAAGCATCGCGGTGTTCGCCGTGGCTAATGCCAGATGTTTATTTCAGTTAGATGACAAACGACTTTCCGCGACGGCTGGATGGCGACGTGACGAGGTGTCCTCAACCGGCCCTCACCGCGACCACCATCAAGGCCTGATAGGCGTCCGCCATTTCCCGCAGCGCTGCCTGCGACGGCGGCCCGGCCTGCCGCGCAATGCCGTCCCGCATGTTCGATGTATCGCGTTTGCCGGGGCGATCGTTATAGGGCGCGACGGTGGCGAATATCTGCTCGCTCAAGCTGTCGGGGAAGAACATCTGGCCGGTCATTGCCGAGCGGTCGTCGGGGAAGATCTTGAAATGGATGTGGGTGGTGCGGCCGCGATACCAGCCGGGATAGATGGTGGCGAAAGAAGCGATGCCGCTTCCATCGCTTCTCTGCCAGCCGCGCAGAAAGCTCTGGCCGGACGTGTCGATATCCTGCCCGTCGCCCTGTCCGGGATAGCCGGAATAGGCGCCCTGGGCGTCGCAATGCCAGATATCGACGCGTGCGCCGGGAAGCGGCCGGCAGGCGGCGTCGACGATTTGCAGCCGCACATTGAGGGCGACGCCCTTCTTGCCCTCGGTGATATCGGCGCGTTCGAGCTTCGGGTCGAAATAGAACGGTCCTTCGGTGACCTCGGGCGTCATGGTGCAGACGCCGGCACCGGCTTCGAACAAAGCAAGCCCGGCATAGGGCGAGACCTGCCCGGCCCTTGCGCCGGCGGGCAGGAATATGCCGCCCGTGGTGACCGCTACAAGACCGAGAGCCTGCCGCCGGCTTAATGGCAAGGACTTGTCGGACATCTGGCGCCTCCTCAGTGCGAACAACCCCTCGCCCTATCTAGGCCCCACCGCCAGCCCGCGCCAATGAACGTTCGGCAATGTGAGGAAAGTTCGGCAATACCGGCCTCTTTGGCCCATCGGTTTGCCTCGTGCAAAAGCCGAGCACACATCCTATATGGAGCCGACAATCCCTATTCGAGGCACAATATGAGCGACGCACAGACGCAGATCCCCGTTACCGTCCTTACCGGCTATCTCGGCGCCGGCAAGACGACACTGCTCAACCGCATCCTTTCGGAAAACCATGGCAAGCGCTACGCCGTCATCGTCAATGAGTTCGGCGAGATCGGCATCGACAACGAGTTGATCGTGGAATCCGACGAGGAAATCTACGAGATGAACAATGGCTGCATCTGCTGCACCGTGCGCGGCGACCTGATCCGCGTCGTCGAAGGTCTGATGCGCAGGCCCGGCCGCTTCGACGCCATCGTCGTCGAGACCACAGGCCTCGCCGATCCCGTGCCGGTAGCGCAAACCTTCTTCATGGACGACGATGTGCGTTCCAAGACCAGGCTCGATGCGGTGGTGGCGCTGGTCGACGCCAAGCACCTGCCGCTGCGCCTCAAGGATTCCCGCGAGGCCGAGGACCAGATCGCCTTTGCCGATGTCGTCGTGCTCAACAAGACCGACCTGGTCACCCCCGAAGAGCTGAGCAAGGTGGAGGCGACGATCCGCGCCATCAACCCGGCGGCACGCATCCATCGCACCACACGCGCCGGCGTGGCGCTGTCCGAGGTGCTCGATCGCGGTGCGTTCGACCTGTCCCGGGCGCTGGAGAACGATCCGCACTTCCTCGAGGCGCATGACGATCACGACCATCATGATCATGATCACCATGATCACGAGGGCCATGATCATCACGATCATGACGGGCATGACCATCATCACGCGCACCCTTCCGACATCCATGATGTGACGGTGCAGTCGGTGTCGCTGCGCGGCGGCGAGATGGACCCGAAAAAGTTCTTCCCGTGGATCGAGAAGGTCACCCAAATGGAAGGCCCGAACATCCTGCGGCTGAAAGGTATCATCGCGCTGAAAGGCGATGACGAGCGCTATGTCATCCAGGGCGTGCACATGATCATCGAAGGCGACCACCAACGCGCCTGGAAGGACGGCGAGAAGCACGAGAGCCGGCTGGTGTTCATCGGCCGCGAACTCGACGCCGAGCGGCTGAAGACAAGCTTCCAGGCCTGCCACGCCGCTTGATTTAGCTGCCCTTTCCCCCTTCTCCCCTTGTGGGAGAAGGGGCGCCCGCAACGCTGGCGCTCTCTCCTCACGACGATCCGAAGCACGGGTTGAGACCCGCAGCTCAACCCCTTAAGGGTGGGGCAGCAGAAATCTCGAACGGAATGGTCTCTCATGCCGACAGTCGCCCCGCTCGATCTCGAAGGCCACTGCCTCGCCGCCGTGTTCCTTGGCGACGTGCCGCATTTCGCGCTGGCCGCCGGCACAATCCATCGGCTCGACCATGGGCACAAGACGGTGCAGGCCAATGACGGGCTGCTCGCCGCCCTTCACGATGGCGCAAACGACCGGCTGATCACCGGCGGTGAGGACGGCAAGATCTTTGCCGTGACCGCAGGCGGCAATACTGCGGAATTGGCGACCGCAGGCAAAAAATGGATCACCAGCGTGGCCGCCGGGCCGCAAGGCGCTGTTGCCTATGCTTCGGGCAAAATTGCCTATGTGCGTTTTGCTGACGGCAAGACCAGGGAATTCTCGCATCCGCGCTCGGTCGAGGGGCTGGCCTTCTCGCCCAAGGGCATGCGCTTCGGCGTTGCCCGCTACAATGGCGCGACGCTGCATTTCCCGGCCGCCGACGGCAAGCCGGTCGAGCTCGAATGGGCCGGCGCCCACACCGGCATCACGTTTTCGCCGGACGGCGGCTTCGTCGTCACCACAATGCAGGAAAACGCGCTGCATGGCTGGAAACTCGCCGACGGCAAGCACATGCGGATGTCCGGCTATCCCGGCAAGGTCAAAAGCCTGTCGTGGAGCGCCAAGGGCAAATGGCTGGCGAGTTCCGGCGCTCCGGCGGCGATCGTCTGGCCGTTTTCGGGCAAGGATGGGCCGATGGGCAAGGCGCCGCTGGAACTCGGCACGCGCGGCAGTGCGATGGTCACCTCCGTCGCCTGCCATCCGAGCCAAGATGTAGTGGCGGTAGGGTATGATGACGGCATGGTGATGGCGGTGCGCTTCGCCGACGCCAGGGAAGTGCTGCTGCGCCGGCCAGGCAAGGGCGCCATCACATCGATGATGTGGGACAAGGAAGAGCGCCGCGTCGCGTTCGGCAGCGCCGCCGGCGATTGCGGCGTCATCGACATTTCCGCCTAGCCCGTTAGTCGGCTCCGCAAGATACTTTGCCGGTCAATTCAGCCGGCTTGCCATCCTTTTCGGCATCGTCCGTTACATCATAGATTGAGAGCAAATAGCGGCCGTCATAGACGCCTTCGTCGCTGGCCTTGGTCAGGATCGCCAGTTCGACATAGTCGTAGGCGTTTTCGACCTGCCGTTCGCGATAGACGAGCAGCCGCAATTCCTTGTTGTCGAGCCAATATTGCGTGAGGTTCTGATCCTCGAACACAGTCTTGCGCAGACTGTCGCCGACTGGCCTGCCCAGAATTTCGAGCTCGCCGCGAAAATTGAAGGTCGGCCCGCCCATGCCTCTGGTGACCCCGGCATCGACCTCAAATTTGACGGCTGCATCCTCGGCGGAACACCAGATGCCGCCGGATGCCAAAGCCGCACCAACCGACGACAGCAGCGTTGCCGCGCAGATGATCGCCCGCACCATCGTGTCCCCTCCAGCCGAAGTGCCATTGGCGCCCGAAGGCGGCTCGCGGTCAAGCGCCTGTTCCATTCAAATGACCGCTGACCCAACACAGGGCAGCCGCCCGCCAATTGCGGTGGCGGATGCCGATTGTCTAAAGTGCGGCGGAGAGGGCCGCCATGAACGTCATCGACCATTCAAAGACCTCCATCGGCGGCATCGGCCCGGCCCGGATTGCCGAGTTGCGCGAGACCGAGGCAGAAGCCTTCCGCCAGGCGCGGCCGAAATCGATGGCGAAAATCGGCAATGGCCTGCCCGGCTTCTTCGGCGGCGTGCCGATGCACTGGATGAACGACTGGCCGACGCCGTTCCCGATCCTCGTTGATAAGGCCAAAGGCACCGCCATCAGAGATATCGACGGCAACCGGCTCGACGATTTCTGCCTCGGCGACACCGGCTCGATGTTCGGTCATTCGCCGCCGCCGGTCGCCCGCGCCATCCGCCGGCAGGCCGGACGCGGTCTGACCTACATGCTGCCTGCCGAGGACGCGCTCGCCATCGGCCCGCTGCTGCAACAGCGCTTCGGTCTGCCGTTGTGGCAGATCGCGACGACGGCAACCGACGCCAACCGCTTCGCGCTGCGGGTTGCCCGTGCCGTTACCGGCCGGGAGAAGATCCTGGTCTTCAACGGCTGCTATCATGGCTCGGTCGACGAGACGATGGTCCGGCTGGTCGACGGCAAAGCGGTGAACCGACCGGGACTGGCCGGCGAATTCCGCGACCTGACGCGGGCAACTGATATCGTCGAGTTCAACGATCTGCCGGCGCTTGAGGCCGCACTTCAGGGCAACGATGTCGCCTGCGTCATCGCCGAGCCGGTGCTGACCAATTCCTGCATGGTGCTGCCCGAAGCCGGCTTTCATGACGGCTTGCGGCGTCTCACCCGTGCGACCGGCACGCTGCTTCTAATCGACGAGACGCATACGATCTCGACCGGTCCCGGCGGCTATACAAGCAAATACGGGCTGGAGCCGGACCTGTTCGTGCTCGGCAAGCCGATTGCCGGCGGCATACCGGCGAGTGTGTGGGGCATGAGCGAAGGCGTTGCGGCGCGCTATGCCGCTTATATCAGCCGGAAAGAGCCCGGCTATTCCGGCATGGGGACAACGCTGTCGGCCAATCCGCTGCAATTCGCGGCGATGCGTGCCACGCTCGAAGACGTCATGACCGACGAGAACTACAGCCATATGGACCATCTGGCGCGGCGGCTCGACGCCGGGCTGACTGCCGTTATCGATCGCTATCGCCTGCCCTGGCATGTTGCTCGGGTCGGCGCCCGCGTCGAGTTCATCTGCGCGCCAGGCCCGCTGAGGAATGGCGGCGAAGCCGAGAGGGCGCATGCGCCGGAGCTCGAAGCGGCGATGCATGTCGCGCTGGTCAATCGCGGCGTGCTGATCGCACCGTTCCACAATATGATGCTGATCTCGCCGGCAACTCGCGCCGCCCAGGTGAACCGGCTGATCACCGCCTTCGGCGCGGTTGCGGCAAAGCTTACGGCATGAGACAAGCTGGCAGCATGAAACAAGCGCCCAAGCAAAGTTTGAACCTGGTCACGGCATCCCCTTCGGGCTCGACGCCCGCCGAGGCGCAGGCCTTTCTCGACGCCCATCCGGAGATCGAAGCGTTCGACATCGTGCTGACCGACGCCAATGGCGTGGGGCGCGGCAAGATCGTGCGCCGACATGAGTTGATGAGCATCTTCGAGGGCGGCCGGCACATGCCGATCTCGATCCTCGGCCTCGACATCACCGGCGAGGATGTTCACGAGACCGGGCTGATCTGGACGACCGGCGACGGCGACCTGCGGGCGTGGCCGATCCCCGGCACGCTGGTGCCGCTGTTCGGCACCCAGCCGCCGCGCGGCCAGGTGTTGATGGCGATGTACCATCTCGATGGCCAGCCGATGTCGTCCGACCCGCGGCTGGCGCTCGCCCGCCAGGTAGATATCCTCGCGGCCAAGGGCCTGCATCCGGCCGGCGCCTTCGAGCTCGAGTTCTTCCTGCTCGCCAATGAGCGCGATGCCGAAGGCAAGGTGCAGCCGGCGCATGCGGTGCTCGACGGCCGCCGCTCGGCCAAGACAGAGGTCTATTCCGTCGACCATCTGCACGGCATGGAGCCGCTGTTTTCCGACATCTATGCCGCGGCCAAGGTGCAAGGCATCCCGGCCGAGACGGTCATCTCGGAATATGCGCCCGGCCAGTACGAACTGACGCTCAATTACCGCAAGGACGTGATGCGGGCGGCCGACGATCTCGTCATGCTCAAGCGGCTGGTGCGGGCGCAGGCACGCCGTCATGGTGTCACCGCTTGCTTCATGGCCAAGCCGATCGAGAAGTATGCCGGCTCTGGCATGCATTTTCATGTCTCGCTGCTGGATGATGCCGGCAAGAACGTCTTTGCCGAAGCCGGCGGCGAAAGCTGGTCGCTTCCGCTGCTGCGCGGTCTCGGCGGACTGATCCAGACGATGGCGGAATCGATGCTGGTGTTCGCGCCGCACGCCAATTCATGGCGGCGCTTCGTATCGCAATCCTATGCGCCGGTGGCGCCGACCTGGGGCGTCAACAACCGTTCGGTGGCGCTGCGTGTGCCAGCCGGCGATGCCAAGAACCGCCGCATCGAGCACCGGCCATCGGGCGTCGACGCCAACCCTTATCTAGTCGCGGCAACGGTGCTGGCCGGCATCACTAGGGGTCTCGACGAAGGTCTTGACCCCGGCCCTGAAACCACCGGCAATGGCTACGAATCCGCCGTCACGCGCACGACGATGCCGGTCGACTGGCGTGCCGCGATCGAGGCGGCAAGGGCGTCGACCTTCCTCAAGGGCGCATTGGGCGAAGACCTGCACCGGACATTCGTGGCGATCAAGCAGTCGGAATATCTGCGCGTGGCGCGCACGGTCAGCGAACTGGATTATCACCTCTATCTGCACGAGGTTTAGGGCTTCACATCGTCGGCCATCTGCCGGTGAAGGCCCATGCGGAATAATTTCAGCGGAACCTTCGGCGGGCTTTGCTCATTGCGTGTCTGATTGCAGGAGCGAACAAGGCCGCCTTAGTCATGATCGCCAGGATGCAGACAACCCCGACGCCGCACCATGCCAAGGTGCAGTCGAGAGGCTTGCCTGCAAGCAAGTCCCCGGACACGACAGAAATCGACGCCAGGACGATTCCTGAACTGCGCGAAACGGCCAAGATCTGCCGCCGCTGTCCGCTATGGCGCGATGCCACGCAGACCGTGTTCGGTGAGGGTCCTGATAAAGCCAAGGTGATCTTCGTCGGCGAACAGCCGGGCGACCAGGAGGACCTGGCGGGCAAGCCTTTCGTCGGTCCGGCCGGGAAGGTGTTCGACGCGATCCTGGATGATGCCGGCGTCGATCGGCTGAAAGTCTACGTCACCAACGCGGTTAAGCATTTCAAGTTCGAGCCGCGCGGCAAGCGGCGCATCCACTCCAAGCCGAATGCCGGCGAGGTGCAGGCTTGCCGCTGGTGGCTGGACAAAGAGATCGATCTGATCAAGCCCAACCTGGCGGTGGCACTCGGCGCCACTGCAGCGCAGGCGCTGCTCGGCAAGGTGGTGCCGATCATGAAGATGCGCGGGGCGGTAGTGGAGCGCGACGATGGCTTGCGTGTCTTCGTCACCATCCACCCGTCCTTCATTCTGCGCATTCGCGAGCCGGCGGACAAGCGGGCCGAACGCGAGCGGTTCCTGCAGGATATGAGAGCGGTGAAAAGGCTGATGGCGGCCTGAGCTATTTGATCAATATCGCCCGGAGATCGTTGATGTTTGTGCCGGTCGGACCGGGTACGAAAAGGTCATCTACGGCATTGAATGCCGTCCAGGCGTTGTTGCCGGCAAGCATGGCCTTGGCATCGACGCCCGCCGCGCGCATCCGCGAAACTGTCGAGCCGTCGGCGAAGGCGCCGGCATTGTCTTCCGAACCGTCAATGCCGTCGGTGTCGGCGGCCAGTGCGTGCACGCCCGCCATGCCGGTGATGCCGATGGCGAAGGCGAGCAGGAATTCCGAGTTACGGCCGCCTTTGCCTTTCGCGCGCAGGGTCACCGTCGTCTCGCCGCCCGACAGGATCAGCACCGGCTTTGCAAATGGCCGGCTGCGCGTCGCCACCTCGCGCGCGATTGCGGCGTGGATGCCACCGACCTCGCGTGCCTCGCCCTCGATGGAATCGGAGAGAATGACGGCCTGAATACCTCGGCGCTTCGCTTCGGCCGCTGCTGCTTCCAGCGAGACGCCGGCCGAAGCGATCAGATGCACCTCGTTGCGGATAAAACGCGGATCGTCCGGACGTGGCGCATCGGCCGCCGGCGACTTGATATGCGCCATGACCGAAGCCGGCAGCTTCATGCCATAGGCAGCGATCGACGCCAGTGCGTCCTCACGGCTGCCTATGTCCGGCACGGTCGGACCAGAAGCGACCAGAGCCGGATTGTCGCCCGGAATGTCTGATACCACCAGCGAGACCACCTTGGCCGGATATGCGGCGGCCGCCAGCCTGCCGCCCTTGATGGTGGAAAGGTGCTTACGGATCGTGTTCATCGCGGTGATCGGCGCACCGGAGGCGAGCAGCGCCTCGTTGACGGCGATCTCATCGGCCAGCGTCAGACCTTCGGCGGGTGACGGCAGCAGCGCCGAGCCGCCGCCGGAAATGAGCGCCACGACAAGGTCGTCCGCAGTCAGTCCCTGGACTTTTTCGAGCAGCCGCCGCGAAGCTTCCAGCCCGGCGGCATCCGGCACCGGATGCGCCGCCTCGATGATCTCGATGCGCCGGCAGACCGCGCCATAGCCGTAGCGGGTGACGACCAGCCCTTCGATCGGCCCGTCCCACGCTTCCTCGAAAGCAGCCGCCATCTGCGCCGAGCCTTTTCCTGCACCGATGACGATCGTGCGGCCCTTCGGCCTTGCCGGCAAATGATTCTTGATCGTCCTCTGGGGATCGGCGGCGGCAACGGCGGCGTTGAAGATGGATATAAGGAAGGATTTCGGGTCGAGAATGGTCATACTGAGCTGCCACCGACGTTCTGCGAACTTCTGCGGCGTCTGCGCTGCCCCTCACCCTTACCCTCTCCCCGTCCAGAGACGGGGAGAGGGGGTCGCAACCCATCTATCAACTGGACACGCCAGCGTTGGAGCGCTTCCCTTCTCCCCGTCGCTACACGGGGAGAAGGTGCCGGCAGGCGGATGAGGGGCGGCGCCAACGTCACGATGTTGCTTCCGGCGGCAGGACCAACTCCTGGCTATCGACGCCCAAGTAGCTACACAGCGCATCGACGACCACGCCATGGTCCTCACGCTCCGGCAGGCCCGAGACGGCGATCACGCCGATGACACCGGCGCCCTTGACAGTGATGGGAAAGCCGCCGCCGGCCAGCACGTAGTCGACAATGTCCAGCCCCTCGCCAGGCTTGAAGCTGCGGTCGGGGCGCTGCTGCTCCAGCACCATGCGGTAGGTGCTTTTCAGGAACCGCCGCACGACGTTGATCTTGCGCCGCGCCCAGTCCGGATTGGAAGCGTTCGAGCCGGGCATTGCCGCATAGAACAGCGGCCGATCGAAGGTTCTGATATCGACGATGATCGGCAGGTTCTCGGTCAAAGCCCGGTCGCGGATCGCCGAGCCGATCTCGAAAGCGACAGCCTCGTCAAAGGCGGAGAAAACAAGCGCGGCTTCCTGTTTCTTGATCAGAGCGATGTCGTCCGCAACGGCCATGTCGTTCCCCTGTTAATCTCGTCGCACGCTTTGGCCGATGGCTGCCGTTCGGTCAAGCCGGGACGCCGGGACCAGCTAGGTCGCCATGTCCGCCTTAACTGCCCGACCGGCGACATAGACCTCGTGCACGGCGCGGTCGTCGCCTAGCGTCTGCAGCAGAAACAATTCCTCGGCGAGCGTGTCCGCCGTCTCCACCCGCAGCCGCATCGCCGGCGTGGCGCGGGCGTCGAGCACGACGATATCGGCGTCGCTGCCTTCCTCCAGAGTGCCGATCTTTTCCGCAAGCGACAAGGCCTCGGCATTGCCGCGGGTCAGTTGCCAGAATGACTGAAACGGATTGAGCTTCTCGCCATTCAGCGCGATCACCTTGTAGCCCTCGTCCATGGTGCGCAGCATCGAATAGTTGGTGCCACCGCCGACATCGGTGGCGGCGGCGATGCGGAGCGGCTTCTCGCGGCGGCGATAGCGCTGATAATCGAACAGGCCCGAGCCGAGAAACAGGTTGGAGGTCGGGCAGAACACCGCCACCGAGCCGCTATCCGAAAGCACATCCGCCTCGCGTTCCGACAGATGAATGCAGTGGCCGAACAGGCTTTTGCGGCCGAGCAGTCCATACTGCTCGTAGATGTCGGTATAGTCCCGCGTCTGCGGATACAATTGCTGCGTAAAGGCGATCTCGGCGTGGTTTTCCGACAGATGCGTCTGCATATGCAAGTGCGGATATTCGCGGCAGAGCGCGCCCGCCGTTTCCAATTGCTCGGGTGACGAGGTGATGGCGAAGCGTGGGGTGATGGCATAGTGCTGGCGCCCCTTGCCGTGCCACTCCTCGATCAGCGCCTTGCTGTCGTCATAACCCGATTGCGGCGTGTCGAGCACGCCGTCCGGCGCGTTGCGGTCCATCATCACCTTGCCGGCGATGTTGAGCATGTTGCGGTCATGCGACTCGGCAAAGAACGCCTCGGCCGATTCCTTGTGTACCGAGCAATAGGCGGCGACAGTCGTCGTGCCATGACGCAATACTTCATCCAGGAACAGCCTGGCGATACGGCGGCCATGCTGAGCGTTCTCGAATTTTGTCTCTTCCGGAAAAGTGTAGGTGTTCAGCCAGTCGAGCAGCTCGGCGCCGAAGGAAGCGATGACCTGCATCTGCGGAAAATGCGCGTGCGCATCGATAAACCCGGGCAGCAGCAGATGCGGCCGGTGGTCGATCTTTTTCGTTCCCTCGCCCGCCTTTTTCTCGACCTCGGCATAGGCGCCCGCGGCAACGATCCTACCATCGCGGAGCAGCAGGCCGCCATCTTGCTCGTAGCGCCAGGCGGAATGGTCGTCGACGGTTTCGGGCCAGCGCAAAAATGACAGCGTGCGGCCGCGCAGGAGCGTGCTGGTCATTTCCTTGCGCCTTCGAACCATGCCACCAGCAGCGCCCGTTCCTTGTCGGTGATCTGGGTGACGTTGGCGGGCGGCATGGCGTGGCTGCGGCCGGCCTGCAGGTAGATCTCGCCGGCGTGCTCGGCGATGCCGGCATCGGTGTCGAGCATCACGCCCTTCGGCGCGTGGTAGATGCCCTCGTAGGACGGCTCCGCGGCGTGGCACATCGAACAGCGGCCAAGCACCGTATCGCGCACGGCAGGGAAATGCGCCGAGGCAACGTAGACCTGGGCCGCCGCCGACGCCTTCGCCTCGCCGGTCAGCAACTTCGGCACCGTCGACAGCCAGATGATGACCAAGAACAGCACGGCCGCCGCCAGCCAGGTCCAGGTCGGATTGCCTTTGCGCGCATGCCTGGTGTTGAAATAGTGCCGGATCAGCACGCCGATGATGAACACCAGCGAGGCGATGACCCAGTTGAACTCTGTCCCGAACGCCAGCGGATAATGGTTCGACAGCATCAGGAACAAAACGGGCAGCGTCAGGTAGTTGTTGTGCAGCGAGCGCTGCTTGGCGATCTTGCCGTATTTCGGATCGGGCTTACGGCCGGCGATCAGGTCGGCGACGACGATCTTCTGGTTGGGGATGATGACCATGAAGACGTTGGCCGACATGATCGTCGCGGTGATGGCGCCAAGATGCAGGAAGGCGGCGCGGCCGGTGAACAGGTGGGTCAGTCCCCAGGCCATGAATACCAGCACCCCATACAGCACCAGCATCAGGCCGGTGTCGCTGTTGCCGAGCGGCGAACGGCACAGGAGATCGTAGACCACCCAGCCGACGCCGATCGTCGCCAGCGACAGCAAGATGCCTATAGGCACCGACATGGCAAGCACATTCGGATCGATCAGGAACAGGTCCGCCCCGGCATAATAGACCACGCACAGCATCGCGAAGCCTGACAGCCAGGTGGCGTAGGATTCCCACTTGAACCAGGTCAGGTGCTCGGGCATTTCGGCCGGTGCCACCAGATATTTCTGCACGTGGTAGAAGCCGCCGCCATGCACCTGCCATTCCTCGCCGAAAGCGCCTGCAGGCATGCCCGGGCGTTGGCGCAGGCCGAGGTCGAGCGCGACGAAATAAAAGGACGAGCCGATCCAGGCGATGCCGGTGACGACGTGCAGCCAGCGCACGGCGAAACTCAGCCAATCCCAGAATATCGCGAAATCCATCATGAAAAATCGTCCCTGCCGATCGACTGACTTTACGGACTGGAGCGCAAACGGAAAGGGCTGAGGTGCACGATGACTTTCAAAAAAAATTGGAAAATACTAGGCTGATCATACGCAGCCACATGAGAGCCCCGAAAGCCGCATGGCCTATCTCGATAACATCGCCGTTTTTGTTCGCGTCGTCGAACTCGGCAATTTGTCGGCGGCTGGGCGCGACATGCGCATTTCGCCGGCGGTCGCTTCCAACCGGATCAAGGAGCTCGAGAAGCATCTCGGTGTCAGGCTGTTCAACCGCACGACGCGGCAGTTGATGCCGACCGAGCACGGCACGGTGTTCTATTCCGGCGCCAAGCAGGTGCTCGAGGCGGTCACCGAGGCCGAAGCTGCGGTCAGCGCGTTATCCGGCCAGCCGCGCGGCACCATAAAGGTGACAGCGCCGCTCGGCCTCGGGCGGAGACTGGTGGCATCCGGCATCCCGGATTTCCACGACAGATACCCAGATATCGAGGTGCGGCTCCGGCTTTCCGACCACAATGTCGATATCATGAAGGAAGGCATCGACGTTGCGTTCCGGCTGGGCATCATCGAGGATTCCAGCCTCAGGATGCGCGGCATCATGGACTGCGAGCGAGTGCTGGTGGCGGCTCCGCAATATCTGGAGGCGCGCGGCGAGCCGAGCGAGCCGAGCGAGTTGATCGGCAAGAAGCACGATTGCCTGATGCTGCGCTATTCCGGCGCGCGCGAATATGTCTGGACCCTGCAGACGCGGAACGGGCCGCAAAAGTTCGAGGTGCACGGCCCCTACGATACCGATGACGGCGACGTGCTGACCGGCTGGGCGCTGTCCGGCCGCGGCATCATCAACAAGCCGCGCTTCGAGGTCGAGCCGTTTATCCGCGACCAGCGGCTGAAGGTGATCCTGAGCAAAACGCCGCCGACGCCGGTGCAATTCGCCGCCGTCTACCCGCATAAGAAGCTGCAGGATCCGAAGGTGCGGCTGCTGCTCGACTTCATGGCCGAGCGCTGCCAGCGGCTGATCAGGGATATTCTGGCCGGCAAATGATCGCCGGCTGGCCGGTTGCTTTCCGTCCAGCCGGCGAAGATATTTCTTATGGAATCTCACTCACCAGGGAAGACCGATGGCCAGCGGCGCCACAATGCATCTAGCCGTTTCACTAGCTCCGGAAACTGCTCCCTCCTCTCCGTCCGACGTCGTTCCGGATTTCAGTCTGCTGACGCGGTCCGTGCAAAAAGCCGAAGCGGCCGGCCTGGATATGGTGTTGCTCGCCGATTCCGCGCCGGTTGCAGGCGGACCGAACCGGCAAATGCGCTTCGAAGCAACGACCTTGCTGGCAGCGCTGGCGACGGTGACAAGCAGGATCGGTCTCATCGCCGCGGCGTCAATGGTCGCCCACCAGCCCTATAATCTCGCGCGCCGTTTCGCTTCGCTCGACATTATCAGCCATGGCCGCGCCGGCTGGAACGCCAGCATGATGCCCGACCCGCGCGAGGCGGCCAATTTCAGCCGACCGGAAGGGTTTTCCGGCGACGCATTCCGCCTGCGCGCCGAGGAATTCGTCGGCATCGTGCAAGGCTTGTGGAAAGGCTGGGACGCAGACGCGCTTCTGTTCGACAAAAGTGGCGGCCGCTTCTTCGATCCCGAGAAGATGCACCTTCTCGACCACAGGGGCGAATATTTTTCTGTGCGCGGGCCGCTCAACGTGGCGCGGTCGCCGCAGGACACGCCGGTGCTGGTCATGTCCGGCCTGTCCGAGCCCGACATGGATATCGCCGCCCGCACCGCCGATGTTGTCCTGCTAGACCAGCGATCGATCGACTGGGCTGACGATCTGAAGCGCCGTGCGCTTGCCTTCGGGCGCAGGCCGGAGGGGCTGAAGGTGCTGATGAATGTTGTCACGGATGGCGAGATGGCCGCCATGCCGGATATGTTTGCGGATAGGCTCGAAGAGTGCTTTCGCTCGAAAGCCTGCGACGGTTTCAACATCGCCGTGCCGCTCACGTCGGCGCTCGACGATTTCATCGGTCTCGTGCTGCCGGAGCTTCGCCGCCGCGGCCTTGTCCGGTCCGGCTACAGCGCGGCGACACTGCGGGCCCATCTCGGGCTTGCAGGGGAGGATCGGCAATGAGCGCCGGTCGAGGCCAGATGAAGCTCGGCGCCTTCCTATGGGCGACAGGCCACCACATCGCCGCCTGGCGCCATCCGCAGGCGCATGTCACGGCTGGCATCGACATCGATCATTACATCCAGCTGGCGCGGACGGCGGAAGCGGCGAAGTTCGACATGATCTTCTGCGAGGACGCCGCCGGTGTGCGCGAGGCCAATGTCGACATCGCCAGCCAAACGTCGCGCTCGATTGGCTTCGAGCCGATCAGCCTACTTGCGGCGCTCGCGGTGCAGACGGAGCGCATCGGCCTCGTCTCCACGGCATCGACGAGTTACAACGAGCCTTACGGGCTGGCGCGGACCTTCCTGTCGCTCGACCATCTGAGCGGCGGGCGTGCCGGCTGGAACCTTGTCACTTCGGCCAGCCAGATCGAGGCCGCCAATTTCGGCTCGACCGGTCTGCGCCCGCATGCGGACCGTTACGGGCGGGCGCGCGAATTCGCTGCCGTGGTTGCCGGCCTTTGGCGAGGCCAGGGTGGACACGAAGGCAGAAGTTTTTCGGTGCGTGACCCGCTCGATCTGCCGCGCTCGCCACAAGGTGCACCGGTCATGGTGCAAGCGGGAGCGTCGGACGAGGGTCGTGACCTCGCCGCCCGGACCGCCGACGTGGTCTTTACGGCGGCGCAGACATTCGAGGAAGCGAAGGCCTTCTACGACGACCTCAAGGGACGGCTGGCTGCCTATGGGCGCAAGCCGGACGACCTCAAGATCATGCCTGGGGTGGCGCCGGTCGTCGCGGCAAGCGAAGCGGAAGCCCGGGCAAAACATGATGAACTGCAGGAGCTGATACCGGACGATGTCGGCGTTGCGCTGCTTTCCAGCTATCTCAGCATATCCGATCTCTCGCGCTATCCCATCGACGGACCGCTGCCGCAGCTGCCGGCCAGCGAAGGCATGCAGAGCCGGCAGGCGCTCGTCATCGAGCAATCGCGCCGCGACAACCTGTCCATTCGCCAGCTTGCCCGTCATTTCGCCGGCGCGCGCGGCCATTGGCGCGTCGTCGGAACTCCGGCCCAGATCGCCGACCAGCTCGCAGCACGCTTCGAGGGCGGCGCGGCAGACGGTTTCAACGTGATGCCATCCTATTTTCCCGGCGAACTCGATGCCTTTGCCACGCTTGTCGTGCCGGAGCTGCAGCGGTGCGGTCTGTTCCGTACGGATTATGACGGCAGCACGCTGCGCGACCATCTGGGCTTGAAAAGGCCGGCGTAAACGACGAGCGGAACGAAAGTCGGAGATCGCCGTTTTGGGATGCTGTGCCGCGGCGATGAGGGCGTCTGCGCGCATGTTCGATTGACCTTCCACAAACTTCGCCCTCTTCAAACCACGCGGACGCAACCGCCACAGGAGCCGATCATGGATGCCATCGCCACCCGCAACGACCTGCAATCCAATGCCAAGAAAGAGTGTATCGATCTTCTCAACGCCCGCCTCGCCGACGCCATAGATCTGGCCTTGATCACCAAGCAGGCGCACTGGAACGTCAAGGGGCCGCAATTCATCGCCATCCATGAGATGCTCGACACGTTCCGCGAGGAGATCGACGGACATGTCGACACCATTGCCGAGCGCGCCGTACAGCTCGGCGGCACGGCGCTCGGCACATCGCAGGAGGTGTCGAAGGCGACTATGCTCGAGGCCTATCCGACCGACATCCACAAGACCCGAGATCATCTGGCGGCGCTGATCGACCGCTATGCCGCGACCGCCAAGCGGGCCCGCGCGGCGATCGACGAAGCGGCGGGAGCGGGCGACGCCGACACCGCCGACATCTTCACCGCCTATTCACGCTCGCTCGACAAATTGCTGTGGTTCCTCGAGGCACACACGCAGGAACAGGAATAGAAGGAAACGTCAGCCCGCCATCGCCTTGCCACGACGTGCTTTGGACGGAGCTGCCGGTTCTATCGCGTGGGCGGCCAACGCCGTCATGATCTCGGCTGCGGCGAGTGCGGCGATCACTTGCGGGCGCTTGTCCTTGACGGCATCGCCGCCGATCGGCGAGACGAGGCGGTCAAATTCCGCCTCGCTTCCGTCCGCCGACTTAAGGAACCAGTTCCGAAACGTCGCCTTCTTGGTTCTGGAGCCTATCATGCCGACATAGGCGGCATCCCGGCGTTTCAGCGCCTCGGCGACGATCAGGAAATCCAGCGCGTGGTCATGGGTAAGGACGACGAAGGCGGATCCAGCCGGGGCTTCGCGCACCGTCGCCTCAGGCATCGGCGTCAAACAGGTTTCGACCGTGTCTGGCATGCCCTCCAGCGCTTCGGCTCGCGTCTCGGCAATGACGACATGCACCGGCAGCAAAGCCACCGCCGAGGCCAGCGCATGGCCGACATGGCCGCCGCCGAAGATGTAGACATGCGGCAGCTGCGCCTCCTCGGCTTCCGCCGCCGCGACCAACTTGGCCTCAAGCGCGGCGTCAACCAGCCGGATCAGCACCTCGACCCTGCCGCCGCAGCACTGCCCGATCTCCGGGCCGAGCGCGACGTCGAGCGTCGCGACAGCGTTGCGGCCAGCCCCCTTCTCCCCGTAACTATACGGGGAGAAGGGGCCGGCAGGCGGATGAGGGGCGGCGCCAGCCTCGACAGATTCGCCAGAACCTGAGGCCGATCGACCAAGCATCTGCCGCGCTTTGTCGATCGCCATATATTCGAGCTGGCCGCCGCCGATCGTGCCGAAAGTGGCCGATCCTGAGACGAGCATGAAGGCACCCCTCTCGCGCGGCGTCGAGCCTTTTGTCCCGGCCACCTCAACCAAGGCGACCCGGCAGGCACCGGCAAGAAAGGCTTTCAGGCTCTGCATTTTCGCGTTCATCATTCGCGTTCCCTGTTGGGAAATATAGAGTTTTTCGGCCTGAATTGCACGTTTTCCGGGATTCAAGTGCCGGTCCTGGCTTCTCGCTTCAGCCGTTCGATCGCCATCAGCACCCGTTCCGGCGTGGCAGGCGGGTCAAGGCGCGGGCAGATCTTGTGGCCAGCAACGCTCGCCACCGCATCCGACAGCGCATGCAGCACCGACATTGCGAGCGGAAAGGGCGGCTCGCCGACCGCCTTGGAGCGGTGCACCGTCGGCTCGCCTGCTTCCGCCCAGTCGGCCAAGGTGATGTTGAAAATCTTCGGCCGGTCCGAAGCGAGCGGGATCTTGTAGGTCGACGGCGCATGGGTGCGCAGCCGCCCCTTGTCGTCCCACCACAGTTCCTCCGTGGTCAGCCAGCCCATGCCCTGGATGAAGCCGCCCTCGATCTGGCCGAGGTCGATGGCGCGGTTCAGCGAACGCCCGGTTTCGTGCAGAATATCGGTGCGCTCGACGACATATTCGCCGGTCAGCGTGTCGACCGAAACTTCCGAGCAAGCCGCGCCATAGGCGAAATAATAGAAGGGGCGACCCTCGCCCTTGTCGCGGTCCCAATGGATTTTCGGCGTCTTGTAAAAGCCAGCCGCCGAAAGCTGGATGCGCGCCATATAGGCCTGCCTGACGAGATCGGCGAAGGCGATCTCCTGGTTACCGATGCGCACCCGGTTTGGCAGGAACAGCACCTGGTCGCGCGGCACCTGGAATTTCTCGGCGGCGAAATTGGTCAGCCGGTCCTTGATCTGGCGGGCGGCGTTCTGCGCCGCCATGCCGTTGAGGTCGGAGCCGGAAGACGCGGCAGTGGCCGAGGTGTTCGGCACCTTGCCGGTCGTCGTCGCGGTGATCTTGACCTGATCGAGGTCGATCTGGAACTCTTCCGCCACAACCTGCGCCACCTTGACATAGAGGCCCTGCCCCATCTCGGTGCCGCCGTGGTTCAGGTGCACTGAACCATCGGTATAGACATGCACCAGCGCGCCGGCCTGGTTGTAATGGGTGGCGGTGAACGAGATGCCAAACTTGACCGGCGTCAGCGCCAGTCCCCGCTTGATGAAGCGGCTGTTGGCATTGAAAGCATCGATGGTGCGGCGGCGCCTTGCATAGTCGGAACTCGCCTCCAGCTCGGCGACGATGCGGTGGATGATGTTGTCCTCGACCGTCTGGTGGTAGGGCGTGATGTTGCGGTCGCTGGTGCCGTAGAAATTCTTCTTGCGGATTTCGAGCGGGTCCTTGCCGACGGCAAACGCGACTTCGTCGATGACGCGCTCGGCGCCGACCATGCCTTGCGGGCCGCCGAAGCCGCGAAAGGCGGTGTTCGATACCGTATTGGTGTAGAGCGGCGCCGATTGCGCGTGCACCGCCGGCCAGAAATAGGTGTTGTCGCAATGGAACAGCGCGCGGTCGGTGACCGGGCCGGAGAGGTCGGCCGAGAAGCCGCAGCGCGCCGCGAACATGAAATCTACGCCGAGAATATTGCCCTCATCGTCGAAGCCGACCTCGTAGTCGACGAGGAAATCGTGGCGTTTGCCGGTGGCGATCATGTCGTCGTCGCGGTCGGGCCGGATTTTCACGGCCCGATGATGTTTCTTCGCGGCGATAGCGGCCAATGCCGCAAACTGATTGCCTTGCGTTTCCTTGCCGCCGAAAGCGCCCCCCATCCGGCGGATTTCCACCGTCACCGCGTGGCTCGGAACACCGAGCGTATGGCTGACCATGTGCTGGATTTCGCTCGGGTGCTGGGTCGAGGAATAGATGGTGACGTCGTGGTCCTCGCCAGGGATGGCCAAGGCGATATGACCCTCGAGATAGAAATGCTCCTGGCCGCCGATGCGCATCTGCCCTTTCAGCCGGCGTGGCGCTGCCTTGATCGCAGCCGCTGCATCACCGCGCTTCAGGGTCAGCGGCGGCGTGACCAGCTTGTCTTTCCGGGGATCGAGCTCGCCAATATCGGCGACGAACGGCAATTCCTTGTATTCGACCTTGGCCAGCCTCGTCGCCCGGCGCGCCTGCTCGCGGGTTTCGGCGATGACGCAGAAGATCGGCTGGCCGAAGAATTGCACCTTGCCGTCGGCAAGCACCGGCTCGTCGTGGCGGCCGGTCGGCGAAATATCGTTTTCGCCGGGCACGTCGCTCGCCGTCAGCACGTCGATGACGCCGGGTGCGGCGCGGACCCCCGACAGGTCCATGCTGGTGACGGTGGCATGCGTCGCCGCCGAAAGCCCAAGACAGCCGTGCAGCGTGCCGGCCGGTTCCGGCATGTCGTCGATATAGACGGCCGTGCCACTGACATGCTTGTGCGCGGAATCATGGCGCTGATCGGTGGCGACGCCGCCGGCGATTTTTTGCGCCTTCAAGTTCGGAGTGGCGTGCTTGTTCATCATGCCGCCTCGTGCCGTGATACCTGGATCGGCGCCCGGGTGCCCATGGTTTCGGCAAAGAAGCGCAGCAGCAGGTTGCGCGCCGCCAGCGCCCGGTATTCGGCGCTTGCCCGCATGTCGGTCAGCGGGGTGAAATCGCCGCCGTACGCGGCCATCGCCGCCTCGACCGTCGCTTCCGTCCAGGGCTTGCCAAGCAATGCCTTTTCTACGCCAAAGGCGCGCTTCGGCGTTGCCGCCATGCCGCCATAGGCGATGCGTATCTCCGCCACCGTGCCGTCCGCGGCCAGCGTCAGGAAAAACGCGCCTAGCGCTGCGGTGATGTCTTCGTCGCGGCGCTTGGTGATCTTGTAGACGGCAAATTTCGTCTCGCTGCCCGGCAGCGGAACATGCACGGCCTCGACGAATTCGCCGGGCTGCCGGTCCTGTCGGCCATAGGCGATGAAAAAATCTTCGAGTGGGATCGTCCGCCGCTTGTGGCCGCGACGCAGCGTCATGCGGGCACCGAGTGCGATCAGCGGCGGCGGCGTGTCGCCAATCGGCGAACCGTTAGCGATATTGCCGCCGATGGTGCCCATGTTGCGCACCTGATCGCCGCCGATGCGGTCGAACAGCGGGCCTAGCGCCGGGATGCATTTTGCCAGCGTCGAGAAGGCTTCGCTATAGGTGACACCGGCGCCGATCGAGATGACGCCCTTGTCCTCGGACATCCCGCACAGACCATCGAGATTGCCGATGAAAACCGCCGGCGAAATATCGCGCATGTGCTTGGTCACCCAAAGGCCGACATCGGTCGAACCGGCGACGATAGTGGCGCCCGGCTCCTCGACCAGCACGCTGGCGAGATCGTCGGCATTGGCCGGCACGATCAGCCGCTTGTTGCCGGAGCCGATCTCAATGCGCGAACCGTCCTTCATCGCGTCGAGCTTGGCCGTGACTGCCTTGCGCTCGGCCGCCAACGGATCCTTTGCCGCCTTGCCGTAGCTGGAGATGGCACGTGCGGCGCGCATGATCGCCTCGTAGCCGGTGCAGCGGCAGAGATTGCCTTGCAGTGCCTTTTCGATGGCGGCGTCCGACGGCTCCGGCGACCGCATCCACAGCGCATAAAGCGACATGACGAAACCCGGCGTGCAGAAGCCGCATTGCGAGCCGTGGAAATCGATCATCGCCTGCTGCACGGGGTGCAGTTTTCCTGCGTCGCCGCGCAGATGCTCGATGGTCACGACATGCGTGCCGTCTAGCGAGCCAAGGAAGCGGATACAGGCATTGACGCTTTCATAGACCAGTGTTCCACCGGAGAGCCTGCCGACCAGCACCGTGCAGGCGCCGCAGTCGCCCTCGGCGCAACCTTCCTTGGTGCCGCGCAGCGAGCGGTCGAGCCGCAGCCAGTCGAGCAGTGTCTGGTCGGGTGCAACCGTGCCGAGCGCGACGTCCTCGCCATTGAGGATGAACCGGATTTCGTTGCGTGTCTTGATCCCGGCCATCTCAGCTTCCCCGGTAGGTCGAATAGCCGTACGGCGACAGAAGCAGCGGCACATGATAGTGCATCGGCTCGGCCATACCGAAGCGGATGGGCACATGGTCGAGGAAGGCCGGTTCCGGCAGTTTTGTCCCCTGCCGGCGCAGATAATCGCCGGCCGCAAAGACCAATTCGTATTCGCCGGTACGGAACTCCGCGCCGGCAAGCAACGGAGCATCGCAACGGCCGTCATCATTGGTGACGACCGTTTTCAGATGCGTCCGGGCCTGGCCGTCAAGATGATAGAGCTCAATCGACAGACCGGCCGCCGGTTTGCCGGCCGCGGTGTCGAGGACATGGGTCGTCAGGCGCCCGCCTTCGGCTTTCGACGTTTCCGCCACTGGCTGCTCCATTCCCTGCACAGTCGAACACTATTCATGAATTGTGCGCCAATTAAAGGCGATGCATAAGTCCCGGTCGAGCGGAGCGCGACAAAAACACTTTCAAAAATTTCGGGGGAATGCGCAGGCACTCCTTTCGACTATCCTGATCACAATTTCCGGCAGGAGCGAGAATGCGTTACGAACGAGACATGCGCGGCTACGGAGCCAATCCGCCGGATCCAAAATGGCCCGGCGGGGCGCATGTCGCGGTCCAGTTCGTCGTCAATTACGAAGAGGGCGGCGAGAATTGCGTCCTGCACGGCGACAAGGCCTCGGAGGCTTTCCTGTCGGAGATCGTCGGCGCCGCGCCCTGGCCCGGCCAGCGCCACTGGAACATGGAATCGATCTACGAATACGGCGCCCGCGCCGGCTTCTGGCGATTGCTGCGCCTGTTCAGCGCGGCACAGGTGCCGGTCACCTGCTACGGCGTCGCCACGGCCCTGGCGCGCTCGCCCGACCAGGTCGCAGCGATGCAGGAGGCCGGCTGGGAGATCGCCTCGCACGGGCTGAAATGGATCGACTACCGCGACCACGCGCCAGAAGACGAGCGCCGCGACATGGAAGCGGCGATACGGCTGCATTATGAGGTGACAGGCGCGCGGCCGACCGGCTGGTACACCGGCCGCACGTCGATCAACACGGTGCGTCTGGCGGCGGAAGAAGGCGGCTTCGACTATGTGTCGGACACCTATGACGACGAACTGCCCTACTGGTTCGAGCATGTGACACCGAACGGGTCGGCGAAGCCGCAGCTGGTCATCCCCTATACGCTCGACGCCAACGACATGCGCTTTGCCACGCCGCAGGGCTTCAACTCCGGCGACCAGTTCTTTGCCTATCTCAGGGATAGTTTCGACACGCTCTATGCCGAGGGCAAGGCAGGGCGGCCGCGCATGATGAATATCGGCCTGCACTGCCGCCTGGTTGGGCGGCCGGGCCGGGTCGCGGCACTGAAGCGCTTCATCGACTACGTCAAATCACACGACAAGGTCTGGCTGGCACGGCGCATCGACATTGCAAAACATTGGCAGGAGACGCATCCGTTCCGGTTGCCGGCATTGCGCCCGTCGAAAATGGAATTCGAGGCCTTCGTCCACGCATTCGGCGGCGTCTTCGAACATTCGCCGTGGATTGCCGAGCGCGCCTACGAGTTGGAACTCGGCCCGGCGCATGACAGTGCCGGCGGCCTGCACAACGCGCTCTGCCGCGTCTTTCGCGCGGCCAGCGAGGCCGAGCGGCTTTCCGTGCTCAATGCCCACCCCGACCTTGCCGGAAAACTGGCGCAGGCCAAGCGGCTAACCGCGGAATCCTCCAGGGAACAGGCTTCGGCCGGGCTAGACGCGCTGACCGACAACGAGCGCGAGCTGTTCGCAAAGCTCAATGCCGCCTACGTCACCGGTTTCGGTTTCCCGTTCATCATTGCGGTGAAGGGCAAGACCAAGGAGGACATCCTGGCCGAGTTCGAAACGCGTATCGGCAACAGCCGCGATGTCGAATTCGAAACCGCCTGCAGACAGGTCGAGCGCATCGCGCTGCTTCGTCTCAAGGACATGCTTCCACAATAGGCTTTGGCTGCCGCGATGGGCCCTGGCTTCCGCAACAGGCTTGAATTTATGGATATGATGAAAATGGCCGAGCGAACCTATTATGCGCCGCAGGGCGGACATCCCGGCCAGAGTGAATTGCTGACCGGACGCGCCGTGTTCACACAGGCCTATGCCGTAATCCCCAAAGGCGTGATGCAGGACATCGTCACCAGCGCCTTGCCGTTCTGGGATGGGACACGGGTCTGGGTGCTGTCGCGGCCGCTGTCGGGTTTTGCCGAGACGTTTTCGCAATACATCGTCGAGCTCGCGCCCGGCGGCGGCAGCGACCGGCCAGAACCGGATGATGATGCCGAGGGCGCGATATTCGTGGTTGAAGGCGAGCTGAGCGTGTCGCTAGCCGGAAAGAAGCATGTGCTCAGGCCGGGCGGGTTCGCGTTTCTGCCGCCAGCGAGCGGGTGGACGGTGCGCAACGAAAGCGGCGCTGCCGTCCGCTTCCACTGGATCCGAAAGGCTTACGATGCGGTCGACGGCATCGAGCTGCCGCAAGCGTTCTTCGCCAACGAACAGGATATCGTACCGACGCCGATGCCAGGTACCGAAGGCCGCTGGGCAACAACGCGCTTCGTCGATCCTGAAGACATCCGCCACGACATGCATGTCACCATCGTGACGCTCGAGCCGGGCGCGGTCATTCCCTTCGCCGAGACGCATGTCATGGAGCACGGGCTTTATGTGCTGGAGGGCAAGGCGGTCTACCGTCTCAACCAGGACTGGGTCGAAGTCGAGGCCGGCGACTATATGTGGCTGCGCGCCTTCTGCCCGCAGGCTTGTTATGCCGGCGGGCCAGGCAAATTCCGCTACCTCCTCTACAAGGACGTGAACCGCCACGCCAAGCTCGGCGGTGTGGGCATCGAGGGTCGCGCGCGGTGATCCGCATCGTCGCGCGGCCGCTGACCCGCGAGAATTTCGCCGAATTCGGCGACGTCATCGATATGGGCGGCGACAACCATTATCCGATCAATGGCGGCAAGGCCGAGCGCTATCACGATCTCGCCACCGCTGAAGCACGAGGGCCGAATGCGCACGTGCTGATCTCGATGGTACGTGGCACGCCCTATGAGCTGCCGTTGAAGCTTACCATGGTCGAGCGCCATCCGTTTGGCAGCCAGGCCTTCATTCCGCTGTCACCACGGCCGTTCCTGGTCATCGTCTGCCATGACGGCGAGGAAGGCCCGGGCGAGCCGCATGCGTTCATCACCGCGCCCGGGCAAGGCGTCAACTATCCGCGCAATTTGTGGCACGGCGTGCTGACGCCGATCGGCGAGCCCCAGGACTTCCTGGTCGTCGACCGGGGCGGCGACGGCTCCAACCTCGAAGAGTGCCACTTCTCGCACGCTTATGAGATTCATCTTCCCGATGGGAGCCGGTGATGGCTGACATTTCGCTGATCGACCGCCTGCTCGACGTCATAGAGCACGACATCGTGCCGAAGACGGCGAAGGGTGTCGCGCATGGCAACAAGTTGTTCGGCGCGGCGATCCTGCGCAAGGACGACAGCTCGCTGGTGCTTGCCGAAACCAACAATGAGACGGAAAACCCGCTGTGGCACGGCGAGGTGCATTGCCTGAAGCGCTTCTACGAAATGCCGAAGGCCGAGCGCGTCGACACCGCGGATGCCATCTTTCTCGCCACGCACGAACCTTGCTCGCTCTGCCTGTCGGCGATCACCTGGACCGGCTTCGACAATTTCTACTATCTGTTCAGCCACGAGGATTCGCGCGACAGTTTCGCTATCCCGCACGATTTGAAGATCCTGAAAGAGGTCTTCACCCTCGATCCCGGCGGCTACAATGCCGAGAATGCCTATTGGAAGAGCTTTTCGATCCGCAGACTGGTACGATCGCTGTCGGGGCCTGAGCGCGAGCGGCTGGAGGCGCGGATCAGCGCCATCTCTGCAATCTACGACGAACTGTCCGGCGCTTACCAGGCGAGCAAGGCCGAAAACGACATCCCGTTGAATTGACGCGGATTGACCAGCCGAATTCGTTGGCTGGCCCACGACGACATCCTGCGGACTCCATCATCTGGCGCTCCTGGAGTCTGCCGGCATGAAAATCGTCACTGAATTCCCACGAAAGATCGTCGAATTTCCGGATATGGGGATCGTCATGCCGGACGGCTGCCGGCTGTCGGCGCGGGTGTGGATGCCGGCCGATGCCGCCGACGATCCGGTGCCGGCAATCCTCGAACATCTGCCCTATCGCAAGCGCGACGGCACGATCTATCGTGATCAGCTGACGCATCCCTATTTCGCAGGCCACGGCTACGCCTCGATCCGCATCGACATGCGCGGCAACGGCGATTCCGAAGGGCTGATGGACGATGAATATTCCGAGCAGGAATTGCAGGACGCTTGCGACGTCATAGCCTGGGCGGCGGCGCAGCCCTGGTGCAACGGCAATGTCGGCATGATGGGCATTTCGTGGGGCGGCTTCAACTGCCTGCAGGTAGCAGCCAAGCAGCCGGCGGCGCTGAAGGCGGTTATCAGTCTCTGTTCGACAGTCGACCGCTACGCCGACGACATCCACTACAAGGGCGGCTGCCTGCTGATCGAGAATTTCGGCTGGGCTTCGACCATGCTGTCCTATTCGTCGCGGCCGCCGGATCCGTTGCTGGCCGGCGACAACAGATGGCGCGAGCTGTGGCTGACCCGGCTGGAGAACCAGCCCTTCCTGGCGCCGCTGTGGTTGAAGCACCAGCATCGCGACGCCTATTGGAAGCGCGGCTCGATCTGCGAGGACTATTCCGCCATTCATGCCGCGGTGCTGTCGATCGGCGGCTGGCATGACGGTTATCGCAATACGATTTCCCATCTCGCCGCCAATATCGAGGCGCCGGTCAAGGGCATCGTCGGCCCGTGGATCCACAAATACCCGCATTACGCCGCGCCCGAACCGCGCATCGGCTTCCTGCAGGAGGCGTTGCGCTGGTGGGACCGCTGGCTGAAGGACCTCGACACCGGCGTAGAGGCCGACCCGGCCTACCGCGCCTATGTGATGGACAGCGTGCGTCCGGCGCGCTGGCATCCCGAGCGGCCGGGCCGCTGGGTCGCTGAAACGGAATGGCCGTCACCCAACATCAAGACGCAAGAGGTTGAGCTTATCGCTGAAGGCAACCACGCTATCGTCACTTCGCCGCAAAGCTGCGGCCTTGCCGGTGGCGAATATTTCCCCTTCACCTTTGGACCGGAACTGCCGGGTGACCAGCGCCCCGACGATGCGCTGTCGGTGTGTTTCGGCCAGCCGGTGCTGAACGAAGCGATCGACATCGTCGGTGCTCCCGAAGTTGCGGTCAGGGGCTCGGCGGACCGGCGCCAGGCGAACATCGCGGTTCGGCTGTGCGACGTCCATCCGGACGGAGCGTCGGAGCTGATCTCCTACGGCGTGCTCAACCTGACGCATCGCAACTCGCACGAATTTCCCGAAGCGCTGGTGCCCGGCGAAATCGTCAACGCCCGGGTGGTGCTCGACCAATGCGCCTATCGCGTGCCGGCCGGTCACCGCTTGCGTGTGGCCATTTCCAACAGCTATTGGCCGATGATCTGGCCGTCGCCGGAGCCGGTCCGGCTGGAATTGTCGGCCGCGACATTGATGCTGCCGCTGCGCCCGCCGGCGACAGGCGACGAGGTCACCTTCCCCGCCCCCGAAGGCGCCACGCCCTGGGCAACCGAAACGGTCCGCGCCGCCAATTCCGAGCGTCATGTCGATCGCGACGAAAAGACCGGAATGATCACGCTTTCCATCGTCGACGATTTCGGTGAGGTGCGCGACCTGGAACACAGCCTTGCCAATGGCAGCATCGCGAGAGAGACGTGGGCGATCCATCCTGACGATCCGCTGTCAGCCTTGGGCAAGACGCATTGGACCCAGACGCTGTCGCGAAATGAATGGTCGGTGCGCACCGAAACCTTCGCCGAAATGCGCTCCGACGCGCAAAGCTTCATGGTTAGCGCCAGAATTGAAGCCTATGAAGGCGAGAAACTGGTCTTCGAGCGCGACTTCGAGGAGAATATCCCGCGGGTACTGCTTTGAGCACTTATAGCGATTGGTCCAATTGCGACGCACGATTTACGCCACGGCATGTCGCATTCGGTCTTGCTTACCCCTTTCCCTTACGGTCATTATTCTCCCGATTGAAATGAGAAAAAACGACCATAAGGTCGGACCAACAGAGTGAGGAACTCAACATGTCGAACGAACTGGAATATCTGAGCCGGCGCGTTGCGTCCGGCAAGCTGAGCCGTCGCGATTTTCTCGGCCGGGCGGCAGCGCTCGGCGTCACCGCAACCTTCGCCAATTCGCTGCTTTCCAGCGCTTCCCGCGCGGCGGGTCCGGTCAAGGGCGGCACGCTCAAGGCCGGCCTCGTCGGTGGCGAATCCACCAACAGCCTCGATCCGGCGCTGTTCATGACGCAGGTGCCGTTCGCCTTCGGCAAGATGTGGGGCGAACTGATCGTCGAGCTGTCTCCCGAAGGCAAGCTCGAGAACCGCATTGCCGAGGAGATCGGCTCGTCGGACGACGCCAAGACCTGGACGCTGAAGATCCGCGACGGCGTCGAGTTCCACAACGGCAAGAAAGTGACTGCAGAGGACGTGGCCGCCACCCTCGAACGCCATTCGGACGAGAAGTCGAAATCCGGCGCGCTCGGCTATATGAAAGGCATCGAGAGCATCAAGGCCAGCGGCAAGGAAGTGGTGTTGACGCTGAAGGAGCCGAATGCCGATCTTCCCTATCTGCTTAGCGACTATCACCTGATCATCCAGCCGAACGGCGGCAAGGACAAGGCCGATGCCGGCATCTCGGCGGGTCCTTACAAGGTCACCACCAACGAGCCCGGCGTGCGCCATGGCGGCGAGCGCTTCGCCAACTACTGGCAGGGCGACAAGATGGGCCATGCCGACCAGATCGAGATCATCGTCATCAACGACGCCACGGCGCGTACGGCGGCCCTGCAGGGCGGCCAGGTCCACATGATCAACCGCGTCGAGCCGAAGATCGTTGACCTGATCAAGCGTGTGCCCGGCGTCACCATCCGCAACCATTCGGGACCCGGCCACTACGTCTTCATCATGCACTGCAACACCGCGCCGTTCGACAACAACGATTTGCGCATGGCGCTGAAGCTGGCGATCGACCGCGAGGAGATGCTGAACAAGGTGCTGCGTGGCTATGGCTCGCTCGGCAACGACTTCCCGATCAATGCATCGTACCCGCTATTCACCGAGATCGAGCAGCGCAAATACGATCCCGACAAGGCCAAGTTCCACTACAAGAAGTCGGGCCATGACGGTGCCGTCCTGCTCCGGACGTCGGACGTCGCCTTCCCCGGTGCCGTCGATGCCGCACAGCTGTTCCAGCAAAGCGCGGCCAAGGCCGGCATCAAGCTGGAGATCAAGCGCGAACCGGGCGACGGCTACTGGTCGGAAGTCTGGAACAAGCAGCCCTTCTGCGCCTCCTACTGGGGCGGCCGGTCGACGCAGGACCAGATGTACTCGACTGCCTATCTGTCGACGGCCGACTGGAACGACACACGGTTCAAGCGTCCGGATTTCGACAAGATGGTGCTGGCGGCTCGCGCCGAGCTCGACGAGGCCAAGCGCAAGGCAATGTACCACGACATGGCTGTGATGGTGCGCGACGAGGGCGGCCTGATCCTGCCGATGTTCAATCAGTTCATCGACGCGACGGGCGCCAAAGTTACCGGCTGGGTGGATGATCCGCATCAGGAGTTGATGAACGGATATGCTCTCGCGAAGTGCTGGCTCGAAGCCTGAGCCCGGCCTTGCGGATATGTCCTCACCCATCGTGAAACTGGTGGCCCAGCGCATTGCGCTGGGCATCATCCTTCTATTGGCCGTTTCGGTCCTGATCTTCGCCGGCACCCAGATCCTGCCCGGCGATGTTGCGCAAGCCATTCTCGGGCAGTCGGCGACACCGGAGTCGCTCGCCAATCTGCGCGAACAGCTCGGGCTCAACGATCCGGCTTACATCCGTTATTTTCGCTGGCTCGGCGGCATTCTGACCGGTGATCTCGGCACGGCTATGTCGAGCGGTCAGGATATCGCAACCTCTATCAAGGGAAGGCTGTGGAACACACTGTTCCTCGCCTTCTGGGCGGCGGTCGTCGCGGTGCCGCTGGCGATCATCCTCGGGCTGATCGCGGTGCGCTACCGCAATGGCTGGGTCGACAAGCTGATCTCGGGACTGGCGCTGGCCTCGACGTCCTTCCCGGAATTCTTCGTCGGCTATGTGCTCGTCTTTTTCTTCGCGGTGCAACATCAATGGTTTCCCGCCATTTCCACCGTCTATGACGGAATGCCGTTCGGCGAGCGCATCCAGGCCATAGCACTGCCGGCGGCGGCGCTGACCTTGGTGGTGCTCGCCCATATGATGCGCATGACGCGCGCCGCGATCCTCAATGTCATGCAGTCGGCCTATGTCGAAACCGCCGAACTAAAGGGGCTTTCCGCCTTCGCGGTCATCCGCAGGCATGCCTTCCCCAATGCTATTGCGCCGATCATCAACGTCGTAATGCTCAACCTGGCCTATCTCATAGTCGGCGTCGTCGTTGTCGAGGTGATCTTCGTCTATCCGGGTATGGGCCAATATCTCGTCGACCACGTCACCAAGCGTGACGTGCCTGTGGTGCAGGCGGTCGGGCTGATCTTCGCCGCCGTCTACATCAGCCTGAACATCATCGCGGACATAGCGGCAATCGTCGCCAATCCGCGCCTTAGACATCCGAAATGAAGGGGTCGGGTATGCTCGTCATCAAACGCATCCCCATCCCGGCATTGATCGGCATCGTGCTGACGGCGCTGTTCGTTCTGGCGGCGATTTTTGCGCCGTGGATCGCGCCGCATGGCAATGCCGAGATCGTCAGCGACGTCCCTTGGGAACCGATGTCGGCGGCGCATTGGCTGGGCACCGACAATCTGGGCCGCGATCTGTTGTCGCGCATGATCTATGGCGCCCGCATCACCCTGTTCATCGCGGTGCTGGCGACCGCGCTATCGTTCTCGCTCGGCGCCATACTCGGCTTCTCGGCGGCGGTTTTCGGCGGCTGGTTCGACACGCTTCTGTCGCGTCTCGTCGATCTCCTGATGTCGATCCCGACGCTGATCATGGCCCTTGTCGTGCTTTCGGTGCTGCCATCCAATCTGGTGACGCTGATCCTGGTCATGGGCGTTCTGGATTCGACCCGCGTCTACCGCCTGTCGAGGGCGGTCGCCGTCGACATCAACGTCATGGATTACGTCGAGGCGGCCAAATTGCGCGGCGAAGGCAGCGGCTGGATCATCTTCCGCGAAATCCTGCCCAATGCGCTGTCGCCGCTGGTTTCGGAACTCGGCCTGCGCTTCATCTATGCCGTGCTGTTCCTGTCGACGCTGTCCTTCCTTGGGCTTGGCGTACAGCCGCCGGACGCCGATTGGGGCGGTATGGTCAAGGAAAACAAGGATGGTATCGTCTTCGGCATAGGCGCCGCCCTCATTCCGGCGGCGGCGATCGCAGCGCTGGCGATTTCCGTCAATCTCGTCGCCGACTGGGTGCTCAACCGCACGACAAGCCTGAAGGGAGGACGCGGGTAATGGCTGACAAGCAACCGAAGCCCGGGCAACCGAAGCCCGGGCAACCGAGGTCCGGCGTGCTGCTCGACATCCGCAATCTGCGCATCGAGGCCACGGTATATCCGCCGGGCGAGGCGCCGAAGAACATCGTGCTGGTGCACGATGTCTCGCTGACGCTCGAAAAGGGCAAGGTGCTCGGATTGATCGGCGAGTCCGGCGCCGGCAAATCGACCATCGGCCTGTCGTCGATGGGCTACGGCCGCGGCGGCGTGCGCATCACCGGCGGTGAGGTCATCCTCAATGGCCGCGACATCCTGAAGGGCGGCAACGAAGGGTTCCGCAAATTGCGCGGCCGCGAGGTCTGCTATGTCGCGCAATCGGCGGCAGCTGCCTTCAACCCGGCGCACAGGCTGATGGACCAGGTGGTCGAGGCAGCACTGCTGCACGGCACGGCGACGCGGGCCGAAGCCGAAAAGCGCGCCGTGGCGCTGTTCAAGAAGCTCAGCCTGCCGAACCCCGAAAGCATCGGCGAGCGCTTCCCCCACCAGGTGTCGGGCGGTCAGCTGCAGCGCGTGATGACGGCAATGGCGCTGTGCTCGGAGCCCGACCTGATCGTCTTCGACGAGCCGACCACGGCGCTCGACGTGACGACGCAGATCGACGTCTTGGCGGCGATCAAGGATGCCATCCGCGACACGCATGTCGCGGCGCTCTACATCACCCACGATCTTGCCGTCGTCGCCCAGGTATCGGACGAGATCATGGTGCTGCGCCACGGCCGGCTGGTCGAATGGGGCGGCACGCGCCAGATCATCAAGGAGCCGCGCCAGGAATACACCAACGCGCTGGTTTCAGTGCATGAGATCGAACATCAGGAGCAGAAGCCCGGCACGAGCCCGTTCCTGTCGGTCAAGAACATCACCGCCGCCTATGGCCGCAGCCACATCAAGGTGTTGAAGAACGTCTCGGTCGATATTTTCCCGGGCCAGACGCTGGCGGTGGTCGGCGAGTCCGGCTCCGGCAAATCGACGCTGGCGCGCGCCATCACCGGCCTCTTGCCGCCCGAACAAGGCACCGTCACCTTCGACGGGCGGCCGCTCGCCAACCGGCTTGCCGACCGGCCGAAAGAGGATCTGCGCCAATTGCAGATGATCTACCAGATGGCCGATGTGGCGATGAACCCGCGCCAGACGGTCGGCACCATCATCGGCCGGCCGCTGGAATTCTATTTTGGGATGCGCGGGCGCGAGCGCGACAAACGCGTCGCCGAACTGCTCGACAAGATTGAAATGGGCAAAGGCTATATCGACCGCTATCCGGCCGAGCTTTCGGGCGGCCAGAAGCAGCGCGTCTGCATCGCCCGCTCGCTCGCCGCCAAGCCGAAGCTGATCATCTGCGACGAGGTGACCTCGGCGCTCGACCCGCTGGTCGCCCATGGCATACTGGAGCTGCTGCTCGGGCTGCAGAAAGAGGAAAACGTCGCCTATCTGTTCATCACCCACGACCTGGCCACGGTCAAGTCGATCGCCGATTCAATCGCGGTGATGTATCGCGGCGAGGTGGTGCGCTACGGCGCCAAGAGCACCGTGCTGACGCCACCCTTCGATGCCTACACCGATCTTTTGCTGTCGTCGGTGCCCGAAATGGAGATCGGCTGGCTGGAAAAGGCGATCAAGGGACGGCGCATGGCCAGCGCGGGAAATTAGACACTCCCGTGGCGCTCAAGACAAAACTTTTGGTCATCATCCTCGACGGCGTGCCTTACCGGAACTGGCGGCGGCTGATGGGCAATCTCGAAGGCTGGGTGCAATCAGGCGAAGCCCGCGTATGGAAAATGCGCTCCGTCCTGCCGTCGACCTCGGCATCCTGCTACGCCTCGATCCACACCGGCGTGCCGCCCCAAGTGCACGGTATCCTGTCGAACGAGAACCGGTTTCGCGTCGAACAGCCTGATATTTTTTCCGAAGTCAGCAGGGCCGGCGGCAAGACGGGTGCGGTCACCCATTCCTACTGGTCCGAATTCTTCCGGGCCTATCCGTTCGACCTGGTCGAGGACATGGAGTTCGACGAGCCGGGCGGGCCGATCGGCCACGGCCGGTTCCACACCATGACCGGCTATAATGCCAGGAACCAGATGACGCCGAGCGACGTCGACCTGTTCGCTACCTTGACCATGCTGACCAGGCGCTACGGCATCGACTACGGCATCCTGCACAGCTGCACGCTGGACTCGATGGGCCACCGCTTCGGCCATGACTGCCATGAGATGGATCATGCCGTCTATGCAATAGACGCCATGCTCGCCGGCTTCCTGCCGCGCTGGCGGGAGGCCGGCTACGAGGTGATCGTCACCGCCGATCATGGCCAGACCGATCGCGGCCATCATGGCGGCCACGACGAGGAGATGCAGGATTTCGCACTTTACTACTTCGGATCCGGCGAGGGTCCGGAAGCCAAGACGCTGCTCGATCAGCTGCAGCTCGCGCCAACGGTGCTTGCGCGCCTCGGCGTGCCGGTGCCGGCGACGATGAAGGCAAAGCCATTTCTCGACTGATTGGTGCCTGGCCTGCTTTGCTTGCGGAGAACATAAAGCCGGTCGAAATGCGCGACGCCAAATGGAGGCCAGATACAGGAGTCAAAGTTCGAGACAGACCTTGCCAAAATGCTTTTGGGACTCGTAGTGCTTGAAGGCATTGGCGATCTCCTGCAGGGGAAAACCGCGGTCGATCGCAGGCTTCAAACGGTTGGCCTCTATGGCACGGATCATGTCGTTCTGGTCTGCCCTGCTGCCAATCGAGATTCCGCTGATCCTGATCTGATTGGAAAACAGGGCCGGGATCGAAACTTGCCCGGCAAAACCAGTCAAGACACCGATCAGTGCGATGTGGCCGCCCATCCTGCAAGCTGTTATCGACTGCGCCAATGTGCCGGGCCCGCCAACCTCGATCACATGATCGACGCCGCGTCCGTCCGTCAATACCCTTGCCTTCTGGCCCCAATCCGGCACCGCCTTGTAATTGACGACAATGTCGGCTCCAAATCGCTTTAACTTTTCCAGCTTCTCCTCCGATGAGGAGGTGGCAATAACCCGAGCGCCTGCAATTTTTGCGAATTGCAGCGCGAACAGCGATACACTTCCCGTGCCAAGGACCAGCACCGTATCACCAGGCTTCACCTGGCCGCACACCATCAGGGCTTTCCAGGCGGTGACGCCGGCACAAGTAAGCGTTGCCGCCTCCACATGCGTGAAGTCTGCCGGTGCCCTTGTGAAGGCATGCCAGGGCATGCACACATACTCGCGGGCATAGCCGTCAACATCATCTCCCAATTCGCCCTTCTTATTGGCTGGCGTCGGTTCGCCTGCCAGCCAATGGGGCCAATAGGTGCTGACGACGGCATCTCCGACCTTGAATTCTTGGACATCGTCTGAGACCGCAACCACCTCTCCGGCGCCATCGGACAGCGGGATACGGCCATCGGCGCACGGTTTCTTTCCCAGCGCCACCATACTGTCGTGGAAATTCAACGAACACGCTCGTATCCTGACAAGCAACTCACCCGGCCCTGGTTCTGGGCAATCTTCCTCGACCAGCTTGAGATTTTCCAAGCCTCCCGGCGCTTTCAGCCTAATCAATCTCATGGAAAGCTCCTTCCGACCGCGCAAGGCTTCATGCGCCCCACCACTCGCGTGGACGCTTGACCGCGGCGAACACCGCCATGGGCGACTGATCCACGAGAATCGCGGCCGCAAAGCTGTTGTTGGTCATAACATTTCGTTTCTTCAGGCTGGATTGCCATTTGCGATCGGGACCTTAGTCGCCCGGCAGCGGACTGTTGAGTTACAAAACTGTCGGGAATCCCTGCACGGCGATGGCGTCCAATTACGCCTCGCCCGAGGCTGAACGACTGCACCTTACCCGATGGTTATGAGCCGCCTTGTGGCCGCCGTCATTGCGAGCCTGACGGCCGAGACAGTATCGCTAAAAAGGGGGAGAACGGTACACTCTGGCAACCTCTCCGCTCTTCGGTTAGCCTCCGCAAATATCCGGCGGAGGCGGTGAACCCTTTTTGGGCCGATCAGCGACAGATGCCCGAAGTGGAGATCGGCGGGCTGGAGAAGGCGAATCAAGGGACGGCGGATGGCAAGCGCGGGAAATTGAGCACCTAGGGATTCCCTCGCGTCACGGGAAATGCCGAGGATCGGTGCGCGGATCACGTGCGAGAACGGGTACTTTCGGGAGGTCACGTCGCGGCGAGCTTTGCGAGCCGGCGATAATCGCAATCCACCAGATTGGGGAGGCGCTGAAGTTCCTCGACATCAAACCACCGGATCTCGGTGTGTTCCTCGCAAATGTTGCTTGGATCCCCGCCTTCCCAGCCGATGACCTTGAAAACGTGGTGCAACGCCTTCCCATAGAGCTCGGGATGGCGCTCTCCAATGCACCGCATCCAACCGAAATCTGTTGGCGTCACTCCAATTTCTTCCTGAATCTCGCGAACGAGTGCCTCTTCCAGCGTCTCTCCGGCTTCAACGCGGCCGCCGATCGTGTCCCAATGCCCAGGCCACGCGCTCTTCCAGGCAGCGCGAAGACCCATCAAGACCTTCCGGTCGTGGTTCACCAGCAATGCACCGACCGTAACTGTGGGATTCCTGATCATTTGCGGAGCGTATTCGCTGCAGCGATGTTTGCAAAGGCGGCGTCTTCCCTCCCCCGCAGGGAGAAGGAGAAAGCGCACCTCTGGCAACCTCTCCGCTCTTCGGTTAGCCTCCGCAAATATCCGGCGGAGGCGGTGAACCTTTTTGGGCCGATCAGCGACAGAGCAGGCAGGAGCCAGGCGGCTCGACCGGCGATGACAGCCGCGGAGACCGATCGCGCGCTCGTCGAGCGGGTCGCGAAGGGCGACCGTGCAGCCGTGCGGCTCCTGTTCATGCGCCACCACGCGCGGGTCTACCGCTTCGTGGCACGCCAGACGGGATCGGAACTGATGGCCGACGATATCGCGAACGAGGTGTTCCTCGAGCTCTGGCGGCAGGCGCCGGCCTTCGAGGGGCGCTCGGAGGTCTCGACATGGCTGCTCGGCATTGCCCGCTTCAAGGCGCTGTCCCTGCTACGCAGGAAGAAGGAAGACTGGATCGACGACGATGACGCGGCCCAGGTCGCCGACGGTGCCGACACGCCGGAAGTCGTGACGATGAAGGAAGACAAGGCCGCTGCCTTGCGACGCTTCATCGATGCCATGCGGGAAGAGCATCGCACGGTGATCGACCTTGCCTATTATCACGGGCAATCGGTGAGCGAGATCGGCGAGGTGCTCGGTATTCCGGTCGCCACGGTCAAGACCAGGATGTTCTACGCCCGCAAGAAACTCGGCGAAGCTCTCAAGGCCGCCGGTTACGACAGGGGGTGGCCATGAGCGCCGCTGAAAAAATGTCACGCCGCGACGAAATGGAAATGCTGCTGCCGTTTTATCTGAACGGCTCGCTGGAAGGCGCCGAGCTGGAAGCCATCGAGGAATGGCTGGAGAGCGATCCGGCGGCGATGGCCGCGCTTGGCGAGGCCGAGGCCGAATTCTCCGGCACTGCTGCCGCAAACGAGGCAATCCGCCCGCCGGCCGATGCGCTCAGCCGCTTTGCCAAGGCGCTCGACGCCGAGGCCGGCCCGGCCCGCGCGCCGGCGGCGTCGCCCTGGCTGGCGCAGGCCTGGAGCCGCTTCATGGCGGTGCCGGCCGGCGTCGCCTGGGCCGCGGCCGCGGTGCTGCTGGCCCTGGTCGTCGCGCAATCCTTTGTCCAGACCGGCAGCAGAGGTGGCGACTTCAAGATTGCCGGATCGGCAGACGATCTGGCCAAAATGCCGTTTGCACTGGTGAAGTTCAAACCGGATGCGAAGCTGTCCGATATCGTCGCTTTTCTCGACCAGAACCAGTTGAAGATCGCCGGCGGGCCGACCGCCGACGGTGTCTTCCGCCTCGGCGTTCCGGCCAAGACCGCCGCCGACTATCAGAAGCTGCTTGGCCTTATTGCCGCCCAGCCTTTCACCGAAGCTGCCCTGGAGGGAAGGAAACCGGCTGATGGCGGCTAAGGCGGTCATTCGATTGACGGCGGCGATGACAATCTTCGCCACGTCCGCGATGGCGCAGACCAACGACCCGAACCTCACCCAGGCGGAGATCGACTGCCTGAACCGGGCAAGTGCCGCCGGCACCGACTGCGCCAAGGACGGCGACGACGGGAAGGATAGCGGCGGCAAAACGCCGGCTAAGGCTTCAACGGTGAGTGCCGTGTTTCTTCCCGCGCTGATCGTCGACTTGTTCCCCAATCCTACCCTAGTCACCGAGGCGCCGATACCTCCCGGCAATACCGCGGCCCCGCCGACCGCTCCGCCTTCGGGCCTGCCGGCAATACCGGCGGCCGCGCCGGGCGGTCCGATCGTAGCACCCACCGATCTTGTCGCAACCGAGCCGCCGCGCGCCGTGATCGGCGATTTCGTGCCCGACGAGGTGCTGGTCACGGTCAATGGCGATGCCGGCGCGGTCCAGCAGATCGCCGCCTCGTTCGGCCTCGAAATACGCTCGCAGCGGCAGTCGCGGCTGCTCGGCAACACGCTGGTGCGCTTCGGCATTCCCGATGGCCGCCCAGTCGGCGTCGTGCTGGCGCAGCTTGCCGCCGACGGCCGCACTTTGCGGCGTGAGGCCAACCACGTCTATTCGCTGCAGCAGGCGGCCAGCATCGTCAATTATGCGTTCGAGCGCATCGCGCTCGACGCCAAGGAAGCCAGCGGCGAGAATGTCCGCGTCGGCGTCATCGACACCGGCATCGACGACAGCAATCCCGCGCTCTCCGGTGTCATCGCCGAGCAGTTCGATGCCATGCCCGACGTGCCGATCAAGGCACGCGACCACGGTACTTCGGTCGATGGACTGATCGCCGGCACCGGCGCGTTCAAAGGCATGGCGCCGGGCGCCAGGATCTATCACGCCCGCGCCTTCGAGGGCGGCAAGTCGACCATGGACGTCATCCTTTCGGCGCTCGACTGGGCGGCGGAGCAGGATGTCCGTATCATCAATATGAGCTTCGTCGGCCCGAAGAACGACCTGCTCGGCATCGCCTGCCGCAATGCGCGCGCGCTCGGCATCGTGCTGGTCGCCGCCGCCGGCAATAACGGGCCGAAGGCGCCCTATGGTTATCCGGCCGCCTTCGACGGCGTGATCGCGGTGACGGCCACCGATGCCAAGGACGGGCTGATGCCGCAGGCCAATCGCGGCGCCTACGTCTTCATCTCCGCTCCCGGCGTCGAGATGGTGGCGCCAAGCGGCGCCGGCTCGGATGTGGTGACCGGGACGTCCTTTGCAGCGGCGATCGTGACCGGCGCGGTCGCCAACCTGTTGCATGCCGCGCCCGACCGTTCGGCCGACTGGGTCGAGAAAGCACTGGCCGCCACGGCAAAGGATCTCGGCCCCAAGGGGCGGGACAATGATTTCGGCTTTGGGCTGCTGGACACCAAGGCGGCCGAGGCGGCCAAGGACTAAGTCTCGTGTTTGAACCGAGCCGTCTCATAACGCTGTCGCGAAACTTGTCTCACGCCGTGCTATAATGACCAAGCCAACCTGCACTACGCCGCCGTAGGGAAAATGCTTCACCGCTGCGGGCGCACAGAATGTAGACCTGTGGTCGCCAGTCCGGATCAGAAATAAAAACGACAGGGAGGATGACGTGTCCCTCGACGCCAGTGGCTTCGATCAAGCAGTTGAAGAATACCACCTGGCTCTGGATGAGTTCATGAAAGGAAACCCCGCGCCAGCGAAGAAGCTCTTTTCCCAACGAGACGATGTAACACTGGGCAATCCCTTTGGCCCTTTCGCTCATGGATGGAAGCAGGTCGTTGAGACGATGGAGCAGGCGGCATCGAACTACAGGGACGGCGACGCTAGCGGCTTCGAGAACATAGCGAAGTGTGTGACGTCTGAGCTGGCATACATCGTCGAAGTGGAGCGGCTCAGGTCCAAGGTTGGCGGTCGGAGCGATGTCACGCCTCTTGCGTTACGCGCGACGAGCGTCTTTCGCCCAGAAGATGGTCTGTGGAAGATTGTGCATCGTCATGCCGATCCGATAACGACGGCTCAGCCGGCCGATTCGGTACTCCGATAGCGGTTGTGGTATTGGGGAAGCGATCGATCTCCTTTGCTGCTGCAGCGCGGCTATTCTTCAGTCCGTTTTCTGCTAAGGGTTGGCCAGCGTCATCGGGCTCGCAGGGTCGGACGGCCGCTCTGGGTCGAACTCGGTCGCCGGGAGTGATCGAGTTTTGACCTTTACATCGGCGCGCCGGCCCTGGATGCCCTGACCACTGGTCGAACGGCCAGACCTCGCCGCGCGCGGCCTGCTCCGGCCGGAGATTCGCGACGCCAGCCGGTCGGCAATGCGCGCCGGCCAGGCGGATCGACTACGATGGCTTAAGTCGCGTTTTGCCGAGGACGCGCCAGAAAATAGAATGCGGCGATGTGCGTTATCATCAGCAGCGGTACGTAGATGATCGGGATCGCGTAGGTTGCGCCCAGTTCCCCCGCGCGTGCAGGAAGGCCGATCTGAATGGCGTGGTAATAGTCGACGATGAGGTCGACCGTCCCTACGACGTTGAAGGCGACGACCAACGGCCAGAAGAGCGGGCGTATCCTCACTGTGAGCAGCGCCAGCATGGCCAGCACGCCAGTCGCGAAATCGCCGTAGGCGGCAAACACGGCGAAATCGGCGGGCAGATTGGGGCTTACGACGCCCGGAACGATGAAGACGAGCCCGAAGAAGCGGAAGCTGTGCAGCGTAGCGATAGCACGTTGCGCTGCGACCCGGTCCATCGACCTGAGCCACGGCAAACCGTATGCGCCGAAGCAAAGCAGCCACGCGACATAGCCGAGAACAAGATGGGTTTGGAACACTATTTCCGTGGACATTTGGCCTTCTCTCAACAGTTGATTCACGCGGCTTTAAGCCCGCTACCGCAATTCGACTATCCGGTGTAATCACAACAACCTATGAAGCAGAACTACACAGTCCGACATGGTGCGCTGGAGGGCGTCGAGGCGTTCCTGGCCGTCGCCAGGCGCCGCAACTTCCGCCGTGCTGCCGCCGATCTCGGCGTGACGCCGTCCGCTGTGAGCCAAGCGGTGCGCGCGCTGGAAGCTCGCCTGGGTACGGCGCTGTTCGTCCGCACGACGCGGAGCGTCGGTTTAACCGAGCCTGGCCAGCGGTTCCTCGACCGTGCCGGCCCTGCATTCGAAGAGCTCGTCGCGGCCGGCGAGGCTGCCCGCGATATCGGCCAACGGCCGACCGGTCTGCTGCGTCTGTCTGTGCCCCGCGCCATCGTGCCATTGATGTTGGAGCCGGTGCTCGCGTCGTTCTGCCAAGCCTATCCTGAGATCGAACTGGAGATCGCCGTGAGTGACCAGATGGTTGATCTGGCGACCGGCGGGTTCGATGCCGGCATCCGCCTCGGCCAGTTCATCGCCGCCGACATGGTCGCGGTGCGGCTGACTCCGCCGTTCTCGTTCGTGGTCGTCGGCAGCCCTGATTATCTCGAGCGCCACGGCCGTCCCGAGCGTGTCGAGGACTTGCGCCGCCACGCCTGCTTACGCTTGCGCCGCTCGAATGGCGCGATCGCGCCCTGGTCCTTCGTCGACGGCAATGGCGCGATCGAAGCGATCGTCTCAGGCCCGCTGATCGCGCACGACTATTCGACATTGGTCGGGGCTGCGACGCGGGGCGTTGGGCTGGCGCAGACACCACGACCACTCGCCGAAGGTCTGATAGAAGAAGGAAAACTCAAGTCGGTGCTGGACAGCATCGCCACGACGACGCCGGGTGTCTTCCTCTATCATCCAGGCAAGCGCCAAGTCCTGCCGAAGCTGCGCGCCTTCATCGATCACCTCAAATCTGCGGCCTGACACCAGGACGCACTCGCTGGTGCTGGCCAACAGCCGCCAAGAGTCGACCTCGGCCGTTCAGAGTGATTGCCTCTAGGCCGGTGCGCCGGCGACCGATCCCCTGACCACCAGGTCGACCGGCCAGACCTCGCCGCGAGCCCCCTCCTCCAGGCCGGAAATCCGCGCCGCCAGCCGTTCGGCGATGCGCGCGCCGGCCAGGCGGATCGACGAACGCGTCGTCGACAGCGGCACCGAAAAATTCTCCGGCTTCAGCCAGGGAAAGACGTCGTCATGGGCGATCAGCGACAGGTCGCCCGGAATGGTCAGGCCGAGATCGCGCACCGCGCGCACCACGCCGAGCGCCATGATCAGGCTGGAGCAGGCGATCGCCGTCGGCGCGTCGCTTTGTTCCAGCAAGCGCCGGGCAGCGCGGTAGCCATTCTCCTCGGTCATGGTGAGGGAACAGACATGCTGATCACCAAGCACCAGGCCGCTTGCCGCTAGCGCGCGCCGAACGCCGCGCTCGCGGTGGATGGCGAAGGTCTCGCGATCGTCGCCATTGATCAGCGCCAGACGCCTGTGACCGAGCTGGACGAGAAGCCGCGCCGCCTCGTGGAAGGCGCCCTCATTGTCGATGTCGGTGAAGGGAAAGTGGAAATCGAAGCCTTCGCTGCGGCCATGGACGATGAAAGGAATGCCGAGCGTATTGACCAGCGCCACCCGGCGGTCGGCCGGCCTCGGCGACGAGATATAGACCGCGTCGACCTGCCGGTTGGCGACAATACGGCGGTAGGTCGTCTCCTGGTCGTCGGCATCGGCCGGTGACAGCACCAGGTCGAGCTCGTGCGAACGCGCATAGTCGCCGAGGCCGGACAGGAACTCGACGAAATGCGGGTCGATGTCGACGGTCGTCCCCGTCGGCAGCACATAGCCGATCATGCCGGTCTTGCCGGTCGCCAGCCGGCGCGCGCTCGGATTGGGGCGATAGCCGTGACGCTTGGCGGCATCGACCACCCGCCGGCGCGTTTCCTCGTTGACTTCCGGGTAGCCGTTCAATGCGCGGCTGACCGTGGTCTGCGAAAGCGCCAGCATGTGGGAGAGCTGCTTGAGGTTCACCGGAGGCCTCCAAAACCTCAAAGCGCTTTTAATCTGAATCGAGCTGGCCGCTACGAACCGCCTTGCCGAGCGCAATGACCATACGCACGGTTCAGACCGGTTTGAAGCCGAATTTGCTGCTGCACCGCCAGAAAACTGTGCTGCAGCGCACTTTCGCTGGCACTCGGCCGCAGAAATCAAATCGATTAGCGTGGCTTTCTCTTGACTCCGGATCAATTCAGTGGCGTGATCAAAATCACCAAAGCGCTTTGGAAGACTCTACGAAAGCTTGCAGTTCCTTTCCGACTGAGTCACAGTCCTGCAGCGCCGCCGGACGGAATGGAGGTTTCGTTCGGTGTTTGTCACCACTGGGAGGGAATACCGATGAAGAAAATGCTTCTGCTGGGCGCTGCGTTTGCCACGCTCGCCCTGGCCATGCCGGCGCAAGCCGAACTGAAGTTCAAGCCGGGCGAAGATCCCCGTTTCAACTGGGCCAACTACGAGGAGCTCAAGAAGGTCGACCTCAAGGGCGAGACGCTGACGATCTTCGGACCGTGGCGCGGCGAGGACGAAGGGCTTGTCCGCACCGTTCTCGATTATTTCTCCGAAGCCACCGGCGCCGAGATCAAGTACTCCTCGTCGGAGAATTACGAGCAGCAGATCGTCATCGACACGCAGGCCGGCAGCCCGCCCAACATCGCCGTGCTGCCGCAGCCGGGTCTGATCCAGGATCTGGCATCGAAGGGGCTTTTGACGCCGCTCGGCGACGACACCGCCACCTGGGTCAAGGACAATTACGGCGCCGGCCAATCCTGGGTCGACCTCGGCACCTTCAAGGACAAGGACGGCAAGCCCGGTTTCTTCGCGTTCCCCTACAAGGCCGACGTGAAATCGCTAGTCTGGTACTCGCCGGATAATTTCGAGGAAGCCGGCTACAAGGTGCCGAAGACGCAGGAAGAGCTTGCCGAGCTCGAAAAGAAGATCATCGCCGACGGCGGCACGCCATGGTGCATCGGGCTTGGTTCGGGCGGCGCCACCGGCTGGCCTGCGACCGACTGGGTCGAAGACATCATGCTGCGCACCCAGACGCCCGAGACCTACGACAAATGGGTGAAGAACGAAATTCCGTTCAACGATCCGGCCGTGGTCAACGCCATCGACATTTTCGGCAAGATCGCGACCGACGACAAAATGGTCGAGGGCGGTGCAAAGGCGGTTGCGGCGACCGATTTCCGCGACAGCCCGAAGGGCCTCTTCTCGGTGCCGCCAAAATGCTATCTGCACCACCAGGCATCATTCATCCCGACCTTCTTCCCGCAAGGCACCAAGATCGGCGAGGATGCCGACTTCTTCTATTACCCGCCCTACGCCTCCAAGCCCGATCTCGGCACTCCGGTGCTGGGCGCCGGCACGCTCGCCATGATCACCAAGGATAGCAAGAGTGCCCGCGCGTTCATCGAATTCCTGAAGCTGCCGCTCGCTCATGAGATCTGGATGGCGCAGGGTGGCTTCGTGACGCCGTTCAAGTCGGTCAACAAGGACGCCTATGCCAGCGACGCGCTGAAGAAGCAGGGCGAAATCCTGGCCAACGCCTCGACCTTCCGCTTCGATGGGTCCGACCTGATGCCGGGCAAGATCGGCGCCGGCGCCTTCTGGACCGGCATGATCGACCTGGTCGGCGGCAAGTCCGCCCAGGACGTCGCCACCGATATCCAGAAAAGCTGGGACGCGATCAAGTAAGCGGCCGGCTTGCGTTCCCAATGTGATGCGGTCCGGGCCTCAAACGGCCCGGACCTTATCCGGTGCTTGGCGTCGCGTCGATTGTCGTGAGCACAACGCATTCCGGCATGATGCGCGCCCAGTGACCTGCTTTTCGGCTGGTCGCGCTCCAGACAACTGAATCGGCGCATGATCCCGTCGCCAAAGCCATTCTCGACTGGCGGATCCGTGCGCAGGGGGAGGGACCCATGGCGGCTCAGATTTTTTCGGCGATATTCGTCATCATCATCGGCGTGGGCGGCGGCGTCGCCTATTTCTGGGGCGCCAACAAGGCACTCGATACGATCTTTCCGGCACGCGGCGTTTCCGGCAAGGCGGCGATTAACAATCTGCGGCGGCAGGGGGTGATCCGGCCGTGGCTGTTCGTCGGGCCGGCGATGATCATCCTCACCATCTACCTGATCTACCCGGTGGTGGAGACGCTGAGGCTGTCGTTCCTCGATCGCGGCGGTGGCCATTTCGTCGGCTTGGCCAACTATCAATGGGCGTTCGGCGACCGCGAGTTCCGCAACTCGATCCTCAACAACATCATCTGGCTGGCAGTGGTGCCGGCCGCCTGCACCTTCCTCGGGCTGATCATCGCCGTGCTCACCGACAAGATCTGGTGGGGCACCATCGCCAAGAGCCTGATCTTCCTGCCGCTGGCCATCTCCTTCGTCGGCGCCAGCGTCATCTGGAAATTCATCTACGAGTACCGCGGCGACGGCCAGACGCAGATCGGCCTGCTCAACGCCATCATCCAGTATTTCGGCGGCCAGCCGCAGGTCTGGATATCGCTGCCGTTCTGGAACAACTTCTTCCTGATGATCATCCTGATCTGGATCCAGACCGGCTTTGCCATGGTCATCCTGTCGTCGGCCTTGCGCGGCATTCCGGAAGAGACGCTGGAAGCCGCCGTCATCGACGGCGCCAATCCTTTCCAGATCTTCTGGAAGATCATGGTGCCGCAGATCTGGGGCACCATCGCCGTCGTCTGGACCACCATCACCATCCTGGTGCTGAAGGTTTTCGACATCGTGCTGACCATGACCAACGGCCAGTGGAACAGCCAGGTGCTGGCCAATCTGATGTTCGACTGGATGTTCCGCGGCGGCGGCGATTTCGGCCGCGGCGCCACCATCGCCATCATCATCATGATCGCGGTCATTCCGATCATGGTCTGGAACATCCGCCAGGCGAACAAAGAGACGGAGGGACATTGAGATGGCCGTGGCGACCGGAAAGTCCTTTGTCAGCCGTTTCGGCGTCCATATCGCCGTCTTCATCTTCGTTGCGATCTGGACGATCCCGACGCTCGGCATCCTGGTCTCGTCGCTGCGCGACAAGGACCAGATCATCGCTTCGGGCTGGTGGAACTCGTTCACCAGTTCCAGCCAGACGGAAGCCGGACGGCTGCCGCCCGCTTCGGCGCAGGTCGAGAAGGACGGCAAGTTCGTCCTGCAAGGCAATATCTTCGGCGACGGTCCTGCCCGCAACATCAGCGCCTTCGGCGTCAAGTCGGCCGCACCGACGCAATATCCCGCCGGCACGACAGCCGATCTCGGCGACGGCGTGACCCTGCAGCTCAATGCCGACGGCAGTTTCGTCATGACCTCGCCGAAGGCTTTCGAAAGCGAACGCGGCCAGCGCGTCTATTACGCCTCGTCGGCGCCGCCGAAATTCACCACCGACAACTACGACACGGTGCTGTTTTCGGAAGGCATCGGCCGCTCCTTCATGAATTCGCTGACCGTCACCATTCCGGCGACCGTGATCCCGATCCTGATCGCCGCGTTCGCCGCCTACGCTTTGGCGTGGATGCGCTTTCCCGGCCGGGCGCTGCTCATCGCCGTCATCATCGGCCTCCTGGTCGTGCCGCTGCAGATGTCGCTGATCCCGCTGTTGAAGCTCTACAACGGCGTCGGCAGTTTCTTCGGCGTGCCGTCGAAAACCTATCTCGGCATCTGGCTGGCACATACCGGCTTCGGCCTGCCCTTCGCCATCTATCTGTTGAGGAGCTATATCGCCGGCCTGCCACGCGAGATCATGGAATCGGCGCGCATCGATGGCGCCAGCGATTTCGAGATCTTCGTCAAGATCGTGCTGCCATTGTCGTTCCCGGTGCTGGCCTCGTTCGCCATCTTCCAGTTTCTCTGGGTGTGGAACGATCTGCTGGTGGCGATGGTTTTCCTCGGTACCGAGGGCGACCAGATCGTGCTGACCGCCAAGCTCAATGCGTTGCTCGGTTCGCGCGGCGGCGACTGGGAGATCCTGACGACATCGGCCTTCGTCACCATCATCGTGCCGCTGATCGTGTTCTTCTCGCTGCAGCGTTATTTCGTCCGCGGGCTGCTTGCCGGCTCGGTGAAAGGAGGTTGAGATCATGCAATCCGCTTTGAAGGCGACCCCGAAGCCCGATCTCGCGATCGATCGCGACTGGTGGCGAGGTGCCGTGATCTACCAGATCTACCCGCGCAGCTACCAGGATTCGAACGGCGACGGCATCGGCGACCTCAGGGGCATCATCGGCCGGCTGCCCTATATCGCCTCGCTCGGTGTCGACGCCATCTGGATCTCGCCATTCTTCAAATCGCCGATGAAGGATTTTGGCTACGACGTGTCGGATTATTGCGACGTCGATCCGATGTTCGGGACGCTCGCCGACTTCGACGCGCTGACCGCCGAGGCGCATCGGCTTGGCCTCAAGGTGATGATCGACGAGGTGCTGTCGCACACCGCCGACATCCATCCATGGTTCAAGGAAAGCCGTTCGAGCCGCAGCAATCCAAAAGCCGACTGGTATGTCTGGGCGGATGCCAAACCGGACGGCACGCCGCCCAACAACTGGCTGTCGATCTTCGGCGGCTCGGCCTGGCAGTGGGACACCAGCCGCCAGCAATATTACCTGCATAATTTCCTGGCCGAGCAGCCCGACCTCAATTTCCACAGCCGCGCGGTCCAGGACGCGCTGCTCGATGTCACCCGCTTCTGGCTGGAGCGCGGCGTCGATGGCTTTCGCCTCGATACCATCAATTTCTACTTCCACAGCCAAGGGCTGGAAGACAATCCGCCGCTGCCGCCCGAGCAGCGCAACGACCAGACGGCGCCGGCCGTCAACCCCTACAACTACCAGGACCATCTCTACGACAAGAGCCGGCCTGAAAACCTCGGCTTCCTCGAACGCTTCCGCGCCCTGCTCGACGAATATCCGGCGACGGCCGCGGTTGGCGAAGTCGGCGATTCGCAGCGTGGGCTGGAAGTAGTGGCGGCCTATACGGCCGGCGGCAAGCGCGTGCACATGTGCTACTCCTTCGACTTCCTGGCGCCGGAGAAGATCAGCGCGGCAAAGGTGCGCTCGGTGCTGGAAACCTTCGGCAAGGTGGCCAGCGACGGCTGGTCGTGCTGGGCCTTCTCCAACCATGACGTGATGCGCCCTGCCTCGCGCTGGGCTGCCGGCGAGCCCGACCCGACCGCCTACCTCAAGGTCATCTCGGCGCTGCTGATGTCGTTGCGTGGCTCGGTCTGCATCTATCAGGGCGAGGAACTCGGGCTTAGCGAGGCCGAGCTCAGCTTTGAATATCTGCAGGACCCATACGGCATCCGCTTCTGGCCGGAATTCAAGGGCCGCGATGGCTGCCGCACGCCGATGGTTTGGGACGGCGCTGCCCGCAATGGCGGCTTCTCGACGGCAAAGCCCTGGCTGCCGGTGCCCAGCAAGCATCTTGCGCAAGCGGTCAATGTGCAGCAGGGCGACGACGGCTCGCTGCTCGAGCACTACCGGCGCTTCCTGGCTTTCCGCCGCGCTCATCCGGCACTGGCCAAGGGTGATATCGAGTTCATCGAAAGCGACGACGACACCGTCGCCTTCACGCGCCGCGAAGGCAACGAGCAGATCGTCTGCGCCTTCAATCTCGGCGCAAAGCCGGCCGAGGTCGATCTTGGCGGCCGCTCACTGCAGCCCTTGCCGGGGCACGGGTTTTCGGGACAGACTGACGCCGGCACTATCCGCCTGGGCGGCTACGGCGCCTGGTTCGGGCGTATCGACTGAATTCAAGGAAGAACTGGAGGGTACCATGGCCGATGTCACGCTAAGGCAAGTGAAGAAATCATACGGCAATCTCAACATTCTGCACGGCGTCGACCTCGACATAAAGTCGGGCGAATTCATCGTCTTCGTCGGTCCGTCTGGTTGCGGCAAGTCGACCTTGCTGCGCTGCATCGCCGGGCTGGAGGAGATCACCTCGGGCGAGCTCAAGATAGACGGCGAAATCGTCAACGACGTGCCGCCGTCGAAGCGCGGCATCGCCATGGTGTTCCAGTCCTATGCGCTCTATCCGCACATGACCGTCTACGACAACATGGCGTTCTCGATGAAGATCGGCAAGGAAAGCAAGGCCGAGATCGACAAGCGGGTGCGCCAGGCGGCCGAGATCCTGCAGCTGACCAAATATCTCGACCGTCTGCCCAAGGCGATGTCGGGCGGCCAGCGCCAGCGCGTCGCTATCGGCCGCGCCATCGTGCGCAATCCCAAGGTCTTCCTGTTCGACGAGCCGCTGTCCAACCTCGACGCGGCGCTGCGCGTCGCTACCCGCATCGAGATCGCCAAGCTCAAGGAATCGATGCCGGCCACAACGATGATCTACGTCACCCACGACCAGGTCGAGGCGATGACGCTGGCCGACCGCATCGTGGTTCTGAAGGAAGGCCATATCGAACAGGTCGGCACGCCGATGGAGCTCTACAAGCGGCCCGGCAATCTGTTCGTCGCCCAGTTCATCGGCTCGCCGGCGATGAACATCTTGCCGGCAACGATCGACAAGACCGGCAACCCGACGCTCGTCAGCCATGTCGGCGGCCGCAAGGCAACGGTGCCGATCGCAACGCCTGCCTCGGCGAAAGGCGCTGCGGTGAGCTTCGGGGTGCGGCCGGAGGATCTGATGATTGCCACCGGCGCCGACTATTTGTTCGAAGGGACGGTCGATTATGTCGAGCAGCTCGGCGAGGTCCAACTCGTCTATGTCGACATCGGCCGCGCCGACCTGCCGCTGGTGACCAAGCTGCCGGGCAATGTCGAGGTCAAGCGCGGAGCGACGCTGCGGCTGACGGCGGACGCAGGCGACCTGCATATTTTCGACGCCGACGGGCGCTCTTTCGCGCTCCATGAAGCAGAAGCAAAGGCGGCTTGAAGCAGGCGTTTTTCCGCCATGCAAAGACAAGAGCGGCGGGCATGGCCCGCCGCTCTTGTTTGGAATTCCAGTTCGGCTGTTAGTTGTTACCGAAGAGGTTGCGGTCGGCGCCCTGAGGCGCGGACTTGGGCACATCGCCAGACGAATTCAGCAGTTTGTAGATCGGCGAATTGGTGTCACGTACCGAAAACGTCTGCGTCTTGTCGACGTTGACGGTCGACTGCTTGTTGATGTCGGTCCCGCCAACATTGTCGTTGCGGGCATAGGCGCTGCCGGCGGCAATCAAGAGAGCGGCGGCAGTAAGAACAATCTTTTTCATTTGGGTACTCCTGGATTTTCGAATCAAGCGGCGGGCTCACCCGCCGCTTTGATGCTGGGATCGGCTATTAGTTGTTGCCGAAGAGGTTGCGGTCGGCGCCCTGGACGACCGGCTGCTTTTCAGCATGGTCCGACGTCTTGACGGAAGCCGTGTACGAGCTATCGACGAAAGGCGCAGGCTGGTTGGCACCGTTGGAACCATAATTGTCGCTAGCGGCGAAAGCGCTGCCGGTGATGGCCAGAACGGCGGCGGCAGCAAGAACGATCTTTTTCATTTTAATACTCCTGAATTTCTCGGGTCCCAGGCGGCGGATAATGCCCGCCGCCCTGATGCTGGGATCGGCTGTTAGTTGTTGCCGAAGAGGTTACGGTCGGCGCCCTGGACAGGCTGCTCGTCAGCATGAGCCGGCTTCTGAATGGAAGCCGTGTACGAGCTGTCGACCGAAGCGGCAGGCTGGTTCGCACCCTTGGAACCAAAGTTGTCGCTGCCAGCGAAGGCGCTGCCGGTGATGGCCAAAACGGCGACGGCGGCAAGAGCGATCTTTTTCATTTTAGTACTCCAGTATCTCAGTTTTTCCGTCCGGCGAGCGGCGTGTCTTGGGAGGAATTCGCGTCGTCCGGACAGCCCCGATGTGGGAAAGCCAATGGCCAGTTTCCAATCACGAAGTTGTTTGGTGTGGACCAAGAATCTACACCTTGAAATTGTGCCAGAGATTCCCTCCGCCACAATTTTATTGCTAAATATCAAGTAGATAGCCCATAGCATCGGTCTGGCTGCAAGGTGGCTTGGAGAGGCAGCGTTCACAGCGTCCTGCACGCATTGTCAACAGAAACGAACCGTTCGGTTCGATTTTTTAAACCGATAAAAGTAGCAGCAGGGGTTGTTTGTCGAATCGTTAACCATTTCAGCCAAACGCGACCTTGCCGTTCTACCTGTTTTCGGCCTGTTTATGCCGGGCAGCGAAGACTGCAACGGGCAAGCAGAACCGGGTCAGACCCCGTAGCGTTCGGTGCGGATGAGTGCCGCCGGGACGCCGGCATCGATCAGTGCCTCGGCGGCGGCCGTCACGAATGCGTTCGAGCCGCAGACGAAGGCCAGCTTCGGCGGCGCGGGCAGCCTCGTCATGGCTTGCACCATCATCGCGGCGTCGATCCGCCGCGCATAATCCGCCGGACGGCGGGCCGGCTCGCGCGTCAGCGTCAGCACCAGGTCGAAGCCATCCCGGCGCTCGGCGAGGTCGATCAACTCGTCGCGAAAGATCACCTCGTCCCAGACCCGCGCGGAAAACACCAGCGCGGCGGCGACCAGCGACTCCCGCATCGCCCGGTGACGGACCATTGACATCAGCGGCACCACGCCCGACCCGCCGCCGACGAGCAAGAGCGGTCCGCCATCGCTGTCGGACCAGACGAAATGGCCGCCGAGCGGCCCGCGCAATTCGACGTCGTCGCCCACCGCCGCGATCTCGTGAAAGAACGGCGAGACCTCGCCGTCCTCGAGTTTTTCAATCGCCAGCTCGATGGTCTCGCCGGTCTCCGGTGCCGAGGCGATGGAATAGGAGCGGCGCGCCTGATAGCCGTCAGGCGCTGTCAGCCTGACGTCGACATGCTGTCCGGCACGGTAAGCGAAGGGCCGCGATGGCTGTAGGAAAAAGCTGGTGACGCGCGGCGTGCGCTTTTGGATGCGGGTGATGGTGACTGTCTGCCAGGGCGACTGCGCCGCCGGTGCGTCGCTCATGGATCGTTCGTGTAGCGCTGTTCGCGCCACGGGTCGCCATAGATATGATAGCCTCGCAGCTCCCAGAAACCCGGCTCGTCACGCTCGGTGAACTGCAGCCCGTTCAGCCATTTGGCCGATTTCCAGAAATAGAGATGTGGAACGAGCAGCCGCGCCGGCCCGCCATGATCGGGGGTGATCGGCTTGCCCTCGTAAAGCAGTGCCACCATCGCCTTGCCGCCGGTGAGATCCTTCGTCGGCACGTTGGTGGAATAGCCGTCGAAACCCAGCGCCAGCGTGAAGGCGGTGGGCGGCTCGATGCCGGCGTCGGCAAGGATGTCATCGACCAGCACGCCCTGCCACGCGGTGTCGAACTTGGTCCATGCGGTCACGCAATGGATGTCGCGCGTCATCTTGGTCAAGGACAGCGCATTGAACTCGGCCCAGTTCCACTTCTTGATCGGCCGCGGCCCGTGCTTAAGCGTGAACGACCAATCCTCGGTGCGCACATGCGGCGTCGGGCCGGCCGACAGGACCGGGAAACCTTGCTCGAGATACTGCCCCGGCGGGATACGTGCATTCGTATCCGTCGGGGGCTTTCGTCCGGAAGAGAAGCCTCGGGTAACCATCGAGAATATCCATTTGCGCAAGGTCCAATCGACCCTTGTCAGTTTTCTCGAAGACGCGCCCGCGGGCAACCGAAATCTTGGCTCGGCCTGGCGGCAGTGCTCTACGTCGATCTTGGCAGCGCGGCGCGTGCCTCAGCCACTGGCAAAGGGCACGGCGACAAACATCTGGGCGTCGCCGCGCTCGACAAGCAGCAGCACCGATTTCTTGCCGGATTTGGCAGCCTGAGAAATCGCCTGGTTAGCCTGCCTGGCGCTCCTCACCGGATGCTGGTCGACGGCGACGATGATGTCGCCGGGCTGAATGCCGGAAGCCGATGCCGCCTTGTTCGGGTCGACGCGCTCGACCAGTGCGCCGTGCTGGTTGCCTGCCAGGTTCATTGCCTGGCGCACATCCGGGGTGACGTCCATCAGGCCGAGACCGAGCGTCGGTGCGCGAAGGCCCTGCCCCGTCGACGGCTGACCCTGATCGCCGGCCACCGATCCCGTCGCCATATCGTCTTCGTTGCGCCCGATCTCGACGGAGATCTGCAGGCCCTTCCCCTTGCGCCAGACATTGAGCGCTTCCCTCGTGCCGGGCGCAATGTCGGCGACGGCGCGTGACAGGTCCCTTGGATCCTTTATGTCCTGGCCGGCGAAGCTGGTAATGACATCGCCGGTCTCGATGCCGGCCTTGGCGGCCGGCGATCCGTCGCTGACCTGCGCGACCAGCACGCCGGCGGGGTGATCGAGGCCGATGGCGCTCGCCATATCAGGCGTCACCGGCTGGATCTGGACGCCGAGATAGCCGTACTGGATGGAGCCGCCCTTCATCAGCTTGGCGACGACCTTTTGCGCCTGGTCCGAGGGGATGGCGAAGCCGACGCCGACGCTGCCGCCATTCGGCGAAAAGATCGCCGTGTTGATGCCGACGACATTGCCGTTCACATCCGTCAGCGGGCCGCCGGAATTGCCCCGGTTGATCGGTGCGTCGATCTGGATGAAATCGTCAAACGGCCCGCTGTGCAGGTCGCGGCCGCGCGCCGAGACGATGCCGGCCGTGACGGTGGTGCCAAGGCCGAAAGGATTGCCGAAGGCGAGCACCTGATCGCCCGGCATGAGCTTGTCGGAATCGCCCCATTTGACGGTCGGCAAGGGCTTGCCGGCTTTGACCTCGAGCACGGCAAGATCGTTCTTGGCGTCATGGCCGATCAATTTGGCGGGAAGCTCGGTGCCGTCGTCGAGCGTCACCTTGATCGACTGGGCGCCGTCGACGACGTGATTGTTGGTGACGATGGTGCCGTTGGCGCCGACGATGAAGCCTGAGCCGAGGGCCTCGGTGCGCGGCGCCTGTTCCGGCGGCGTCTTGGGGGCGGGCTGTCCCTGGTCATCGAAGAAATGGCGGAAATAATCGTCGAAAGGCGAGGTTCCGCCAAAGGGAGAGCCATCGCTCGTGGTGTCCGGCTGTTGGGCTTTCATGACCGTCGTGATGGTCACCACTGCCGGTTTGTCGGCCGCCACGACCGGAGCGAACGAACCGCTGGGAGCGGTCATGCCGGTGACAGGTGGCGTCACTGTTGCCGCCAGGACATCATTCAGCCTGGGAGCGAGAGGCAGGGCGAAGGGGCTGACGATCAGCGCGGCGCCCAGCAAAGCGGCGACGCGATGTCTGCGAAGGGTCTGGATTGGTGACATGGCCGTTGTCCGGGCGAGAGATTGATCGGGCGCCGCAGCGTTCCGTCACCGGAACGCTCCATCGGCGTGTCGGCCTTGCCTGTCTCGCCTGGCACGGCGGCCGACCGAATCGACAGCCCCGCATCTAGGGCGCCGATCGTGGTTTCCAGATAATATTACGAAGATTTAATTTCCGGCTGGCAGCCGCCTTGCCGGGCTGGCGCCGAAAGCCGAAAACAAAAACCCGCCTTGCGGCGGGTCGTTGGGGCAAATCAGCACCATACCCAAATTACTAGCATAGCTGCCGGCACAAAGCAAGAACAAAATAGCTACCCAAGAAAAATCGCCTCAGGTTGTGCCGCCCCTCACCGCCCCTGCCGAGGCTTCCTATGCCGCTGTCCCGTCCGTTCGCCTGAGATACGCCGAGGCGATCTCGCGCATCCGCCTGCCGTCGAAGCTCGGTCCATGACCGCCATGGCCGATGCGGATCGGCAGCTCGAGCAGCCGCTGCATCGTGTGGCGGTAGGCGGCACGATCCGAATCCGGCAGGTCGTCGATCAGCGTGGCGTCGTAGATGGCGTCGCCGGCGAAGAACAGGCCGTCGGCCTCGTCGAACAGCGCGATCGAATCAGGAGAGTGGCCGGGCAGATGCAGGACGCGGAATTGGCGGTCGCCGAGGTCGACCCTATCGCCCTCGTCCAGGGTCCTAGTCAGCGGCGCCGGCGGAATCCTGTAATCGGCGGCTTTCCAGCCCTCCGCCGGCAGCCTGGAGACAGCCCCTTCCAGGTCATGGAACATGTAGGCGTAGGTAATCGCTTCATCCATGCTGCCGAACTGCGCGGCGCTGTGGCGCGGCCCTGCCCGCAACGGAAACTCGTGCAGCGAGCCGACATGATCGAGATGGATATGCGTGGCGACGACGAGCAGCGCCTTGCCGGCCGGCGTGTCGATCTGCGGCGCCAGTGGGCAGATCCCCATGCCGGTGTCGACCAGCAGGTCGACGTCGCGGCCGCGCAAATGCCAGATGTTGGCGCGCACGAATTCATGCACGAAGGGCTCGGTCAGCATGGTCGTCTCTGCGTCGACGATGGTTTTGCTGAACCAGTTGTCCATCAGATCAAGGCCGGCATCAGACGAACGGCTTGCCGACCTTGTATTTTTGCGGGACCAGCCGCTTCAGATAGGCCATCCCCGCATCGGACAGCCGGTTGACATCGGGCAGCATGAAATCATCCGGCATATGGCGCGTCTTGCCGGCGACGTTCTTCAGCGGCACCTTCTTCAGCACGGTTTTCTTGCCGTCATATTGCAGCGCCACCGAACCGCCGCCCTCGTCGGCGACCGTGACCGCGAAGGCGCCGGCGTCGAAGGCCTCCTGCGCGTCCACCGCGCTGATGGCGCCGACATAGCCGCGCGGCATGTAGCCGAGCGCATCGACGCGCGCCCGCTTGCCCGGCAATCCCTCGGCCAGCGCGCGCTCCAAGGCTGCCGGCAGGTCGCTGCCCGACAGCTTGACGTTGCCGTGCTGGTCGCGCTCCAGCCTTTCCGGCGGCACCAGGCTTTCGACCAGCGCCTTGCCGTCGGCGGTGCTGACGCCTTCGGAGACGGCAACGATGCAGCGCTTGTGGCGGTCGAGCGTGGCGCGCACGTCGTCGATGAAGCCGGCCGCCGAGAACGGCCGCTCCGGCACGTAGACGAGATGCGGGCCGCTGTCCTGATCGAGCTGCCATGCCGCGGACGCGGCCGTCAGGAAACCGGCGTGCCGCCCCATGACGATGCCGACATAGATGCCCGGCAAAGCACGGAAATCGAGATCGACCGAAAGAAACGCCCCGGCGACGAACTCGGCCGCCGACATGAAGCCGGGCGTGTGGTCGTTCTCCTCGAGATCGTTGTCGATGGTTTTCGGCGCATGCACGAAGGCGATCTTGCCGCCGGCGGCGTCGGTCAGGATCTGCTGCGTGCCCGACGTGTCGTTGCCGCCGATGTAGATGAAGGCGTCGGCGCCGGCTTTCTTCAAGCCGTTGAGGATGAGGTCGCAATAGGCGGCATCCGGCTTGTCGCGCGTCGAACCAAGCGCGGCGCTCGGCGTCGCCGCGATCAGCCGCAAACGGTCCTCGGGGATGGCGGAAAGATCGACGTAATTGCCGTCACGAATGCCACGCACGCCGTGGATGGATCCCAGCACCTTGGCGCCGGGATGCCGCTTGCGGATTTCGAGCGCGGCGCCGACCACCGTCTGGTTGATGACGGCGGTTGGGCCGCCGCCTTGCGCGATGACAAAAGTTCCGGCCATTGTTCACGTCTCCCGGGCGATGAAAATCGCAGGCACATTCGCCTGTCTTGCGGCATCGCGCAACGGCAGAGTGATCGCTGAAAGCGAAGCCGCCGGTCAGACGACGACGACCGGATTCTTCTTGGAGACGCGGCTGTAGAGATCGATGATGTCCTGGTTGATCAGGCGTACGCAGCCCGACGACATCGCCTGGCCGATGCTACGCCATTCGGGCGAGCCGTGGATGCGATAGCCGGTGTCGCTGCCGTTCTGATAGATGTAGAGGGCACGCGCGCCGAGCGGATTGTCGAGGCCGCCCGGCTGTCCGCTTTGCCATTTCACCAGTTCCGGCTTGCGGGCGATCATCTCGGGCGGTGGGGTCCAGACCGGCCATTCCTTGCCGTACTGGATGTTGGCGCGGCCCGACCAGCGGAATCCGTCCTTGCCGATGCCGACGCCGTAACGGATCGCTTCGCCGCCGGGCTGCACCAGATAGAGCAGCCGCTCTTGCGAATGCACGACGATCGTGCCGGGTTGCTCGCCGGTCGGATCGACGACAATCTGGCGGCGGAACTCCGGCTTGACCTTGAGGTAGGGCACCTCCGGCACATTGAAGCCACCGTCGGTGAGCGAAGCGTACATCACGTCGGGGCTGGTGATGTTCTTGTCGACGCTGATCCTCGGACGCACGGGCCGGATCGAGCCGGTGGTGACGTCGTCGAGCTGGAGCGACGGCAGATCCAGCGTCTGGCTGCAGCCGGCGACGCCGAGCAGCGCCAGCGCACCGGCGCCGGACAGCACCGTGCGGCGGGAAAGCTGTATTTCGGTTTCGATTGCGTCGCCATTATGCGGCAGCGACAGACCGTGCGGCAACTCACGCATTTACCCAAACCCTACGCTATCGGCGGGAAACACGGTCCGGCCGGATAGCAGGCATTTTCACCAATCATGGTTGAAAAAGCGTGAAGGCCAGCCATCTGCCGTTAACGAGGGGCTTTTTCGGTTTTTGCCTCTTTACATCTTCGCGAGGCCAAGGATTTATCCTCTTCTTTGAGCTCAAGGAGAAGAAAATGTCCTTCGAAAACTGGGCCGCATTTGCCGCCGCCTCGGCAGTCCTTCTGGTCATTCCGGGCCCGACCATCCTGCTGGTGGTGTCCTATGCGCTCGGCCAGGGCTGGCGCACCGCGCTGCCGATGGCAGTCGGCGTGGCGCTCGGCGACTTCACCGCAATGACACTGTCGATGCTGGGCATCGGCGCGCTGCTGGCGGCGTCGGCGACCGTATTCACCGTGCTGAAGGTGATCGGCGCCGGCTATCTGATCTATCTCGGCATAAAGCTGTTTCGCGCCGGCGGCGCGCTGCGGGCCGAACCGCGCACCGATGCGGTGTCATCGGCCAAGATGACGGCACATGCCTGGCTGGTTACCGCGCTCAATCCGAAAAGCATCACCTTTTTCGTCGCCTTCCTGCCGCAGTTCCTCGACCGGCATGCGGATTTCTGGACACAGATGCTGATCTTCGAGACGACCTTCCTGGCGCTCGCCTTCGCCAATGCCTTCGGTTATGCGCTGATCGCCGCAAGGGCGCGCAACGTCGTGCGCAATCCAAAGGCGATCCGCATCTTCAACCGCACCGGCGGCACGCTGCTGGTCGGCGCCGGCATCGCCACGGTGGCGATGCGCTCGGGCAACTGAGGACAAGCCATGGCGGTCAGGGATGCATTTGGCCTAGCGCTGTCTGGCGCGACGGAGGCCGGGTTTTCGTCCTACAGCCAGGCTGTGCGCGAATTGCAGTGCTTCATCGGCGATCCTGTCGGTTCCGTTGACCGGGCAATCGCCGAAGATCCCGGCTTCGTCATGGCGCATGTGTTCAAGGGTTATCTCTTTGGCCTCGCCACCGAGCGTGAAGCGACGGCGGTGGCCAAGGCATGTCACGAGGCAGCGCTGCCGCTTGCCGCGACGACGCGCGAGCAGGCGCATGTCGCCGCGCTTGGCCACCTTGCGGAGGGCCGCTGGCACGAGGCCGCCCGCGTGCTGGAGGATATCGCCATCGAGTTCCCGCTCGATGCGCTGGCGCTGCAGACCGGCCACCAGATCGACTTCTTCACCGGCAACGCCCGCATGCTGCGCGACCGCATCGGCCGCGCGCTGCCGTCCTGGCAGAGCGGCATGCCGGGCTACCACGCCATACTCGGCATGCAGGCCTTTGGGCTGGAGGAAATGGGCGACTACGCGCGCGCCGAAAAACTTGGCCGCACGGCGGTCGATATCGAGCCGCGCGACGGCTGGGCCCAGCATGCCGTCGCCCACGTCATGGAGATGCAGAGCCGGCAGAAGGACGGCATTCTGTGGATGCGCGCCAACCCCGAAGCGTGGACGCGGGAAAGCTTTCTGCAGGTGCACAATTGGTGGCATCTGGCGCTGTTCCATTACGACCTCGGCGAGACCGACGACGTGCTGGCGCTCTACGACGGGCCGATCTATGGCGAGCGCTCGACGCTGGCGCTCAACATGGTCGATGCCTCGGCGATCCTGTGGCGCCTGCATCTCGGCGGCGTCGATGTCGGCGACCGCTGGACGGCGCTGGCCGCCAACTGGTTGCCCAAGGCCAGCGCCGGCCATTATGCCTTCAACGACGCCCACGCAATGATGGCGTTTGTCGGCGCCGGCCTCGAAGCGCCGGCCCGCGGCTTGCTCGAGGCGCAGCGCGAGGCGATGCAGGGCAAAGACGACAACGCTGGTTTCACCAGGGATGTCGGCCATCCCCTGACGCTCGCCATCAAGGCATTCGGCGACGGTAATTATGCCGGGACGATCCGCCTGATCCGGCCGATCCGGGCGATCGCCCATCGCTTCGGCGGCAGCCACGCCCAACGCGACGTCATCGACCTGACGCTGATCGAAGCGGCATTGCGTTCCGGTGATGGCGCGCTGGCGCGGGCGCTTGCGGCGGAACGCGCGCTGGCACGGCCGGACAGCCCGCTATCGGCACTGTTTTCACGGCGCGCAACCGCTCTCGCGGCGAATTGACCAAGACTAAATCTTGCCTTAAAAACTGCCCCGGCAAGATTTTTTCGAGTGTCGAAAAAATCTTCGCGTGTTGACCGGAGCGCTTGTCCGGCGGCACGATTGCCGGGATATCTTCGCCGCCTCTGTCGCAGGCAGAGGCGGGGAGCAAGAAAGACCGTCGCCGCCAGGCCTGACGGACATGGGAGGAAACATGTATCTCGGCCTCGATCTCGGCACGTCGGGCGTCAAGGCGCTGCTGATCGATGCAAGGCAGAGCATCGTCGGTTCCGGCCATGCGCCGCTCGACGTGTCGCGCCCGCATCCCGGCTGGTCCGAGCAGAACCCGGCTGAGTGGATCCGCGCCTGCGAAGCGGCGATCGCCGAGCTGCGATCCGCGCATGCGAAGGAGCTCGCGGCGGTCAAAGGCATCGGCCTTTCCGGCCATATGCATGGCGCCACCCTGCTCGACGCCGCCGACCAGGTGCTGCGCCCCTGCATCCTGTGGAACGACACACGCAGCCACGCCGAGGCGGCCGCACTCGACGCCGACCCGCGCTTTCGCAAGCTGACCGGCAACATCGTCTTTCCCGGCTTCACCGCGCCAAAGCTCGCCTGGGTGAAAAACAACGAACCGGCTGTTTTCGCCAAGGTGGCAAAGGTCCTGCTGCCGAAGGACTTTTTGCGGCTCTGGCTCGCCGGCGAGCATATTTCGGAAATGTCGGATTCGGCTGGCACGTCGTGGCTCGACGTCGGCAAACGAGCCTGGTCCGCCGAACTGCTCGCCGCCACGTCGCTCGACGAAAGGCAGATGCCGTCATTGGTCGAAGGCACGGCAAAGGCCGGTACCTTGCGCAGCGAACTGGCTACGAAATGGGGTATGCAGGCGGGCATCCCGATCGCCGGCGGCGCCGGCGACAACGCAGCCTCGGCCTGCGGCATGGGCACGGTCGGCGCCAGCCAGGCTTTCGTCTCACTCGGCACATCCGGCGTGCTTTTTGCCGCCAACGCGGCCTATCTGCCCAACCCGGAAAGCGCCGTGCATACATTCTGCCATGCCCTGCCCGGCACCTGGCATCAGATGGGCGTCATCCTGTCGGCAACCGATTCGCTCAACTGGCTATCGGCAATCGCGGGCAAAGGTGCTGGCGAGTTGACCGCCGAACTCGGCGATGCGCTGCAGGCGCCGACCGGTGTCTCCTTCCTGCCCTATCTCTCAGGCGAACGGACGCCGCACAATGATTCCGCCATTCGCGGCGCGTTTACGGGGCTTGCACACGAATCCGGCCGCGCGGCGCTGACCCAGGCCGTGCTCGAAGGCGTCGCTTTCGCTTTCCGCGACAGCCTGGAAGCTCTGGCCAAGGCCGGCACGACGCTGACCCGGGTGACGGCGATCGGCGGCGGCTCGCGTTCGCGCTACTGGTTGAAGGCCATCGCCACCGCGCTTGGCCTGCCCATCGATATTCCCGCCGAGGGCGATTTCGGCGCCGCGTTCGGTGCGGCCCGGCTTGGCCTGATCGCGGCGACCGCTGCCGATCCGCGCGCCGTGTGCACGGCGCCGGCGACGGACGCCACGGTCGAGCCGGTCGCCGCCCTCGGCGACGCCTATGCGCAGGCCTATCAGCGCTACCGCCAGCTTTACCCGGCGATCAGGGCTGTAACCGCGTGAGCTGGCGCTTACCCCCCTCTGGCCTGCCCTCTTTGCCACCACTTGGCATCTCCCCCTCAAGGGGGGAGATCGGCAGCGTCGACGGCTATGCCAGTCTTGCAAGATCGGTGATTGGCGAAGGCGGAAAGGCCAGCCAATCTCCCCCCTTGAGGGGGAGATGCCCGGTAGGGCAGAGGGGGGTGCTTGGCCCCCACTTTGCCGAGATTTCCTCACTGCGCCGGCACCTTGTCGAGAAAGCCGGTGACGCTTTTCAGCCGGCCATTTTCGATGATGCCGATATCGGTGCCTTCGATGACGGGCTCGGTGCCGTCCGGCCCAAGGTTCCACGAAAAGCGGATGGCGTCAGCGAAGCCGTCCGGCTCGCCTTTCAGCGAGAACCTGAAGCCGGCAAAGCGCTGCTGCACGCCTTCGATCAGCGCGGCGATGCCGTCATGGCCGTCGCCCTGCATGATCGGATCGCGGTAGCCGACATCCTCGGTGAAGGTCGTCTTGAGCAAGGCTTTCCTGCGCGCGGCGTCACTCTCGTTCCAGGCGGCGATGTAGTTTTCGGCAATGGTGTTGAGGTCGGTCATGGTCTGTCTCCTTCGTTGGATGCTCTTGACATGAGCCTTTTCGACCAACGCCAGCGCGAAACCAATTACGCTTGAGGTAATCAGGCCGAACCATGCGAGAGGAAAAGAACATGACCAGCGGTTTTTTCGGCGACATCCAACAGATCAAATATGAGGGACCGGATTCGACCAATCCGCTGGCCTACCGGTTCTACAATCCCGACGAGATCGTCGCCGGCAAGCGGCTGGAAGACCATCTGCGCTTTGCCGTCGCCTACTGGCATTCCTTTGCCTGGCCAGGCGGCGATCCGTTCGGCGGCCAGACGTTTGACCGGCCGTGGTTCCCCAAGGCCGGCGGTACCGACACGATGGAGCTGGCCAAGCTCAAGGCCGACGTCGCCTTCGAGATGTTTTCGCTGCTGGGCGCGCCTTATTTCTGCTTCCACGATGCCGATGTGCGGCCGGAGGGCCGGGACTTTTCCGAAAGTGCGGCGCGGCTCGACGAGATCGCCGATTATTTCTCGGGAAAGATGAAGCAGACTGGCGTCAAGCTGTTGTGGGGCACGGCCAACCTGTTCTCCAACCGCCGCTTCATGTCGGGCGCCGCCACCAATCCCGATCCGGACGTCTTTGCCTATTCGGCCGCGACGGTGAAACACTGCATCGACATCACCAAGCGGCTGAACGGCGAGAACTACGTGCTGTGGGGCGGCCGCGAGGGCTATGAGACGCTGCTCAACACCGACCTTGCCCGCGAGCAGGAACAGGCCGGCCGCTTTCTCAATCTGGTCGTCGACTACAAGCACAGGATCGGCTTCGAAGGCACCATCCTGATCGAGCCGAAGCCTCAGGAACCGACCAAGCACCAGTATGATTACGACGTCGCCACCGTCTATGGCTTCCTCAAGCGTTTCGGACTGGAGAACGAGGTCAAGCTCAACATCGAGCAAGGCCACGCCATCCTGGCCGGCCATTCGTTCGAGCATGAACTGGCGCTGGCCAATGCGCTCGGCATTTTCGGCTCGATCGACATGAACCGCAACGACTACCAATCGGGCTGGGACACCGACCAGTTCCCAAACAATGTACCGGAGATGGCGCTCGCCTATTATCACGTACTGCAGGCGGGCGGCTTCAAGACCGGCGGCACCAATTTCGACGCCAAGCTCAGGCGCCAGTCGCTCGATCCGCAGGATCTGCTGATCGGTCATATCGGCGGCATGGATTGCTGCGCTCGAGGCCTCAAGGCAGCGGCACGCATGGTCGAGGACAAGGCGCTGTCGGCGCCGCTCGCCGAGCGCTATGCCGGCTGGGATTCGGCCGAGGCCAAGGCGATGCTTGCCGGCAAGCGCACGCTGGAGGAAATTACTGATCGCGTCGTCAAGGAGAAGATCGAGCCGCAGCCCCGATCCGGCCGCCAGGAACTGCTCGAGAACATCGTCAACCGGTACGTCTGAGGCGTGCCGTTTCGCGGCCGCATTTTCAGCGGCCGCGGATAAAGGCGGCTTCCGCGGGGCTGAAACCGACAAGGTTTGCCCCCTGCGAAACTTTCGGTCTGCTTGCTGACCGGGCCTGGCATTTGCCCTAGCCGTGATCGAGGCCTCTTAGGTAGGCGCAGAACATGTCGGCCATGGCGTCGGCGTAGGCTTCGATCTCCGCCGGGGTTCGGGGCGCCTCCGAGAACTGCTTCCCCACCGTGCTCAGCGCCGTCATGACGAGGTCGCCGGCCAATTCGCGCGTCGCTTGCGCGGCGTTGGGCAACGCCTCCTGCATGAAGAGCTGGATGGTGCGGTCTCCGGACGCCCTTGCCGCCCGCGCCTCAGGCGCGTCGCGGTAAAGCGGTGCGGCGTCGTCGAGCGCCACACGCACCGCGGCCTCGTCACACTCCGAGCGGAGGAAGGCGTGGACTAGGCCGCGCAGCCTTTCAAGCGGCGGTTTCCTGATATCCTCGAGGATGTCGCGCAGCAAATCGGTCGTCTGCCGCCATTCGTCACTCTGGAGCCGGAACAGGATCGCCGCCTTGTTCGGAAAATACTGATACAGCGATCCGACGCTGACACCGGCCTTCTCGGCCACCCGCGCCGTGGTGAAGCGCTGCGCGCCTTCCCTCGCCAAAACCTGAACAGCAGCCTCCAAAATCGCAGCAACGAGCTCCGCCGAGCGGGCCTGCTTGGGCTGTTTTCGCGAGGAAATCCGCGGACTTCGGTGATCGCTCATTGAGAGGCGCGCCAATGCGATTAGTGAATGCGAATGATTAGTCGTATTTTGAATGCCGCACAAGAACGCATTCAATTTTGACTGGAGACCAATATGACCACACTGACGACAACGCCGCTGGCGCCCCTGCTGGACCGCCTGTTCGAGGAAGCCGCTGCGGCAACGAGCCCTGCCGTGGCGGAGCTCTCCGCCGAGGAGCGGAGCCGCTTCATTCGGAGCAAGACCGAATACCTCGATTTCTACGGGCGGCTAAAGGATCTCTGGCTTCCCGTTTCGCGAGAGACCGGCACGCTGCTCTACATGCTGGCACGGAGCAGCGGCGCCCGGACGATCGTCGAATTTGGAACCTCGTTCGGCATCTCGACCCTGCACCTTGCCGCAGCCTTGCGGGACAATGGCGGCGGCCGCCTGATCACCAGCGAGTTCGAGCCATCCAAGGTGGTGCGCGCGAGGAGCAATCTGACAGCAGGCGGTCTCATCGACATGGTGGAAATCCGAGAAGGAGACGCGCTGCAAACATTAAGCGTCGATCTTCCCGAAGCCGTCGACCTGCTGCTGCTCGACGGCGCCAAAGCGCTCTATCCCGAGGTCTTGACCCTAGTTGAAAGTCGCCTCAGGCCGGGCGCCTTGGTCGTTGCCGACAATGCCGATCTTTGCCTCGAATACCTCGAGCGGGTGCGCTCGACTGGGAGTGGCTACATGTCCACGCCGTTCGGCGAGGATGTCGAACTGTCCATGCGGCTCGGCTGACGCACCGCCTGATCTGTCGGAAAGATCGTGCCCAAGATGGGCGGCGGCGGACAAAACTTTGCCCGGCATCGCCCATCAATCGTCTCGCTCTTGCCTTCAAACAGCCGTCACGGAGTTCCTATAGTGTGGTTCGTGGCGGGAATCAGAAAGAAGGAGGCGAAACGATATGCAGCACGAACGCGAAATCGACGCCCTGCTCTCATCTGGCGAGGCCGGATCGATCATCGACCGGCTGATGGCGCTGCCGCACCCCAAGCATGGTGCGCTGAGTGCAAACGAATGGGATCGCGCGGTCGCCAGCCGCTTCGAGACCCATCTGGCGAGACAGATGCGCTCGCAGATCGACGGCAACAGCGTCCGCCAAGACGCTGCCTGATCCCCACTATCTCAGGCGCAGCCTGACCGGCGCTTCGCCGAACGCTCTTGAAAACGCTCTGGAAAATGCCGCGGCGGACGAAAAGCCCGTTCGCCCGGCAATGTCCGCCATGGCGATGCGCGTATCGACCACCAGCCGGCGCGCGGCGCCGAGGCGCAGCCTGAGATAATAGGCGCCCGGCGTTTCGCCGATCGACTTGCGAAAGATACTTTCCAGCGTCCGCGCCGTCACCCCGGCGCGCTTGGCCACGGCGGCGACAGTCAGGGGCTGGTCGACATGCGCTTCCATCAGCCGGATGGCTTGCGCCAGCCTGGGATCGTAGCCGTCAAGACGGCCGAGCGAGACCAGCGGCTGCGCGTCCGTCGCGGCGCGCGCCTGGTCGTAGATGAAGACGCTCGCGACATCGAGCGCCACGGCCATGCCGAGCCGCGTGCGGATCAGATGCAGCATCAGGTCGAAGGTCGGCGAGGCGCCGCCAGAGGTGAATACGGGACCGTCGATGACGTAGCGGTCGGGGCGCACGTCGACGCCGGGGAAGGCCGAAGAAAAATCCTCCATATCCTCCCAGTGGGTGGTGGCGCTGCGCCCCTCCAGCAAGCCCGCGCGCGCCACCAGCCAGGTGCCGGCCTCGACGCCGCCGCAGGCGCGTGCCGCGCGCGCCGCCCGGCGCAGTCCGGAAAGCAAGGCTGAAGTGGCGTAGTTCTGCGTGCCGAAGCCGGCGACGACGACCAGCATGTCGGTTGTGTCAGCCGCATCGAAGCGGCCGCTGACCGCCACCGGCAGGCCGCATGTGGTGACCGGCGCCTCGCCTGTGACCGAGACCAGCCTGAAATCGAACAGGGTCTCACCGGCAATACGGTTGGCGGCGCGCAACGGATCGACAGCCGACGCAACACACATGATCGACGAGCCGGAGAATACCAGCAGCGTCACCTTGAGCGGCAAACGTTCGGCACGAAAGATCGTCGGTTTTTCGGTTTTGGTCACATGATCTTCGTAAAACGCAAAACAGTTTCCGGCAAGTCAGGCATTCTTGCCCTATGTTCTATTGGGAGAGAGTCCGATGCCGTTAGCGATGAACCGTGAGGTCTTCATTACCTGTGCCGTGACCGGGTCCGGCAGTTCGCAGGACCGCAGCCCGCACGTGCCGCGCTCGCCCAAGCAGATCGCCGATTCGGCCATCGAGGCGGCAAAGGCAGGGGCTGCGATCGTGCACTGCCATGTGCGCGATCCCGAGACCGGCAAGCCTAGGCGCGACGTGCATCTCTACCGCGAGGTAACCGAGCGCATCCGCGCGGCAAACGTTGATGTCGTTTTGAACCTGACCGCCGGCATGGGCGGCGACATGGTATTCGGCCCGCCGGAAACCCCCCTGCCGCTGAACGAAAAAGGCACGGATATGGGCGGTGCGACCAACCGCGTGGAACATGTTCGCCAGTGCTTGCCGGAAATCTGTACGCTCGACTGCGGCACCATGAATTTCGCCGAAGCCGACTATGTCATGACCAACACGCCCGGCATGCTGCGCGCCATGGGCGGCATGATGACGGCGCTCGGCGTCAAGCCGGAGATCGAGGCCTTCGACACCGGGCATCTGTGGTTTGCCAAGCAGCTGGTCGAGGAAAAGGTGCTGGATCCGGATGCTCTCGTGCAATTGTGCATGGGCGTGCCGTGGGGGGCGCCAGATGATCTCAACACCTTCATGGCGATGGTCAACAACGTGCCGTCGAGCTGGACCTGGTCGGCCTTTTCCATCGGCCGCAACCAGATGGCCTATGCCGCTGCCGCGGTGCTGGCCGGCGGCAATGTCCGTGTCGGGCTCGAGGATAATCTCTGGCTCGACAAGGGTGTGCTGGCGACCAATGCGCAGTTGGTCGAGCGGGCGGTCAGCATCGTGTCGAACATGGGCGCAAGGGTCATCGGCCCGGATGAGGTGCGAAAGAAGCTGAACCTGACGAAGCGCGCACCGCTTTGAGCAAGGGCGGGAAGAACCCGGTTGGGAGGAGCCGCCGATGAAGACCGTGAAGTTCACCGCCATGAAGGACGGCGACCGCGAGGATTATGCCTTCCTCACCGAGCATGAAATCGACCATGCGGCAAAGACCGGCGAGCGTCTGCTCGACGCGCTTGTCCAGCTCGACGAAGGGCTGTCGGGCTACAAGATCACCCGGCTCGGCCATTCGCTGCAGGCGGCGACGCGGGCCTGGCGCGACGGCGCCGACACCGACTGGATTGCCTGCGCCTTGCTGCACGACATCGGCGACATCTACGCGCCCTATAATCACGACGAGTATGCGGCGTCGATCCTGAAGCCCTTTGTACGCGAGCAATGCACCTGGGTGGTGGAAAAGCACGGCGACTTCCAGCGCCTCTATTACGCACATCACCTCGGCGGCAACCCGCACGCCCGCGACCGTTTCGCCGGGCACATCTACTTCGACGATTGCGATGAGTTTTGCGAGCGCTGGGACCAGTCGAGCTTCGACCCGGATTACGAGACATTGCCGATCGATTTCTTCCGGCCCTTCGTGCTCGAAGTGTTCGCGCGCAAGGCCTATGACGCGTCCGTGATCCGTGCCGGCGAGCGTGTCGCCCTCACCGACCCCGCAACAGCCAGCACAAGAACCGGAGCCTCCGCATGAGCATCATCAACAAGGCGGCAGCCATCGGCGGCGGCGTCATCGGCGCCGGCTGGGTCGCGCGGCTGCTGCTCAACGGCATCGACGTGTCGATCTTCGATCCCGACCCCGAGGCGTCACGCAAGGTCGGCGAGGTGATGAAGGGAGCGCGACGCGCCTACAAGCAGATGCTGCCCGGCGGCCTGCCGAAAGAGGGCAAGCTCACTTTCGCCAAGACGATCGCCGAGGCGGTCGCCGATGCCGACTTCATCCAGGAAAGCGTGCCGGAGCGGCTCGACCTCAAGCACCGCGTGCTGGCCGAGATCGACCTTTATGCGCCGGCCAACGCCATTGTCGGCTCCTCCACCTCCGGCATCAAGCCGACCGACATGCAGGTGGCGATGAAGAAGCATCCGGAGCGGTTGGTGGTCGGCCATCCGTTCAACCCCGTCTATCTCTTGCCACTGGTCGAAATCGTCGGCGGCGAACAGACCTTTCCCGAGGCGATCGAAGTCGCCAAGGAGATGTATGCCTCGATCGGCATGAAGCCGGTGGTGATCCGCAAGGAGATCGAAGCCTTTGTCGGCGACCGCCTGCTCGAAGCGGCCTGGCGCGAGGCGCTGTGGCTGGTCAAGGACGGCATCTGCACGGTCGAGGAGCTTGACGACATCATGCGCTATGGCTTCGGCCTGCGCTGGGCGCAGATGGGCATGTTCCAGGTCTATCGTGTCGCCGGCGGCGAGGCCGGCATGCGCCACTTCATGGCGCAGTTCGGCCCGTGCCTGAAATGGCCATGGACCAAGCTGATGGATGTGCCGGAGTTCAACGACGAATTGGTCGAGCTGATCGCGACCCAGTCGGACGACCAGGCGCACGGTCTGTCGATCCGCGAACTCGAAAAGATCCGCGACGACAATCTGGTCGCGATCATGGAGGCACTGTCGAAGCAGAACAAAGGCAAAGGCTGGGGCGCCGGCGCCCTGCATAAGGACTATACCAGGCAGCTGGCCAAGCTTGCGGCGAAGAAGCCCACCGCCTCCAAGGCTGCCGAGAAGGCCAAGGCTGAAAAGCCGAAGAAAAAGAAGAAAGGCTGAGACCATGGATTTTGGTCTTTCGGAGGAACAGAAGCTCATCGTCGAGACGACGCGGGCCTTCGTCGAGAACGAGCTCTACCCGCATGAGCGCGAAGTGGAGCGCACCGGCGTGCTGCGCCGTGAGCTGATCGAGGAGATCAAGGCCAAGGCGATCGAAGCTGGTCTCTATGCCGCCAACATGCCGGCCGATGTCGGCGGCGCCGGGCTCGATACGGTGACCTGGCTGCTCTATGAAAAGGAGCTCGGCCGCGCCAATTACGCGCTGCACTGGACCTGCGTGGCGCGGCCTTCCAACATCCTCCTTGCCGGCACGCCGGAGCAGCGCGAGAAGTATCTGTTCCCGTGCATTCGCGGCGAAAAATGGGATTGCCTGGCAATGACCGAGCCGGGCGCCGGCTCCGATTTGCGCGGCATGAAGGCAACCGCCGTGCAGGACGGCGACGACTGGGTGCTGAACGGCACCAAGCATTTCATAAGCCACGCCGACCTCGCCGATTTCGCCATCGTCTTCATGGCCTCGGGGGAGGAAGAGTCTTCGCGTGGAAAACGCAAGAAGATCACCGCCTTCTTCGTCGACAAGGGCACCAAGGGCTTTACCGTGCGCGACGGCTACCGCAACGTCTCGCATCGCGGCTACACCAATGCCATCCTCGAATTCGACGATTGCCGTCTGCCGGCCACTCAGGTTCTGGGCGAGGTGCACAAGGGCTTCGACGTCGCCAATTCATGGCTTGGCGCGACGCGCCTGCAGGTCGGCGCCACCTGCCTCGGCCGCGCCGAACGGGCGCTTGGCCACGCCATCGAATACGCCGCGCAGCGCCAGCAATTCGGCCAGCCGATCGGCAAGTTCCAGGGCGTGTCGTTCAAGCTCGCCGACATGGCGACCGAGCTGAAGGCCGCCGACCTGATGGTGTTCGAAGCCGGCTGGAAGTACGATCAGGGCACCGTTACCGACCAGGACATGGCCATGGCCAAGCTGAAGGCCACCGAGATGCTCGCCTTCGTCGCCGACGAGGCGATCCAGATCCATGGCGGCATGGGGCTGATGGACGATCTGCCGCTGGAACGCATCTGGCGCGACGCCCGCGTCGAGCGCATCTGGGAAGGCACCTCGGAAATCCAGCGCCACATCATCTCGCGGGCGCTGCTGCGCCCGTTCGGGGGCTAGAGCATGATCCCAAAAAGTGGAATCCGGTTTTTGGAAAAGATCATGCTCAAACGAAAAGATGACGATGCACAAACTTGAGCGGCTTTTGCGCCCACGAACGATCGCAGTCTTCGGTGGCGTGCAGGCTGCTGCCGTCGTCGCGCAGTCGATCAAGATGGGCTTTGCCGGCGAGATCTGGCCCGTGCATCCGAGCAAGGACGAGGTCGCCGGCCGCAAGGCGTATCGCTCGGTGGCCGAATTGCCCGGTGCGCCGGATGCCGCTTTCATCGGCGTCAACCGGCACTTGACCATCGAAGTGGTCAAGGCGCTGGCCGAGCGCGGCGCCGGCGGTGCGGTCTGCTTCGCCGCCGGCTTCCTCGAAACCGAGGCCTATGACGAGGACGGCGAGCGGCTGCAGGCCGAGCTGGTCGCGGCGGCGGGTCCCATGCCGATCATCGGGCCGAACTGCTATGGGCTGATCAATTACGCCGACGGCGCGCTTTTGTGGCCCGACCAGCATGGCGGCATCAGGCTGCCTGAAGGCGGTCGCGGCGTTGCCATCATCACCCAGTCGTCGAACATCGCCATCAACATGACGATGCAGAAGCGCGGCCTGCCGATCGCCTTTCTGATGACCGCCGGCAACCAGGCGCAGACCGGGCTTTCCGAAATGGCGCTCGGCCTGATCGAGGACGACCGCGTCACCGCGCTCGGCCTGCATATCGAGGCCTTCGACTCGGTAGCCGGCTTCGAAAGGCTGGCGGCACGGGCACGAGAGCTGAAGAAGCCTGTTATCGCCATGAAGGTCGGCCGCTCCGAGCAGGCGCGGCAGGCGACCGTCTCGCATACCGCGTCGCTGGCCGGCTCGGACGCAGCGTCCGGCGCGTTCCTGAAGCGGCTCGGCATCGCCCGCATCGATTCGATCCCGGCCTTCATCGAGGCGCTGAAGCTGCTGCACGTCACCGGTCCCCTGCCCGGCTACCGGCTGTCGTCGATGAGCTGTTCGGGCGGCGAGGCGTCCGTCATGGCCGACAGCGCCGAAGGCCGCTGGGTGACCTTTCCGCCTCTCACCGCCGAGCATCGCATTCAGGTCAAATCGACGCTCGGCCCGCTGGTCGCGGTGGCCAACCCGCTCGACTACCATACCTTCATCTGGAACAACGAGCCGGCGATGACCGCCACCTTCACCGCCATGGTGTCTGGCGGCTTCGACCTCAACATGCTGGTGCTCGACTTTCCGCGCCCCGACCGCTGCTCCGACACCGACTGGTGGGCGACGCTGCGCGCCTTCGAAGCGGCGCTGAAGACCAACAGCGCGCAAGGCGCGATCGTCTCCTCGCTGCCGGAGAACCTGCCCGAGGAATACACTGCAGGGCTGATGGCGCGGGGCATGGTGCCGCTGTTCGGCATTTCCGAGGCCATGGACGCCGCCCAGGCGGCAGCCTTCATCGGCTGGGCGTGGCGCGAGCCGCTGGCGCAGCCGATCGACACCTCGGCGTCTGGCGCGCCGGCCGGCGACCATATCACCCCGGACGAGGCGGAGGCGAAAGCGCGGCTCATCGAGGCCGGGCTCCCGGTGCCGAAGGGCGAGCGCGCCGGCAACGCGGTCGAGGCTGTGATCTCCTCGATGGCGCTCGGCTTCCCGGTAGCGCTGAAGGCTCTTGGCGTCATCCACAAATCCGAGCTCGACGCGGTCCGGCTCAATTTGAGGGATGCCGAATCCGTCAGCACCGCCGCCCATGATCTCGGCCCGCTCGGCACCGGCCTTTATGTCGAGCGCATGGTGCGCGATGGCGTCGCCGAGCTGCTGGTCGGCTTCACCCGCGACCCGATGTTCGGCGCGGTGATGACGCTCGGCACCGGCGGCGTGCTGGTCGAGCTGTTGCGCGACAGCGTCACGCTGATGCTGCCGGCGACCCGTGACGACATCGAGGCCGCTTTGCGCGGGCTGAAACTGTTCCCGCTGCTCGACGGCTATCGCGGCCGGCCGAAGGCCGATGTCACGGCGGCAATACAGGCGATATCGGGCATTGCCGGCTTCGTGCAGCAAAATGCCGGCGAGATCGAGGAACTCGACATCAATCCGCTGATCGTCTGCGCCGAGGGCAAGGGCGCCTGGATCGCCGATGCGCTGCTGGTGCTGGGAGGCAAGAAGAATGGCTGAAATCATCACCACCCGCCGCGAGGGCACGATCCTCGAAGTCACGCTCGACCGGCCCAAGGCCAACGCCATCGACCTGAAGACGTCGCGGCTGATGGGCGAGACGTTCAAGGCGTTCCGCGACGATCCCGAGCTGCGCGTCGCCATCGTCAAGACCGCCGGCGACAAGTTCTTCTGCGCCGGCTGGGACCTGAAGGCCGCGGCCGGCGGCGACGCGGTCGACGGCGACTATGGCGTCGGCGGCTTCGGCGGGCTGCAGGAACTGCGCGACCTCAACAAGCCGGTGATAGCCTGCGTCAACGGCATGGCGGTCGGCGGCGGCTTCGAGCTGGCGCTGTCCTGCGACCTCATCTATGCGTCGGACCACTCCTCCTTCGCGCTGCCCGAAATCCGCGCCGGCACGCTGGCCGATGCGGCGACGATCAAGCTGCCGAAGCGCATCCCTTATCATGTCGCAATGGACCTTCTGCTCACCGGCCGCTGGATGGATGTCGCCGAGGCGCATCGCTGGGGCCTGGTCAACGAGGTGCTGCCCAAGGAAAGACTGGAGGACCACGTCTGGGAGATCGCGCGGCTGCTCGCCAGCGGCCCGCCGCTGGTCTTCGCCGCGATCAAGGAGACGGCTCGGGTCGCTGAATCGCTGACGTTCCAGGACGCGATGAACCGGGTGACGCGCCGGCAGCTGCCAACGGTTGACGCACTCTACGGCTCGGAGGACAATCTCGAGGGTTTTCGCGCCTTCGCCGAGAAGCGCGACCCGGTGTGGAAGGGGAAGTGACGCTGCGGAGATGATGGCGATCCTTCACACCCCCCTCTGCCCTGCCGGGCATCTCCCCCGCAAGTGGGGAGATCGGATGTCGCATCGGATTTCGCCAATTTCCAGCGTTGCAGGACAAGCGGCAAGGCCAAAGCTGCCGATCTCCCCCCTTGCGGGGGAGATGGCCGGCAGGCCAGAGGGGGGTGTCCAAGCTCAACCTTGGCGGCCCATTCGGCGCCCATGACCAACTACAAAACCCTCATCGACGCCGAGACCTGGGCCTTCATCGAGCGGACCAATTCCTATTATCCACCCGATACGATCGACTACACCATCGCCGAGCAGCGCGAGATCTATAACCGGATGTGCCGCGAGTTCTTTGCCGGCTATCCCCAAGGCGTCACGGCGGAAACCACCGCCATTGCCACACCCTGGCACATCCCGATCCGCGTCTACCGCCCCCCGGCGCCGGAAACAGCGGCGATGGTGCTTTATTTCCATGGCGGCGGTTTTGTCCTCGGCGGGCTCGACAGCCATGACGACCTCTGCGCCGAGCTTTGCAGCCGCACCGGCTACGAAGTGGTTTCGGTCGACTACCGGCTGGCGCCGGAACACCTTCATCCGGCCGCCTTCGACGATGCCATCAGCGCCTTCGAATGGGCGTCGACCACCTACGAGCGTCTTATCCTGCTGTGCGGCGATAGCGCCGGCGGCAATCTCGCCGCCGCCGTCAGCCACGCGACGCGCGGCCATGCGCGCAAGCCGATCGGCCAGATTCTGGTCTATCCCGGCCTTGGCGGCGACAGCTCCGCCGGCTCCTACGTCACCCACGCGGAAGCGCCGATGCTTAACGTGCGCGACCTCGTTTTCTACAGGGACATCAGGACCGGGGGCGAGGACCGCACCGGCGATCTCACCTTGTCGCCGCTCGCCGACGCCGACTTTGCCAATCTGCCGCCCACCGTCGTGATCACCGCCGAATGCGACCCGCTGTCGTCGGACGGCGAAGCCTATCGCGACCGCATCGTTGCCGCGGGCGGACGTGCCTGGTGGCTCGAGGAGCCGGGGCTGGTGCATGGCTATTTGCGCGCCAGGCACACGGTCGGCCGCGCCCGCTCGAGCTTTACCCGGATTGTCGATGCAGTGACGGTTCTGGGGAAGGGCGAATGGATCTGGTGAGGGATGTCCTCCTCACCCCGACGGGCTTTTATCCGCCGGGATAGCTCTACTTGCGGCTGCGTCGCCGCCCGGAAACCCGCCTCAGCCAAGGCCCCAAATGAAAGCCGCTCATCAGCAGGTACATCGGGACCATGCCGCCCAGCGGTGAGGTCTCTTGCCCGGTCGAGCACATCATATCCGGCGCGCCGCCGAGCAGTGTCAACAACGCCATGGTTGCGAAGGTCGGCGCGGCGGCGAAGGACAGCCAGTCGGCTGCGCCAAGGGCGGCCGGGCTCGCATCGCCGCCGGATCCGCCTGCATGAATCTCGCTCATGTCCGTTGTCCCTGGTAGTGAGCGGGATGCGTTCGAATGAACAGCGCATCCCGCTCCTCCATTTGTCTTAGCCGCATTTCTGCGACGCCAAAGATGTTCTATTCGGTGCGATTCCGGAACGCGGCCTCTCCGGCGTCCGATATCTCGACCCATTTTTTGTCGGGGACGGCTTCGGCGCCGTAATTGTCGTGCCAGTTCCACCACTTGTATGTCGGCGTCTGCGGATAGCCCTCGGGCGAATCCTCCCAAACCTCCTGGCGGCCGAGCGGCGTCAGGTCGAGGTAGCTCCATACGGTCCCCATCGCCTCGTCGCCGCGGTTGTTGATGAAGTAGGTGCGGAACACGCGATCGCCGTCGCGGATGAACACGTTGTGGCCGTGCCACTCGTCAACGCCGAAATCAGCATCGAAGCTGTCGGTGATGGTGTACCAGGGCATCTTCCAGTCCATCCGCGCCTTTAGCCGCGCAATGTCGGCCTGCGGTGCGCGCGAGGCGTAGGCAAGCGTGGTGTCGCGCGCGTTCAAATGGGCGAGATTGCCGACCTGATCCGCCCCCAGCGAACAGCCGCGGCAGGCGTGATCGGGCCAGCCAAATACGCCGGGCTCGAAGAAGGCACGGTAGACGACCAGCTGGCGGCGGCCCTCGAACAGGTCGAGCAGGCTCACCTTTCCGTCAGGCCCTTCGAACATATAGGACTTCTCCACCGCCACCCATGGCATCCGCCGGCGCTCGGCGGCCAGTGCGTCGCGAGCCCGGGTCATGGTCTTCTCCTTCACGAGCAGCTGCTGGCGCGCGGCCTCCCATGCGTCAGGCGAAACGACCGGTGGTGTCTTCATCGCGAGCCGCGTCGCCTGCTCGCCTGTGCCATTCTGATGTGCCGTCATTGTGCATCTCCCTTGCTGGTTTGTCGCCGCACCGGCGCGACGTGTTGGGTCGTGAGATAGGATAGGGGTGATAGCGGATTGGCGAGAGTGACAAGTGTGACGCGATTCCGACGGGTTCGCTGATCACGGCCAATTTCGCCGCCCGCGACGCCTCTGCGCTCATTCGCGCCCGGACTGCTGAATGGGCCGTGCGCCGGCCAGGTAGCGGTCATTGTCAAACGGCTCGGCCTGGTTGCTTTCCGGGCTCCACAGCTGCCGGTGGGTTCGTGTGAGATCGCCGAGGTAGACATGCAGCGCACCCGATCGCGCGCTGCCGGTATTCGCAACCGCATGCACGGTATTTGAGGCCATGTGCACCACGGCAGGCGCTGCGATGTCCTGCCTTTCCGGGACATCGAGTTCGCTGCCGGCAACAGGATAGATGAAGTTCGTCTCGCTGCCCTTGTAGATGCCGATCAAGGCATCCATCAGGTGGTTATGAGGCGGGTACTGCAGGCCGGGCGACAGCGTGATGTGATAGATCGTCAGGTTAGGGCTCGCATGCAGAAGCACCTCGTCGTCGTCTTCTTCGTGAGCGAGTGTTCCCGATGCGTGAAAACGGTTCGTGTAGTCGCCCAGGACCGTCCTTACCGCTTCGAGGGGATCTGGGCCTCTCGCGGCATTGACGATATCATCGGCAACGGCGTAGAGAGGTGAGTTGGCGGCTAAAGGCATATCAGTTATCCTCCCTGAGATGCTCAGATTATCAATCTGAGGTGCTCACGCTAGCGAATGCTGAGGCCAGCGTCAACGGGACAGCCAGACGGATAGAATATGAAAACGACGAAGTTGACCGCCGAACCGGCAAGACCGGCCACGGTCGAGGCGACAGCACTGTCAGCCGCCGACGTCCTTCGCAGGGAACAGGCATATGAGCAGCTGAGGAACGACATCATTGCCTGCGTGCTGCGCCCCGGCGAAGCGCTGACCGAGAAACAGATCGGCGATCGATACCTGATCAAAAAGGCGACCATCCGCGCGGCGTTGGCCCGCCTGATGCAGGAAGGGCTGGTCAGGAGCGAGCCGCGCCGCGGCTACGTCGTTGCGACGCTCAGTCTGCGGGACGTCAACGAGATCTTCGATGTCCGCAGCTTGATCGAGCCGGAAGTGTTCAGGGTGGCGGCATCGAACATGACCGAGCGCGGGCTGGAGGATATCAGGCTGGCAGCGAAAAAAGTGCTGAAGCCGGAGACGCTACGCAGCCACATTGCCTTCCTTGCGGCCGATCGTGCTTTTCGTCTGGCCCTGGCGGAGCTCTCGGGAAATTTACGACTGGCGCATCTACTGGACCAGATACTCGACCAGTCGGCGCGGGTTCTCCACCTGGGCTTCAAGTCGCGCGACTTCACCCAGTTGATCATCGCCCAGCAAAAGGAACTGGTTCTTGCCTGCGAGGCAGGCGACGTTTCGGCCATCGTGAAACTTGCCCGTGCGCAGTGCCTGTTTTTGAAGAAGCAGGTGCTCGAGGCTTTGCTTGCCGGTTCCAAGCTTCAAGACGTCAATTTGCAGCCCTTCGCTTAGAGGGCGGTTTGGCCAATCGGTGCGACCCCGCCACCCTTGGCGCAACGACTGCCGGCGGGCCTTGTTTCACCTCACCGCTCGCGCCGCCGCTCGTCCGGCACTGCGGCCGGAAAAGATGCAGCCGCCGAGAAACGTGCCTTCGAGCGCTGCATAGCCGTGCATGCCGCCGCCGCCGAAACCGGCGGCCTCGCCCACCGCGTACAGCCCTTCGACCGGTTGGCCGCCGGCGCCCAGCACGCGGCTGTCGAGGTCCGTCTCAAGCCCGCCGAGCGTCTTGCGGGTCAGGATGCCGAGCCTGACGGCGATCAGCGGGCCATTGGCGGGATCGAGCAGCTTGTGCGGTCTTGCGGTACGGATCAGCCGGTCTCCGAGATAGGCTCGCGCGCCGCGCAGCGCGGTGATCTGCATGTCCTTGGAGAACGGATTGTCGAGCTGCCGGTCGCGGGCGCGGATTTCGCGCTCGACCTGCGCCAGTTCGAGCAGCGGCTCGCCTCCGGCCAGTGCGTTCATGCGGGCGACCAGCGCCGGCAGTTCGGGCTCGACGATGAAATCCTCACCCTTCTCCATGAACGCCTTGACCGGCGCGGGCACGCCGCTGGTGGCACGGCCAAGCACCTGGCGCCAGCTTTTCCCCGTCAGATCGGGGTTCTGCTCGGAGCCGGACAGCGCGACCTCCTTCTGGATGATCTTTTTGGTCAGGATGAACCAGGAATAGTCGTATCCGGTGCTCATGATGTGGCTGAGCGTGGCCAACGTGTCGAAGCCGGGATAGAGCGGCACCGGCAGGCGTTTGCCGCGCGCATCGAGCCACAGCGATGACGGGCCGGGCAGAATGCGGATCGCATGATCGGTCCAGATCGGTGCCCAGTTCCTGACGCCCTCAACATAGTGCCACATGCGGTCGCGGTTGATGAGCCTGCCGCCGGCAGCCTCGGCGATCGCCAGCATGCGGCCGTCGACATGGTCGGGAACGCCGGTGATCATGCGTTTCGGCGGCGCACCCAGCCGCTGCGGCCAATTCTCCCGGACCAGCTGGTGATTGGCGCCGATGCCGCCGGAGGCGACGATGACGGCCTGCGCCTTCAACTCGAAATCGGCTGTGATCTCGCGCGAGCTCTTGCGGCCGCGCTCGGCATCACTCGCCGCCAATATGTCGCCGCGCACGCCGTCGACGGCAGCACCCGTCCGGCTCAATTCGTTGACCCGGTGACGGAACCTGAAGCTGATCAGCCCGCGCTTCTCGGCCTCGCGCACGCGCTGCACGAACGGTTCGAGCACACCAGGCCCGGTGCCCCAGGTGACATGGAAGCGCGGCACCGAATTGCCGTGGCCGACGGCGTTGCCGCCGCCGCGTTCGGCCCAGCCGACCACCGGAAAGAATTTCAGGCCGCGCTGCATGAGCCAGGAGCGCTTCTCGCCGGCGGCGAAGCCGAGATAGGCCTCGGCCCAGCGGCGCGGCCAGAGATCTTCCGTGCGGTCGAAGGCTGCAGTGCCCAGCCAATCCTCGAGCGCCAGCTCATACGAATCGCGGATGCGCATGCGCCGCTGTTCGGGCGAATCGACAAGGAAGATGCCGCCGAGCGACCAGAACGCCTGGCCGCCAAGCGACTGCTCCGGCTCCTGCTCGACGATGATGGTCTTCTTGCCGGCCTCAGTCAGTTCGGCCGCCGCGACAAGACCGGCAAGGCCGGCGCCGACAATGATCACATCCGCGTCGTTTGGCATCTATTTGGCCATGATCTCGTCCAAAAACCGGTCCCTCATTTTTTGGGATCATGGCCGGCCTAGACTGTCTCCCAGCCTTCCTTCTCGCCGGCGCGGAAGATGGCATCGATGACCTTCTGGTTGAGCACCGATTCTTCCAGGGTGAAAACGCGGTCCTTGCCGCCCTGTGCCGCCCGCGCGAAGGCCTCGACTTCCAGCCGGTATTGCTGCGTGCCGGGAAAGCGGAATACCTGCGCCTCGCTGTGGTTCTGGTTGTGCAGCTCGACGCGGTGATGGTCATAGAGCCCGGCGTTGAACGGTGAGAACACCTCGATGAATCCCTTCTCGCCGTGGAACACCATCACCTGGCGTGCCGCCATCTGCGTCGACAGGTAGAATGACAGCTCGAAATCGCCGAAATCGGCGCGGATCGAGGAATAGATGTCGGTGCCGAACGTCTTGTCGCGCTCGATCGTCGCCTGGACGCGCAGCGGCTCCTTGCCCGTCGAAAAGCGTGTCGACACCGTCGGGTAGACACCGATGTCGGGCAGCGCGCCGCCGCCGAGATCGAGCTTGTTGCGCATGTTGTTGGGGTCGACATTGTAATAGGAGAACGCGCCCTGGACATGGCGCAGCCGGCCGATGGCGCCGTTGGCGATCAGCTCGCGCACCTTGATCCATTGCGGATGGTAGACGACCATGAAGGCTTCGCAGACCAGCACCTTCCTGGCATCGCGCAGCTTGATCAGCGGCGGAATATCCTTGGCATCGAGCGCCAGCGGCTTTTCGACCAGAACATGCTTGCCGGCCTCGATCGCCTTGGCCGTCCATTCGACATGCTGCGAGGTCGGCAGCGGAATGTAGACGCCGTCGATGTCGCTGGAGGCGAGCAGCTCCTCATAGGAGCCGAAAGCGTGGCGCGCGCCGAAGCGTTCGCCCAGTGCCCGGGCTTTCGACAGATCGCGGCTGGCGATCGCCGACAGCACGCCGTTCTCCGCCTCGACGATTGCCGGCAAAAGCTGCTCGCGGCCGATCTTGGCCGTCGACAAAACACCCCATCGGAACATCAGATTTCTCCTCTCGATTGCAGGCCTGGAGGTTTGCCCTAATTCAGGAGAAAAGCCAATGCGGGAGCCTGGCGGCGAACAGGGCGATCATCTGCGGCTTTTCCGGATGCCGGCGCTGCTCTTGCGGGGGCGACGAACCCAGGTCCTGCAAAGACTATCCCCTTCTACCCGTCAGCGTCATGTCGAAGTCGACGACGTTGGAGTAAATCGGCGTGCCGACATCCATGCCGTAGCGCGACCGCAACACCTTGCCGGTGACATGGAATTTTATCGTGCCCGCCCTGAGGCCGCCGAGCTCGGCCGTGAACTTTTCCTGAAAGGTCTTGCCGCGCGCCGTCAGCCGGCCGGTGACAAGGGCTGACGTGGCGCCGGTGCGTTTGACGCTGGTCGAACGGAACTGGATCTCCGGATTGTTGGCCGCGTCGAAAACCGCGTCCGAGCGAAGAAAGGCGTCGATGCGACTTTGGCCGGTACCGACGCTTTCGGGGAAGATGGTGAAATTGACCTGGGACCGGCCGACATCGCTGTTGTCGATGAGGATACTGCCCTTGAAGCGGGAGAAAGCACCGTCGAGCCCTCCGCCGCCGAGCTTGCCGATCGAGAAGTGGATGCTGGAACTCCCCGGGCTGATGGTGTAGCTGCCGGCCGCGTCGCCAAGGGCGACGGCGGCGAAAACAGGCATAGCAAAACAAGCGGCGGCTGCCGCAAATCCGAAGATGCGCGCGTACATGGAAATGGTCCTCTTGGCAGGCAACGCTTTCTTGCGTCCTCGCCCCATGAACGAATGAGCCGCCCGCTCTATTCCGTGTCGCGATGTGACGAAGCCGTGATCATGCGCATCAGCACGGTATCCCTCAGCCAGAAATGATGACGCAGCGCCGCGGCCAGATGCAAAGCGACAAGTCCGATGCCGGCATAGGCGAGATACCAGTGCGTCGCTGCCCAGAAGCTTTCAGCCACGTCCGATTCGCCAAGCGGCAGATTGGGCATAACAAACAGATTGAACGGCACGCTCGGGATCTCCAGCACCGAGACCGAGACCAGCGCCCAGCCGGACAGCGGCAGAGCGAGCTGAAACGCATAAAGCGCAAGATGGACAAGTGGCGCGATGCGGCGCTCGAACGGGCCGACCGAGCGCGGCAGCGGCGGGGCCGGTCTGCCAAGGCGCCAGGCGATGCGCAGGATGACCAGCCCAAGCAGCAGGAAGCCGAAGGATTTATGCAGCTGGATCAGTTCGAAGGCGGTGCGCTGGCTGGACAGTCGCACCATGACGAAGCCGAGCACGAACTGGCCGATAAAGAGCGCCGCGATCAGCCAGTGAAGGATGATCGCCGTCCAGCCGTAGCCGGTGGCCTGGTTTTTGGGCAGTGCTGACATGGTCGGTGAACGAATGCCAGGTCGCCTTTCTTCCACCTCTCCCTTATGGGGAGGGTTGGCTTACTCGCCGACCTTGAAGAAATCGACAAAGGCCCTGAGCGCCGGCCGCATCTGGCGGCGGCTTGGGTAATAGACGAAGAAGCCGTCGAAAAGCGGGCACCAGTCCTCCAGCACGCGAACAAGCTTGCCGGCGGCGAGCGCGTCGCGGACATAGTCCTCGAACACGAAGGCGAGCCCGGCGCCGTCGACCGCGGCGTTGGCAATCAGATGGTCCTCGTCGAGGATCAGCGGCCCTTTCACCGGGATTTCGATCTCCTCGCCGTTCTTCTCGAATTCCCAGCGATAGAGAATGCCGCTGGAGAAGCGGAAGCGGATGCAGCGGTGACCGGCAAGATCGCGCGGATGCTGCGGCTTGGGCATGGTCTCGAAATAGGATGGCGCGCCGACGACTGCGCCGCGAAGGTCCGGCCCGATGCGCACGGCGATCATGTCGCGCTGCAGGCTCTCGCCCAGCCGCACGCCGGCATCGAAGCCGCCCTCGACCACATCGGTGAAGCGGTCCTCGATGACGATCTCCAGCACGATGTCGGGATAGGCAGCGGCAAAGGCGCCGAGCCTTGGCGTCAGCGTCAGGTGGGCCGCGGTGCGCGGCACGGTCAGCCTGAGATTGCCGGCCGGCCGGTCGCGCGCCTCGATCGCCGATTCCAGCGCCAGGTCGATCTCCGACAGCGCCGGCCTGAGGCGCTCGAGCAGCTGCGCGCCCTCCTCGGTCGGAGCGACGCTGCGCGTGCTGCGCGCCAGAAGGCGCACGCCGAGGCGCGCTTCGAGGCTGGAAACCGCGTGGCTGACCGCCGATGGCGCGATTGCCAGTTCCTTGGCCGCGCCGCGAAAACTGCCGCATTGGGCGACCGTAGCCAGTACAGCGAGCTGTGAAAGATGGGTTCGCTTCATTGATCTATTTTTTGGAACAGCCTGTGCAAATTAGAGCCGATTATCGAACGCAGCGCAAGACGCTATCTCTGCGGCATCACAACCATCACAACAAGGAGATACGTGATGCAAACCCGCAAGCTCGGCAATGAACTTGACGTCTACCCGGTCGGCCTCGGCTGCATGGGGATGAGCTTTGCCTATGGTGGCCAGCCGGAGGCGGACGCGATCGCCACGCTGCGCCACGCTGTCGACATCGGCGTCAATTTCTTCGACACGGCCGAAGTCTATGGCCCCTACGAGAACGAAATCCTGGTTGGCAAGGCGCTGAAGCCGGTGCGTGACAAGGTGACGATTGCGACGAAATTCGGCTTCAAAATCCTGGAAGAAGGCAGCGGCATGGAGCGCATGGCCGGCGTCGACAGCCGCCCGGAACACGTCAAGGCGGTTGCCGAAGCGTCGTTGAAGCGGCTGGATACGGAGGTCATCGACCTCTATTACCAGCACCGCGTCGATCCCAACGTGCCGATCGAGGATACGGTCGGCGCCATGGCCGAGCTGGTGCGCGAGGGCAAGGTGCGGGCGCTCGGCCTGTCGGAGGCGAGTGCGGCGACCATCCGCCGGGCGCATGCGGTGCATCCGATCGCCGCGGTGCAGAGCGAATATTCGCTGTGGAGCCGCGATCCGGAGGAGGAGGTGTTTGCCGTCTGTCGCGAGCTCGGCATCGGCTTTGTCCCCTATAGCCCGCTCGGCCGCGGCCTGCTCACCGGCACGATCGCCAAGCCCGATGTTCTCGGCGCCGACGACTGGCGCCGCGGGTTGCCGCGCTTCCAGGCCGACGCCATGGCGGCCAATGCGGCGGTCGTCGCCGTGCTGGAAAAGATGGCCGCCGAGAAGGGCGTGACGCCGGCGCAGCTGGCGCTCGCCTGGGTGCTGCATCAGGGCGACTTCATTGTCCCGATCCCCGGCGCGCGAAAAATCCGCCATCTGGAGCAGAATACGGCGGCAGCCGATATTGTGCTGAGCCAGGCCGAAGTGGCGTCCATCGGCGACGCGCTGTCGCCGGAAAAGGTGGTCGGCAAGCGCTATACCGAGGAGCTGCTGGCCCTGGTCAACGGTTGAACGGCGATCGACGGCGTAATCGAAACGGGGCGTTTCGGCGCCCCGTTTTCGGTCGCACCGCAATGCAAATAATTGCGAGATATTGGCGCGAGGCACCCCCCTCTGTCCTGCCGGACATCTCCCCCTCAAGGGGGAGATTGGACGTCACCTCGGCTTTCGCCAATCACGGACGTTGCAGGAGCGAGCGGATCGCCGAAGCTGCCGATCTCCCCCCTTGAGGGGGAGATGTCCGGCAGGACAGAGGGGGTGCTGTCCCGCCGACATTTCCTACCAAGGCACGACACTGATCTCCGGCCAGTTCTCCCTCGCACGCGCGCCCTTCATCTCGTGCGTCTGCTGATTATCTAGTGCACGGTTCGGGGTAACGCGAAACGAGAAGATGTCGTCGAGCCCGAACGGCGCCACGAGCGCGAGTTGCCCATCGGTGCCGAATCTAACGCCGACCGCATGGGTTTTCGAAGCGAAATAGGACAGCGCCTCGGCGGACGACGACAGTCTGGGATAGGAACCGCCAAAGCGCGCCTCAAACCACAGATGCACCCGCGCCTGGTTGCGCACTTCGACCGGCAGCGTCAGTCCTTCGAACTGCTTCGCCGCCCGGCGGATGACCGTGTCCTCGGCCTCGTAAGACAGATCGCTCTCATCGAAATAGAACAGATCGACATCACGAATGCCATATCCCGAAGGCTTCGCCGTCAGATGATTCCAGACGCTGTTGTAAAGCGCGCCGGACACGACCAGCCAGTCGGGGAGGTCGAGCGCCCGTACCCGCGACAGCGTCTCGCCGACCAGCGGATCGGCCGAGACGATATCGAGAAAGGCTGCACGCTGTTCCTCGAAGGGCAGCCCTGAATAGCGCAAATGGTTCATCGCCCTTTGGAGGGCGATTCGCCATGCGTCCGCAATCCCTCAGCCGCGCAGCACGCCGCCGGTCTGTTTGCCGACATTCTCGACGATGCGCTTGGCCAGCGCCTCGAAATCCTCGTCGGTCAGCGTCTTTTCGACCGGCTGGATCGAAACTTCGATGGCGATCGACTTCTTCGCCGCGCCGAGCGCTGCACCCTCGAAAACATCGAACACCGAGACGCCGGAAATCAGCTTCCGGTCTGCGGCAAGGGCGGCGCGAACGAGTGTGCCGGCTTCGACCGCCTTGTCGACGACGAAGGCGAAATCGCGCTTGACCGCCTGGAAGGCGGACAGATCGAGCCTCGGCTTTGTCCGCGTCGGCTTGGCCTTCGGCTCGGGCACGGCATCGATGAACACCTCAAACCCGCAAAGCGGACCGGAGACGTCAAGCCCCTCCAGCGTCTTCGGATGGAATTCGCCGAACGTGCCGAGCACGACCTTCGGCCCGAGCTTGATCGTGCCGGACCGGCCGGGATGATACCAGGCCGGGCCGCCGGCCTCGATCTGCAGCCGCTCGACCGGCGCGCCGCAGGCTTCGAGTGCAGCGATGGCGTCGGCCTTGGCATCGAAGACGCCGACGGCGCCGGCACTGCCTGCCCAATGGCGGCCGGAGCCCTCGAGCTTGGCGGTGCCGCGCCGAACGCCGGCGGCAACACGCCGCTGCTGGTCGGCGCCGTCGCCCTCGTAAGTGCCCGACACTTCGAACAGCGCGACATCGCCGATGCCCTTGTCGGCGTTGCGCTGCGCGGCCGCGATCAGGCCCGGCAGCAGCGACGGCCGCATGTCCGACATATCGGCGGCGATCGGGTTGGCAAGCTTCAGCGCCTGCTGGCCGCCGCCGAACAAATCGGCGTGTTTTGCCGGAATGAACGACCAGGTGACGGCCTCCATCATGCCGCGCACGGCAAGTGCCCGCTTGGCGGCGCGGGTGCGGATCTGCAGCACAGTCAGGATCTTGGCGTTGACCGCGTCGTGGCTGCCGAGCGGCTGCGGCGCGATATTGTCGACGCCGTGGATGCGCATGACCTCCTCGACCAGGTCGGCCTTGCCGTCGACATCCGGCCGCCAGGACGGGACCGCCACATTGACGACATCGCCCGTGCCCTCCGGCTTGAAGCCGAGGCGGGCAAGAATGTCGAGGCTCGTCGAGCGCGGCACTTCGATGCCGGTCAGCCGCTTCACGTCCGACAACGGGAACGAGACGATCTTCGGCCGATGGCCGGCATAGCCGACGACTTCGGTTTGCGTCGGCGTACCGCCGCAGAAATCGAGCACCAGCCTCGTCGCCAGCTCCACACCGGGAATCATCATTTCCGGGTCGACGCCACGCTCGAAGCGGTAGCGTGCATCGGTGATGATGCCGAGCGTGCGGCCGGTGCGGGCGGTGGCGATCGGGTCCCAAAGTGCCGACTCGATCAGCACGTCGGTGGTGTTCTCGTCGCAGCCGGAATGCTCGCCACCCATGATGCCGGCGATCGACTCGATACCATCCTGGTCGGCGATGACGCACATCTCCGGCGTCAGCGTGTATTCGCGGCCGTCGAGCGCCAGCACCTTTTCGCCGTCGCGTGCCCGGCGCACGGTGAGATTGCCGGTGACCTTCGCAGCGTCGAAGACATGCAGCGGCCGGCCGCGATCGAAGGTGACATAATTGGTGATGTCGACCAGCGCACTGATCGGCCTCAAGCCGATGGCGAGAAGCCTTTGCTGCAACCATTTCGGCGACGGTCCGTTCTTGACGCCGCGCACCAGGCGCAGCGCAAAGCCGGGACAGAGCTCCGGCGCTTCGATCGTCACCTTGACCGGCGTCTCGCCCTTGCCGGGGATCGGCTCTATCGGCGCGCTCTTCAGCGTGCCGAGCCCGCTCGCCGCCAGATCGCGGGCGATGCCATAAGCGCTGGTCGCATCCGGCCGGTTCGGCGTCAGATTGATTTCGATCAGCGGATCGTCGAGATGGGCATAGGCGGCGAAACTGGTGCCGACCGGCGCATCGGCCGGCAGGTCGATGATGCCGTCATGCTCCTCGGACAGTTCGAGCTCGCGCTCGGAGCACATCATGCCGTGGCTTTCGACGCCGCGGATCTTGCCGACGGTCAGCGTCACGTCGATGCCGGGAATATAGGTGCCGGGTGCTGCAAAGGCGCCGATCAGGCCCGCGCGGGCGTTCGGCGCGCCGCAGACAACCTGCACCGGCGCCCTGCCGTCGCCGGTGTCGACGGTCAGCACGCGCAGCCGGTCGGCGTCGGGATGCTGGACTGCCGTCAGCACCTTGGCGATGACGAAAGGTTTCAAGCTCGCCCGGTCGTCGACATGCTCGACCTCGAGGCCGATCGAGGTGAGACGTTCGACGATTTCCGCCAGCGAGGCATCGGTCTCGAGATGATCCTTGAGCCAGGAGAGGGTAAGTTTCATGACTGTGTTCCGTCTGGTCTGGGCACGCTGGGCTTGAAGCTATGCGGCCGCGCGTCGGACATGTGCAGGAAGGCTAGCTGCCCGCGGATTTGCTGCGGCCCGGTTGTCACGCGCTTAGCCCGCCAAACAGCGTCGGCATGTCGAGCGGCCTAAAACCGTAATGCGACAGCCAGCGCACATCGGCGTCGAAGAAGGCGCGCAGGTCGGGCATGCCGTATTTCAGCATGGCGATGCGGTCGATGCCCATGCCCCAGGCGAAGCCCTGGTATTCGTCGGGATCGAGGCCGCCGTAGCGGAGCACGTTGGGGTGGACCATGCCGCAGCCTAGGATCTCCAGCCAGTCTGAGCCTTCACCGAAGCGCACCTCGCCAGGCCGCGAACGGTCGCACTGGATATCGACCTCGAGGCTGGGCTCGGTGAACGGGAAGAAGGACGGCCGGAAGCGCATCTTGACGCTCGGCACCTCGAAGAAGGCCTTGCAGAACTCCTCCAGTACCCACTTCATGTTGGCGACGTTGGCCGATTTGTCGATCACCAATCCCTCGACCTGATGGAACATCGGTGAGTGGGTGGCATCGGAATCCTGCCGGTAGGTCTTGCCAGGAATGACGATGCGGATCGGCGGCTTCTGCATCTCCATGGTGCGGATCTGCACCGGCGAGGTGTGGGTGCGCAAAAGCTTGCGTTCGCCCTGCTCGTCCGGCTGGAAGAAGAAGGTGTCGTGCATCTCGCGCGCCGGGTGGCCTTCCGGGAAGTTCAGCGAGGTGAAATTGTAATAGTCGGTCTCGATGTCGGGACCTTCGGCGATGGCAAAGCCGAGATCGCCGAAGATCGCCGCGATCTCGTCGATAACCTGGCTGATCGGATGGATGCGGCCGCGCTCGGCCGGCGATTGTCGCACCGGCAAGGTGACGTCGACCTTCTCGGCGGCAAGCCGTGCCGTGATCGCCACATCTTTCAGCTCGGCGCGACGGGCCGAAAGTGCCTCGGTGACGCGGTTCTTGAGGCCGTTGATTGCCGGGCCTTTGACCTGGCGCTCCTCGGCGCTCATCGAGCCGAGTGTCTTCAGTATCTCGGAGACCGAACCCTTCTTGCCGAGGGCAGAGACACGCACCGCCTCGATTGCTTGCTCGTCGGCGGCAGAGGCGATCTCGGCCATCAGGGAATTTTCGAGAGTTTCCATGTCACTCATGTTCCAGACCCGATTGGAAGCAAAGAAAAACCCGCGCCAGCCCTGCCAGCGCGGGTTTCCCAAATCAAGTGTCGAATAGCTTGGGAAGCGCTGGTCTTAAGCGACAGCGCTTTCAAAAGCGTTCGGCGTGGTGTTCTTGAGGTATTCGAGCGCGACCTTGGCCTTGGCCACGAGTGCGGCAAAAGCCTGCGGCTCGTGGATGGCCATGTCCGACAGGATCTTGCGATCGATCTCGATGCCGGCCTTGTTGAGACCGTCGATGAAACGGCCATAGGTCAAGCCATGCTCATGCGTCGCCGCATTGATGCGCTGGATCCACAGCGCGCGGAACGAACGCTTGCGATTCTTGCGGTCGCGATAGGCGTACTGCAGCGACTTTTCCACCGCCTGCTTGGCGATGCGAATGGTGTTCTTGCGGCGGCCGTAAAAACCCTTGGCGGCTTTCAGGACCTTCTTGTGCTTGGCGTGCGAGGTGACGCCTCTCTTTACGCGTGCCATGTCATGATCTCCTTAAAAGCAATTCCAGGAAAAGTGCCTAGCGGTTTTCCGTTCGGAATTGCGTAAAACAAATGCGTGTCCAGACCGAATGCCCTTATTTGGCGCATGATGTTTTCCAAAAAGTTTGCAACTTTTTGGCATCATGCCCTAGAGGCCGTTCGGCAGAAAATTCTTGATGACCTTCTTGCCATCCGGTTCAGCCAGAACCATCGTGCCGCGGGCATTTCGAATGAACTTGTTGGAACGCTTGATCATGCCGTGACGCTTGCCGGCCGCAGCCGACAGAACTTTACCCGTACCTGTGATCTTGAACCGCTTCTTGGCGGCCGATTTGGTCTTCATCTTGGGCATTTTGCTACTCCGTTTATATGCGCACCAATGCGCTTTTTGTTCGCTTCAGTCCGACCAAAGCCCGAAAAGCAAATGAAACCGCCACGGCATGCCCTGCCGGGCGGTTTTTTTGGAACGCGGTCATATACGTCAAAGCGAGGGCGCGCGCAACACCCAGCGCTCAGCAACCTTGTAGTGCTCAGGGGAAACGGAACAGCACCGGTAATATGCCCGACTGCTGGGCGCCGTCGATCAGTTCGAAAGCCGGCAAGGCAAGGAGGAACACCAGCCCGTCCAGTAACGTGGTTCGCAGCAGGCGCGGCTTGAAGCTGCCGGTGTCGCCTTCCTGATACAGTGACAGTTTCGGGAAGAAGCGCGGCACTTTCGCCAGATAGGCCTGGTATGGCGCGCCGAGAACCTCCTTGAGGAATTTCTCCTCGCGCAGGATAACGATGTAAAAGGCACCCGCGCAGAGCGCTCCAAAGCCGATCGTGGCCGCGATGGAGCCGATCTGTGCGCCGACACCAGCGGCAGCTAAAGTGGAGAAAAGGTAGAGTGGGTTGCGCGTGATCGAATAGGGTCCGCCGGTCACCACTTCGGAGGATTTGCGTCCGCCGATGTAAAGCGTCGACCACAAGCGCCCGACGATGCCGAGAAAGATCAGCACGACGCCGACCATTTCGATCGTTTCATGCACTGGCGTATCGGGAGGGAAAACCGACTGGCCGAACAGCAGCGCCGCGAACATCACCATGATGAGAACGGCAAGTACCATCCTGCGCATATGCTGGTAGCTGCCAAGCCCGTGCTTAACTTGCGCGTATCTGACTTCATTGACCATGTCGGGAATCCGATCGTCGAGGGAACCAGAGCGTCGTTGCTCTCGCCGGCGATCGCAGCGTCTGGCCAAGAAAACAGGCGCCCCGCCGATCGCCGGGACGCCTTGCAACATGATTCAGGCGGATTTAATGCATGTCGCCCAAAAGTGCGCAGCGGTTTTGGGACAACGACATGCACAAAACAGAACTAAAGCGCAACGCGCTTTAGCGGGGCGCCAGCACCATCATCATCTGGCGGCCTTCGAGCTTCGGTTCGGCTTCGACCTTGGCGATGGGCGCCACTTCCTCGCGAACCTTATTCAGAAGCTGCATGCCGAGTTCCATGTGCGCCATCTCGCGACCGCGGAAGCGCAATGTCAGCTTGACCTTATCGCCTTCCTCGAAAAAGCGCCGGACGGCCTTCATCTTGGTCTCATAGTCGTGGCTGTCGATGTTCGGGCGCATCTTGATCTCCTTGATCTCGATGACCTTCTGGTTCTTGCGCGCCTCGGCCGCCTTCTTCTGGTTGGCGTATTTCAGCTTCCCGAGATCGAGGATCTTTACGACGGGCGGCACTGCATTGGGCGATATCTCGACCAGATCGAGCCCAGCCTCTTCGGCGAGCAGCAATGCGTCGTTGATGGAGACATCGCCCCGGTTCTGGCCTTCGGCGTCGATTAGCTGGACCCGGGGAACCCGGATATCACGGTTGGAGCGCGGGCCTTCCTTGGTGGGCGCCGCTGCTTTGAAAGGTCTGCGAATGGTCGTGGTCTCCTTGAGCCGTTTCGTTAAGGGGTTCTTCAGTTCAGAATTGCGAACGCGCAATGTGGTGAGCGCGCGGCCGGAGTCAATAGCACAGCATTCTCAGGAAATCACCTGCTCGATGAATGCTCCTCTGCACCAAGCGAAGAAAGTAACAGAGCACTTTTCGTTGAACCCCCGCTTGTGCCAAAAGACCGGCGCGAGGGAATACACCATGAGCACCACCACCCCGATCTTCCTAGACGTCGACGGGACGAGCATCGCCGTCAGGCATGCGGCAGGTACCGAGCCCGGCATCGTCTGGCTTGGCGGCTACAAATCCGACATGCTGGGCACCAAGGCCGAAACCCTGTCGGAATGGACGCGCAAAGACGGCCGGGCCTTCCTGCGCCACGATTATTCCGGCCATGGCGAATCGGGTGGCGCCTTTGCCGACGGCACCATCTCGAAATGGCTGGGCGAGAGCCTGGCGGTTTTCCGCCGCTTCACCCAGGGCAGGCAAATCCTGGTTGGTTCGTCGATGGGCGCGTGGATCGCGCTGCGCATGGTGCAGGAATTGCGTAAGGCGGGCGAGAACAGCGTCGCCGGCCTTGTGCTGCTGGCCCCGGCGCCCGATTTCACGTTCGAACTGGTGGAGCCGGTGCTGACTGGGGCGCAGAAGCGCGACCTCAGGAAAAAGGGTTTCTTCGAAGAGCCGTCGGACTATTCCGTCGAACCGTACATCTACACCCGCGCACTGATCGAGGACGGCCGCAGCAACCGGGTGATGACCGGGCCGGTCGACACGCACTGTCCGGTCCATATCCTGCAAGGCCTGGCCGATCCCGACGTGCCGTCGAGCCATGCGCTCAAGCTGGTCGGCCTGCTGCCGGCCGACGACGTCACGCTGTCGCTCATTCCGGACGGCGACCACCGCCTGTCGCGACCTCAGGATCTCGATATGCTGGTGCGGGCGGTGGACGCGATGGTGCGGCAGGCGGGATAGAGACATGCGCATTTCCATTCCGGTGTCCGCCTTTGTGGCGGCGATCGTCGGCTTCGGCGGTACGCTGGCCATCGTCATTGCCGCCGCCAAGGCGGTCGGCGCAACGCAGGTCGAGACCGCAAGCTGGGTGACGGCACTCTGCCTGGCGATGGCCATCGAGAGCCTGTGGCTGTCGTGGCGCACGAAAATGCCGGTCATCACCGCATGGTCGACGCCGGGCGTCGCGCTGATCGCCGCATCGACCGGCTTTTCGATGGGCGAGGCGGTTGGCGCCTTCATCGTCACCGGGGTCCTGCTGGTCGCCACCGGCCTGTTCGGGCCATTGACCAAGCTGATCGCCAGAATACCGGCTTCGGTCGCGTCCGGAATGCTGGCCGGCATCGTCGTAACCTTCGCCATCAATGCGGTGAAGACCGTGCCCGTCGACCCCTGGCTGATCCTGCCGCTGGTTGCGGTCTTCTTCGTCATCCGCCTGTTCAACCCGGCGCTGTCGGTGCTGTTGGTGCTGATCGGCGGCGGTCTCGCGGCCTTTCTTACCGACCGGGTCGGCGGTCTGCCGGCACCGGAACTCTCGAGCTTGACGCTGGTAATGCCGCAGTTCACCGCCGCTTCGATCATCGGCCTGGCATTGCCGCTCTATCTGGTCACCATGGCCTCGCAGAACCTATCCGGCCTCGCCGTGCTGAGGGCAGCCGGCTATCATCCCGAACCCGGGCCGCTGATCGGCGTCACCGGCCTGTTTTCGCTGCTGACGGCGCCGTTCGGCGCCTCGACGACCAATCTGGCGGCGATCTCGGCGGCGATCTGCACCGGACCCGACGTGCATCCTGATCCGGCCGAGCGCTGGAAGACCGGCCCGTTCTACGCGCTGGCCTATCTTGTCTTTGCCCTGTTCGGCGCCTCGCTGGTGGCGATCTTCGCCGTATTGCCGCAGAGCCTGATCGCGCTGGTCGCCGGCCTGGCGCTGATGGCACCGCTCGCCAATGCGCTGTCGATCGCCTTGAAAGACGAGGACGAGCGGATGGCCGCTACCGTCACCTTCGCCGTCACCGCATCAGGGCTGACGCTGTTCGGCGTCGGCGCGGCGTTCTGGGGCCTGATCGCCGGATTGGTCGTGCTTTTCCTTGAAATGCTCAAAAAGCGATAATCATTTCAGCCGCTTGTCCGGTTTTGGCGGTTGCTGTCTTGAATCGCCGTTTTCTCCATCCCATTTCGATTCCACGCAGCCGGATTTGGCTGTCTCCAACTGAAGGATTGGGAGAAATGAACACATCTGCATTGATCCGTCCGGCCTGGACGCCGGCGACCATCGCGCTGATGGTGATCGGGTTCATGGTGTTCTGGCCGCTCGGCTTCGCCATGCTCGCCTACATCATCTGGGGCGACCGGCTCGACGGCTTCAAGCGCGACGTCAACCGCGCCACCGACGGCATCTTCGCCGGCTGCCGCCGCGGTTCCGACAAGGCCGCGCGCTGGGGGCATGGCTCCGCCCGCACCGGTAACGTCGCTTTCGACGACTGGCGCGAAAAGGAACTCGAGCGGCTTGCCGAGGAACGCCGCAAGCTCGACGAGATGCTGAGCGAGTTCGACGAATATGCCCGCGAATTGCGCCGCGCGAAGGACCAGGAAGAGTTCGATCGTTTCATGGCCAACCGCAACAAGTCGACGTCTCCCACGACCGGGTCGACGACGAACAACAAAACCACCGGCAAGTCCACGCCAGGCCTGCTCGACGAGTAAGGGTCCCGTGCCCAGATAGATAATCCAACGGCGTCGCGTCAGCGGCGCCGTTTCTTTTTTGTTCTAGTCGTTTCCCTCGAATCACGTATCGTCCCGGAATGTCCTTCGGCTTCTTTCGCACCCCGACGAAACCCAAGCCCACGCCCGTCGTGGAGCGCGAGCATTGCGTTGCCGGCCGCACGCTGCCGCTCAAGATCGTCGAGAACGACAGGGCGCGGCGCCTGACGCTGCGCATCGATTCCGGCGGCCGCGGCCTGCGCATCACCGTGCCGCCGGGGCTGCGGCGCGGCGAGGTGGAAAGATTCCTCGACCGTCATCAGGACTGGCTGGAGCAAAGGCTGGCCAAGGTGCCCAACCGGCCGCAGGTGCGGCCCGGCATCAAGATACCGGTGCGCGGTGTGCCGCATCGCATCGTCCATGAACCGTCGAAACGCGGTACAGTCACGCTGTCGCGCGACGAGCGCGGTCCGCTGATGATCGTGCATGGTGAGCGCCTGCATCTGCCGCGCCGCATCGCCGATTTCCTCAAGCGCGAAGCCAAGCGCGAGATCGAGGCGCTGGTGACCAAGCACAGTGCTGCGGTCGGCAAGCGCGCCAAGGCGATCCGCTTCAAGGATACGTCGAGCCGCTGGGGGTCCTGCACGTCGGACGGCAATCTGTCGTTTTCCTGGCGCATCATGATGGCGCCGCGGCCGGTGATAAACTACCTCGTGGCGCACGAGGTGGCGCATCTCAAGGAGATGAACCACGGCCCGAAATTCTGGAAATTATGCGAGCAGCTGTGCCCGGACACCGAGCGCTGCAAGGATTGGCTCAAGCGCAATGGCGGCGCGCTGCAGGCGATCACGTTCGAGTAGTTGTCCGATTCAATCGTCGTTGGCGGCGTTCAACTCCTCCGGCCGCAATCCCTCGTCGACATGGCGCGGCCAGGGCAGGAAATCCTTCTCGAAGCCATCGTTGCTGAAATAAGCCAGCGCCCGATGCGCCTCCGCGCCGTTGAAGGCTGCCTTGTCCATCAAATGAGCGATGACCTCATGGGCCTGCGCCAGCTTTTGCCTGAGTTCCGCGACGGTCTTTTCCGGCATGGTCTTTGTTCTCCCGCCTTTGTGCCTGAGCAAGGTAGCGCGTTCCGCTCTTACATTAGCAAGGTAGCGCGTTCCGCGCCGGCGGCAAACAGGATGCTTTTTCTCGACTCTTTGGTCGTTTCGTGCCAATCCCGCGCCATGGCGCTGGACATCAAGATATGCGGATTGAAGACTGACAAGGCACTGGCCGCGGCATTGGCCGGCGGCGCCAGCCATGTCGGCTTCAATTTCTTTGCCAAAAGCCCGCGCTATGTCGAGCCGGTGGAAGCCGGCCGCCTGCGCGAAGCGGCGCGCGGCAAGACCAAGGCGGTTGCGGTGACGGTCGACGCCAGCGACGCGTTCCTGGACGAGATCTTCGAAAAAATGCAGCCCGACATGCTGCAGCTTCACGGCGCCGAAACGCCCGACCGGGTGGCTGAGGTGAAGGCGCGCTACGGCTTGCCGGTGATGAAGGCACTGCCGGTCAGCGAGGCTGCCGATCTCGAGCGGGTTAAACCCTTCATCGGCATTGCCGACCGCTTTCTGTTCGATGCCAAGCCGCCTAAGGGTTCGGAACTGCCGGGCGGCAACGGTCTTGCCTTCGACTGGCGCATTCTGGCCGGCCTTGACGCCGGCGTCGATTACATGCTTTCCGGTGGGCTCAATGCCGGCAATATCGGCGACGCCCTTCGGCTGGCGAACCCGCGCGGAATAGATCTTTCCTCAGGCGTGGAAAGCGCGCCGGGCGTCAAGGAACCGGCGCTGATCGAACAATTTTTCCGGGCCGTCGGGGCAGCACGCGACAACCGCGCCGCCTGACCACGCTTCAAACCACAGACCAGGAGATCGGCGATGGATAAGCCGGCGATACCGAATTCCTTCCGCACCGGCCCCGACGAGCAGGGCATGTTCGGCATTTTTGGCGGTCGTTTCGTTGCCGAAACGCTGATGCCGCTCATCCTTGAGCTGGAGCGGCACTGGAACGAGGTCAAGAACGATCCGGGCTTCAAGGCCGAACTGACCGATCTCTCGACGCATTACGCCGGGCGGCCGTCGAAGCTCTATTTCGCCGAAGGCTTGACCAGGCATCTTCGCGAGGTTTCCGCAGCCAAGGGCCTCGGGGGCGGCGCAAAGGTCTATTTCAAGCGCGAGGATCTGAACCACACCGGCTCGCACAAGATCAACAACTGCCTCGGCCAGATCCTGCTCGCCAAGCGCATGGGCAAGACGAGGATCATCGCCGAGACCGGAGCCGGCCAGCATGGCGTCGCTTCCGCTACAGTGGCGGCGCGCTTTGGGCTTCCCTGTATCGTCTATATGGGCGCGACCGATGTCGCCCGGCAAAGCCCCAACGTCTTTCGCATGAAGCTTCTGGGCGCGGAAGTGCGGCCGGTGACCGCCGGCCACGGCACGCTGAAGGACGCCATGAACGAGGCGTTGCGCGACTGGGTGACCAATGTCGAGGACACCTATTACCTGATCGGCACCGCCGCCGGCCCCCACCCCTATCCAGAGCTGGTGCGCGACTTCCAATCGGTGATCGGCACCGAGGCGCGCGCCCAGATCCTCGAGCAGGAAGGCCGGCTGCCGGACACCATCATCGCTTGTGTCGGCGGCGGTTCCAACGCCATCGGCCTGTTCCATCCCTTCCTCGACGACAAAGAGGTTCGCATCATCGGCGTCGAAGCCGGCGGCCGCGGCCTCGATGGCATCGAGCATTGCGCTTCGATGAGTGCCGGCGCGCCCGGCGTGCTGCATGGCAACCGTACCTACCTCCTGCAGAACGCCGACGGCCAGATCATGGACGGCCACTCGATCTCGGCCGGGCTCGACTATCCTGGCGTCGGGCCAGAGCACTCGTGGCTGCGCGATTCCGGCCGCGTCGACTATGTGCCGATCCTCGACGACGAGGCGCTGGAGGCGTTTCAGCTGACGACGCGCGTCGAGGGCATCATTCCGGCGCTGGAATCCGCCCACGCCATCGCGCAGGCGGTGAAGATCGTGCCTGATATGGACAAGGACCAGATCGTCATCGTCAATCTGTCCGGCCGCGGCGACAAGGACGTGCATACGGTAGCCAATATGCTGGGCATGGAGATCTGATCATGACCACCCGTATCGACCGCCGCATGGCGAAGCTGAAGGCCGAAGGCCGACCGGCACTCGTCACCTATTTCATGGGCGGCGACCCCGACTACGACACGTCGCTGTCGATCATGAAAGCGCTGCCTGGCGCCGGCAGCGACATCATCGAGCTCGGCATGCCGTTTTCCGATCCGATGGCCGACGGCCCGGCGATCCAGGCGGCCGGCCTGCGGGCGCTGAAGGGCGGCCAGACCCTGGTCAAGACGCTGAAGATGGCCTCGGAATTCCGCGCCGGCGACAGTGAAACACCAATCGTTTTGATGGGCTATTACAACCCGATCTACATCTATGGTGTCGACCGCTTCCTGAAGGACGCGATTGCTAGCGGCATAGACGGGCTGATCGTCGTCGACCTGCCGCCGGAGATGGACGAGGAGCTTTGCATCCCGGCACTCAAGGCCGGCATCAACTTCATCCGGCTGGCGACACCAACCACCGACGACAAGCGCCTGCCCAAGGTGCTGCAGAACACATCGGGCTTCGTCTACTACGTCTCGATGACCGGCATTACCGGTTCGGCGCTGGCCGACACCGGCAAGGTGGCGGCAGCGGTCAAGCGCATCAAGAGCCATACCGACCTGCCCGTCTGCGTCGGCTTCGGCGTCAAGACCGCCGAGCAGGCGCGCACCATCGGTGCCTCGGCCGACGGCGTCGTCGTCGGCACGGCGATCGTCAATGCGGTCGCCAACGTGCTCGGGCCGAAGGGCGAAAAGACCGCCGATCCGGCAGAAGCCGTCGCCACGCTGGTCAGCGGGCTGTCGCAAGGGGTTCGCGCGGCTCGCCTTGCTGCCGCCGAATAGTCTTGATCATCTGGTTGACCATGATCTTTGCCGAAAACCGGTTTCCACTTTTCGGGATCATGGTCTAACTCTTCGTAAGGACAGGAGCCGAAGCGATGAACTGGATCACCAATTACGTCCGCCCGAAGATCAATTCGATGCTCGGCCGCCGCACCGACATGCCGGAAAACCTGTGGATCAAGGATCCCGAGACCGGCGAAATGGTGTTCCACAAGGATCTGGAGCAGAACCAGTTCGTCATCCCGTCCTCCGGCCACCATATGAAGATATCGGCCAAGGAACGGCTGAAGTTCTTCCTCGACGACGGCAAATACGAAACGCTGGAAAACCGCAAGGTGGTGCAGGATCCACTCAAGTTCCGCGACGAGAAGCGCTATGTAGACCGGCTGAAGGATGCCAAGGCCAAGACCGGCATGGAAGACGCCATCATCAATGCGCTGGGTACCGTCGGAGGCCTGCCGGTGGTGGTGACGGTGCAGGATTTTGCCTTCATGGGCGGCTCGCTCGGCATGGCGGCCGGTGACGCCATCGTGCATGGCTTTGAGGTCGCCCTGCAGCGCAAGCGGCCGCTGATCCTGTTTGCGGCCTCCGGCGGCGCCCGTATGCAGGAAGGCATCCTGTCGCTGATGCAGTTGCCGCGGACCACGGTCGGCGTCGACAGACTGAAGGAGGCCGGCCTTCCCTACATCGTCGTCCTGACCAACCCGACGACCGGCGGCGTCACCGCCTCCTACGCCATGCTGGGTGACGTGCACATTGCGGAGCCCGGCGCCCTGATCGGCTTTGCCGGCCCGCGCGTCATCGAGCAGACCATCAGGGAAAAGCTGCCCGACGGCTTCCAGCGCGCCGAATATCTGATGGAACACGGCATGGTCGACATGGTGGTGTCACGGCTGGAGATGCGCCAGACGATTGCGCGGCTGCTGAGAATGCTGCTCAAGCTGCCGGAAGAGCAAAAATCGCAGGAGCCGGAAATCCTGCCGCCGTCGGTGATCCCGGTCGAGGCCAGGCCGCAAGCCTGACACGACATCATGCGGCGCGGGCGGCTGTTGTGTGCCGTTGTGCGCACGCTTAGGATTCCTTCATGACCACGCTTGCCGCCGACCGCGAAATCGAAAGCCTGATGGCGCTTCACCCGAAGGGCTTCGACCTTTCGCTTGACCGCATTTCGCGGCTACTCGAGCGCCTCGGCAACCCGCAGGACCAGCTGCCGCCGGTCATCCACATCGCCGGCACCAACGGCAAGGGCTCCTGTGCCGCCTTTTCACGGGCGCTGCTCGAAGCCGCCGGCTACCGCGTCCATGTCCACACATCGCCACATCTGGTGAACTGGCATGAGCGCTACCGACTGGCCGCCGATGGCGGCGGCAGGCTGGTGGACGACAAGGTCTTCGCCGAAGCCATCGCCCGCGTCGCCAAGGCCAATCAAGGCCAGAAGATCACCGTGTTCGAAATCCTCACCGCAGTCACCTTCGTGCTGTTTTCCGAATATCCGGCCGATGCCGTCATCCTCGAGGTCGGCCTTGGCGGCCGATTCGACGCCACCAATGTCATCGCCGAGCCGGCCGTGTCGGTGATCATGCCGGTCTCGCTCGACCACGAAGCCTATCTCGGCGACCGCGTTGAACTGATCGCCGCCGAAAAGGCCGGCATCATCAAGCGTGGATGCCCGGTCGTCATCGGCGCGCAGGAAAGCGAGACGGCGCAGCAGGTGCTCATCGAAACCGCCGAACGGCTCGACTGCCCCGCCTTCGTCTATGGCCAGGATTTCCTCGCCTATGAGGAAAACGGCCGCATGGTCTATCAGGACGAAGACGGATTGATGGACCTGGCGCCGCCGCGCCTGCCGGGGCGCCACCAATTCGCCAATGCGGCAGCGGCGATCGCGGCGGTCAAGGCGGCGGGCTTCGAGATCAGCCACCGCGCCGCCGAGAAAGCGATGGCCAATGTCATCTGGCCGGGCCGCATGCAAAAGCTGCCGCAGGGGCGGCTGGGCGAACTGGCGCCGAAGGGCGCCGACATCTGGCTCGACGGCGGCCATAATCCCGGCGCCGGCGTGGTCGTCGCCGAGGCGCTGGCCGAGCAGGAGGAAAAGAACCCGCGGCCGCTGTTCCTGATCTCGGGCATGATCAACACCAAGGACCAGAGCGGCTATTTCCGTGCCTTCAAAGGGCTGGTGCGGCATGTCTACACCGTGCCGGTGAGCACGAGCGACGCCGGCGTGCCGAACGACGAACTGGCGACGCGCGCCATCGAGGCCGGCCTGTCGGCCGAACCCGTCAGTTCCGTCGCCAATGCGCTGATGCTGCTGCGCGACACATGGGACGGACCGCCGCCGCGCATCCTTATCGGCGGCTCGCTTTACCTGGCCGGTGCGGTATTGGCCGAAAACGGCACACCGCCGGTTTGAGGCGTGCCTCCACCCGGGCCATGATGACGCCACACCTATCAGATCACCGCGAGGAGCCAATCATGATCAAGGTAAAGCAGCTCGCTCACGTTTGCATTTTCGCGAATGACCTGGAGAAGACGCGAAGCTTCTATCGGGACGTCCTCGGCATGGATACGCAGTTCAATTTCCTGCGCGACGGCAAGATTTTCGGCTTCTATCTCAATTGCGGCAGCCGTAGCCATGTCGAAGTGTTCCAGAAAGACGGCGCGAGCTATAGCGACTTGAACCAGATCAACCACTTCTGCCTCGAAGTGGAAAACATCGACGCCGCGATCGCCCATCTGAGGTCAGAGGGGGTTGATGTCACTTCCAAGAAACGCGCGTGCGATGACACCTACCAGGCTTGGATCCGCGACCCCAACGGCGTGAAGATCGAACTGTTCGAATACACTGAGAAAAGCGCACAATTCGTCGGCGGCGATCGCATCGCGGATTGGTGATCGCGCCTCGCCGGACAATTGTAGCGGCGCAGCCGATGGTTGGTGGACTACTTCAGCTCGACCTCGATGAAGGCGAATTCGCCATCGTTTGCGCTGATGACGTCATGTTCGACGCCCTCGTTGCGGAAATAGGGCGCGCCCTTCTTCATTTCGGCGAAGGATTCGCCATCCTTGGTCAGGAGCTTCACCTTGCCGTCGGTCAACGGCACGATCACATAGTCGTGGCCATGGCGGTGCCAGCCGGTGTTGTCGCCCGGGGCGAAGCGGTATTCGGTGACGATGACGCGCTCATTGTCGATGAAGACGGTGGCCTTGGCGGATCCGGTCATATCGCTTCTCCTTTGTATTCAGAAGAGAAGAATACGGGGCGGCAAGCCGCGAGTGCCAGAGCGGCCCACCAATGACGCCAGCAAAAGAAAGCCCGGCGCGAGGCCGGGCTTTTCTGCAAAATTTTGATCGGATCAGGCGAGACTGCCGTTGATCCAGTGCGACAATGCCGTTTTCGGCGCAGCACCGACCTTCATATCGGCGACTTCGCCGCCCTTGAAGATCATCAGCGTCGGGATCGAGCGCACGCCGAACTGCGCGGCCAGCTCAGGATTCTCATCGATGTTGAGCTTGGCGATCTTTATCTTGCTGCCGAGTTCGATGGCGATATCCTCAAGCGCCGGGGCGATCATCTTGCACGGGCCGCACCATTCCGCCCAGAAATCGACCACGACCGGCTCTTTGGCGTTGAGCACGTCGGCCTGGAAATTGCTCTTGTCGACCTTGACGGTGGCCATGCTGAGATCCTTTCGATTTGTTCGTCGCACCAAATGTGGTGGTGATCGTGTCCGTCTTCAAGCAAGTGTTGTGTCACGCTCCCGTGAGTCTAGCAAGCGCGTCGTCCATTGCGGCCGCCGGCAGTTCGATCAGCCGCGGCGCCTCGGTGAACAGCAGCGCCGCCGAGACCTCGCGTCCCGGATAGAGCGGCTGAAGCAGCGCGCGATAAAGTGCGAGTTGCAGAACATAGGCTTGCGGCACTTCGGCGAGCGTAGCTGGCGCTGGCCGATTGGTCTTGTAGTCGACGATCGAAACCTTGTCCGGCGTTACTGCCAGCCGGTCGATCTTGCCGGAGATCGAGCGCAGTTTGCCCCTCACCTCCAGGCTGCCCATGATGGCGACTTCAGCGCGCGAGTTTGGTGCAAACAGCGGCGCGAAGCGGCTGTCGGCAAGAATTCTGGAAACGCCAGCCAAGGCTTTGTCGCGCTCGTCTTCAGGCCATTGAGCTCCGGCGCGCGCCAAATAGCGCTCGGCGGCATCCTGGCGTTTTCCCTCGGCGATGCCGGGCAGCATCTGCAGCAATTTGTGCAGCGCCAACCCGCGAATCACGGCAAAGCCGGGCTCGGCGTCGGCATCCAATACCGGCGAACGCGTGTCGGCCACCGCTTGCCGCGCCTCGTCGATCAGCACCGAGGCGCCGGACGGCGAGAGCGGCCGCGGCAGTTCCTCGAAAGGCGGCAAAGGCTGGAACAGGGTTTCCGGCAGTGGCGCAAAGCGTTCCGCCTGCCGTGCCTCATCCACTGCCGCCAGTGGCATGGGCGGCAGCTTCGTCACCTGGAAACGATGCACGGTCTCGCCAGTGGCGGGATGCCGGCGTTCCGCGCTTTCAGCGGCGCCGACCAGCGCGCGGCTGACGACCGAATGCCAGGTGCCGGTATTCTGCGCCCGCTTGCCATGGTAGCCGCAGACGATCAGCCGATCCTCGGCGCGAGTCATGCCGACATAGAGCAGCCGGCGGTATTCGTCGTCGGCGAGCTCGCGGGCGCGGGCCGATGCGGCGCGTGAAAATCCATTGGCGACATCGCTGGCCGACCGCCAGAGATAGCCCTTGCCCTCCCAGCAGTCGCCCGACCCTTCGAACGGCATCAATCTCGGCAGGTGCTGGTCGCTGAACGGCGCGGAGCCGCCATCGACCAGGAATACCACCGGCGCTTCCAGGCCCTTGGCGGCATGCACGGTCATGACGCGAACCTCGTCGCGGGTCTGGTCCATTTCGCGCTTGATCTCGGGGCCGGCGTTTTCCAATGTCGACAGGAAGGATTCCAGTCCCGGCAGGCCGGTCCGCTCCTCGGCCAGGCAGAAATTCAGGAATTCGTCGAGGATGTCGCCGGCCTCCGGACCGAGCCGCGCGATCATCTTCTTGCGCAGGCCGTCGCGGGCGAGAGCTCCGGCGTAAAATTCGAACACCGGCTTGAATGCGACTTCGTTCGACCATGTGTCGAGCCGGCTGACGACGGCGGCCAACGCCTCGCTTTCGCCGGCATGCCGGCGCAGCGAGGCGAACAGCGAGACGCCCGACGGCCTCTCGGCAGCAAGCGCGAAAAGCTGCTCTTCCGAGACATCGAAGATCGGGCTGCGCAGCACGGCGGCCAGCGACAGATCGTCCTGCGGCTGGATGAGAAAATGGCCGAGTGCGATCAGGTCCTTCACCGCGATGTGGCCGGGCAGGCTGAGCCGGTCGGCGCCGGCCACCGGAATGTCGCGGCGCTTCAGCGCCCGCGTCAGCGCATGGACGAAGCGATCGCGCTTGCGCACCAGCACCAGCACGTCGCCGGGCCGCAGTTTCTTGCCGCGGCCTTCGATGACCTCACCGTTGCCGATCCAGCCGGCAATGGTTGCGGCGACGTTTTCCGCAACGCGCACCGCCGGCGCATGGGCATGGTCGACCGCTTGCGTCCAATCGTCTGGTTCGTCGACGACATCGGCGCCTATCGACGGCCAGACCTCGACATAACCCGGCGCATCGGTGCGGATCGCCTTGTGGTCGAGCGGATCGGGATCGTGGCTGATGCCGCGCCGCACGTTCGGGTCGGCAAAGACACGATCCACCGCCGCAAGCACGTCGTCGGTCGAGCGAAACGACCAGGTCAGCTTGAGATCGGCGAAGGCGGCGTCAGCGGATCTGACTTTGCCCGCAAACAAAAGCCGGCTGTCGGCAAAGGAATCCGGAGCGGCCCCCTGGAAGGAATAGATCGACTGCTTTTCGTCGCCGACCGCAAAGATGGTGCGGTGGACGGTGTCGCGTGCGCCGAGCCCGGCAAAGAACTCCTCCGCCAGCCGCTTGACCACCTCCCACTGGTCGGGACTGGTGTCCTGCGCCTCGTCGAGGAGGATGTGGTCGATGCCCTGGTCGAGCTTATATTGCACCCATGGGCCGGCGTCGGGCCGCGCCAGTAGATTGACAGTGCGGGTGATCAGGTCGTTGAAGTCGAGGAAGCCGCGGGCGCGCTTCAATTGCTCGTAGCGGGCGATCAGCCAGTCGGCGATGGTCAGCGCGGCACGCGTGCCTTCCAACATCCTGAACAAGGCCAGCCGGTCGGAGATTTCGAGAATGGCGTCGACCGCCACGAGATAACGTTCGGCAAGATCGGGCAGCCGGTCGAGCAGCGCCTTCTTGAACGTCTTTGCCGGATCATAAGGCTCGCCATCGGCCCTCAGGAGAGCCTTGGCAAGCAGATTCAGGCGTCGGACCGGATCCTGCTCGGCGAAGGCAAGACGGGCGTATGGCAGCAGATTGTTCAGCACGATGCGTGCATCGGCGGCCTCGGCCGCCCGTGAAAAGGTGACGAGATAATCCGGGAGGAAGCCGGGCAGCGGCCAGACCGAGTCGGCTATGCCTTCGGCGGTCTGGCCGGCTCGGAATTGGAACTCGTCGAACAGCGCCTGAAAACCATCGCCGCCGGCCATGGCGATGAAGGCGCGCAGACCGTCGCGCTTGCGCACGATTTCGGCCAGCAATGCGTCGAGCCCATGTTCGCCGCCGCGCTCCAGCACGGTGGCAAAAGCTTCGGCCAGTGCCGCATCGCCTGCAACACCGCCGGAGATCATGTCGCGGCGGGCGGCGGCAAACAGCGAAGCCTCCATTTGCGGATCAAGCATTTCGAAATGCGCCGGGATGTTGGCTTCCAGCGGGAACTGATGCAGCACCGATTCGCAGAAGGCGTGAATGGTCTGGATCTTCAGCCCGCCCGGTGTTTCCAGCGCCTCGGCAAACAGCCGCCGCGCCCGGCGCATGGTTTCGCGGTCGGGCTGGCGGCTGTCCAGCGCCTCTATCCGTGTCGAGAGCTCGGCATCACCAAGCGCCGTCCATTGCGACAGGGTCGAAAACACCCGGTTCGACATGTTGGCGGCGGCGGCGCGCGTATAGGTCAAGCACAGGATCTTGGACGGATCGGTGCCGCGCAGCAAAAGCCGGATGACGCGCTGGGCGAGCACATGGGTCTTGCCCGATCCGGCGTTTGCCGACACCCATGCGGAGTTATGCGGGTCGGAGGCGCTCGCTTGGCTGGCGGCGGTGTCGCTCGGGATGGGATAGGCCTTCTTCACGCCTCCCCTCCCTCCTCGTCGGCGTCGCCGCCGGCGGACCATTCCAGCACGCGGGCGAGATGGTCGTAGTCGCCGTCGGTCTCACCTTCGCGGAACGGCAGCGCCCGCGACAGATAGCCGGTCGCCGGGTCGGCGTAGTGGATCAGCAGTTTTTCCAGCCGCGCCCAAGCCTCTTCGGCGAGATCGGCGGCGGTTCGCGGCTTGCGGTTGTATTCGAGGATCGATTCCTCGAACACCTCTCCGTTCGGCTTCAGCCGCACGAAGGCCAATTGCGACGGCTCGCATGCGCCAAGCTCCTTGAAGGCGCCGCGACGCAGCAGCGCGCCCTCCAGCGCCAGTTGCGGCGCGAGCAGCGTGTGCGCCTGCGCTTTGGATGGCGAGGAGCCGGTCTTGTAATCGAGGATGTCGGCCATGCCGCCGGCCAGCAGATCGATGCGATCGGCATAGCCGGACAGGGTCACGCCGGATCGGCCGACGCCGGTCTTTTCGGCGCGTTCCTCGGCGTGCCGCCGTACCACGGCGGCGGCCCGGCCGCGCTCCCATTCGATAATGCCGGCGGCAAGCTTTTCGAAGCGCGGCCACCACACCGCCTCGACATCGGCGGGCAGGGCAGCATCGGCAAAGCAGGACCGGCCGGCGGCGATGAGCCCGTCCAGCGCCTCCGGCGCGCGCGGGTCGGCCACCCTCGCTGAGAAGAGGTGCAGAATGGCGTGAAACAGCGTGCCGCGCTCGGCAGCGCCCGGATCACGAACGACCGGATCGAGTGGCATCAGGCCGAGTATCCTTCTGGCATAGACCGCATACGGGTCGCGACGTAGCGTCTCGATCTCGGTGACCGAGAAGTGGTGCGGCCGCAGGGCGAGCGGCGGTTTCGGCTGCGGCCTCGGCGCAAAGTCCTGCTTTTCGCCGGCATCAAGCGCACGCGCCCAGGCAAGCAGTTCATCGCCGCGCCGGCGAAGTGCCACAGCATGGTCCTCGCCGACGAAGGTAAGGATACGCTGCAGCCAGCGCGACGGCACCGACGGAGCGTCGCCGGAACGGGCGGAGCGAGCCAGCACCACTTTTTTGGCGCCCATGGCCATCTGGAAATCATGGGCGGCAAGGCCGATGCGCCGCTCCGGCGGTTCAAGATCGATGCCGGTCTTCATCAGCCGCGACATAAAGCGGTCACTCTCCAGCTTGCGCGGCCACACGCCTTCGTTGAGTCCGCCGACGACCAGCGTGTCGATATCCTGAAGCCGCGCTTCCAGCACGCCCCAGATGGCGATGCTCCTGTCGGTGCCCTGCGCCGGCTTGACCATTTCGGGCGCAATCAGCGCCTCCATCACATCGGGCCATTCGTCCGCGGCGAAGGAGAACGACACCGAGGCCGCGATCAGACCGCGCAAGAGCTCGGCAAGCTTTTCACCGGCATCGCCGGCATAGAGTTCGCTGAGGCTTCCGTCAGCAGCGCGGCCGAGGCTTTCGAGCACGCCGACACTGGCGCGCACAAGCGTGGCAAGATCGGCATTCTCCTCGCCGCGAAAGGCAACCAGCGGCGCCAGCGCAGCCGTTAGCCGGATCAGCAGATCGCGCGCCTGTTCGATGCGCCTGACCGAGAGGCGCGATCGCCAGAAAGGCGGGCGGCGATTGCCGCCGTCGTCGAATTCGGCAAGCCGGGCACCGAAGAGTTGCGGCAGCGACGCGACGTCCGGGCGACCGGTGCCGCCGCGCAGCGCCACGAGTTCGACGATTTCGGCCGCATGGCGGACGCTTGCCCGCTCCAGGCCGAGGCCAAGCAAGGGATGCTTGAGCAGTGACAGCAGGGCGACCGGATCGCCCGGGCGGAACGCCGCCTGAAGCGCCAGCCGGAGCAGGCTGGCGGCTGGCGTGTTGATGAGCGGCGTGCCGCCGGAATCGTCGGCGGCGACGCCGAAGCGCAACAGCTCGACCGAGACGCGTCGCGCCAGCGCGCGGTCGCCGGTGACCAGTGCGGCGCGCTGGCCGGGCCGTTCGACGGCCTGTTTGAGCGCAACGGCGATCGCCACGGCTTCGTCGCGTTCGCTGGCGGCCTCGAGAAGCGTCACACCAGCGAAGGCCTCGGCACTATCGCCAGCGGTGAAGCGCGCGCGCGTCTCGGCCCAGAGCTCGGTGGTCTCCGCCGGCCGCAGCGCCTCGCCGACAAGTGCGGCGCGCAGCGCAAGTGGCCGCGGCGCAACAGCAAGCTCCCCGACATCGGCCCGAAGCACCCCGATCTTGCCGATCAACTTTGCCAGGCCGTATTGCGGATGGCCAAGCAAAGCCGGCCGCGCACCAGGTGCACTGACGGCGGCAAAGGACGGCTCGTCCAGCGTCCGGTCGAGGCCGGGCAGCACAACAGCGCCATTGGGCAGACCGGCGATTACGGCAAGCAGCTCGGCCGTGGCGGGGATGGAGCCGGTAGAGCCGGCGGCGATCACCGGCCCGGCGGGTGGATTGCGCTTCAGCCGCGCCGCTTCCAGCCTTATCAGGGCATTGCGATGCGATGCCGGATTGGAGCGACGGCGTTCCTCGAGCAGCTTCGGCCAGTTCTCAGTCACGATGGTCAGGAAATCGAGCGTCACCTGCCACCAGCCTGCAAGGTTGCCGGTTACAAGGTCGGCGAGCCTCGCCCAATCCGTGCCTTCCGTCTCGATCTCATCCATCAGCCGTGCAAGGTCGCGCGCCAGCCAGATGGCGTCGGCGGCGGAGGCCGGGATGACGATCTCCTCGTCGAACAATGCCGCGACATGTGCCGGCAGGCGGCGTTTCCACGCCCGCACCAGCGGCGCAAGCAGCAGAAGACGCTCGACCGCGGCGATCGGCGGCGCAAAGTCGATGGCGGCCGAAGCTTCCGTCTCGAAGGCGGCTTCATCTTCATCAAACTCACCAAGTGGGCGGATGACCGGCAGGATCGCCGAACGGCTTCCGGAGCGCGAGAGAGCATCGACGAAGACGCCGCGAAGCGCCCGCGCTGCACGGCGCGTCGGCACGTAGATGGTGAGATCGGCCAGCACCAGCGGATCGCCATCATAGGCAAAGCCGGGAACCAGGCGCCCTGCAAGCAGCGCCTCGGCCAGCGTCGGCAGGAACGGCGCTCCGGGCGGGATCGAGAAAACGCGGCGGGAGCCGCTCATTTCGACTCGGCAAGAGCGCCGGGTGCCTCAGCAAGAGCATCGGGCGTGCCGGCAAGCGCGGCAGCGACCACTGCTTCCGCCCGCGGGATCGCGTCGGGTGTGCCGACAGTGATCCAATGGCCACGCATCGTCATGCCGAACAGGCGGCCGGCGGCGATTGCCGCATCGAAATAGGCGTTGAGCGACAGCGGGCCGGCCGGCGCGTCCTTGAAGATGCGCGGATGGACGATTGCGGCGCCGGCATAGATCAGGCCGGCCGGATCGTTGTTCGCACGCCGCAACGCGCCGTCCGGCGCCATCAGGAAATCGGTGCCGCCGCTATGTCCGGTTGCCGACTGGAGATCCGCAAGCATCAGCAGAATGTCCATTGTCGCGCCCTCCCATGCAAGGGCAAGTCGCCTGAGATTGGAAACGCCGCTGTCGATCCAGAAGGTGTCGGCGTTGAGCACATAGAAGGGTGCCCCTAACCTGGGCAATGCCTTGACGATGCCGCCGGCAGAGTCGAGCAGGCCGCTGCTCTCATCCGAGATGACGATTCTCGGCGCACTGCGGCGGGCTACATGGTCCACGATCTGTTGCGGCAGGTAATGGACGTTGACGACGGCCTTGGCGACACCGGCTTCGGCTAGGCTGTCCAGCCCCCAGTCGAGCAATGTCTTGCCGGCGACCTTGACCAGCGGCTTCGGCATGGTCTCGGTGATCGGCCGCATGCGCTTGCCGAGCCCGGCGGCAAGCACCATGGCGGTCGTCGGCATCGGTCCCGACGCTTTCAGGCCCAAATCCTTAGCCTTCAAATCGAGCGTTCCTCCAGCAAGCCGTGGGCGATGTAGAAATCCTGCAGCCCGGCCAGCGCCGGATGCGCCAGCGCCCGGCGAAGATAATCGCGGATGCGCGGCAGATGCTTCAGATAATAAGGCTTGCTGTCGCGTTTTTCGAGCCGCACGAAAATGCCGAGGATCTTGGAATTGCGCTGTGCAGCCATGATTGCATAGGTTTCGCGGAATTCGTCTTCATCGAAGACGCCGGCGTCGCGTCGCGCGGCGATATAGGCGGCGAGCGTGTGCTTTTCGATTTCAGGTGAAATGGTGACGCGCGCGTCCATGGCGAGCGAGGCGACGTCGTAGGCTGACGGACCGATGAGCGCATCCTGGACATCGACGACGCCGAGACGATCGTGACCGGAACGGTCACCGCGCCAGATCAGGTTGGGCGAATGGAAGTCGCGCAGCATTAGCGTGTATTCGCGCCCCTCGAGCCGATCGAGCACCGCATTCCATTCGCTGCGATAACCGGCGCGCAACGCCTCGCTTGGCGGAGCGCCTGATATCGCAGAGACATACCAGTCGACCAGCAATTCGGCCTCGATCATCATGGCGTCGCGATCGAAAGGCGGCACCTCGTGGAAGACGCCGGGGCCGGCCTGCATGCTGGCCGGCCATGTTTTGCCGTGCATCATGGCAAGCAGTTCGGCCGCCGCCGCGTAGCGCTCGGCCACCGGCTGGCCGCGCTTGTCCAGGAACCCTTGGGACCCGAGATGCTCCAGCAGCAGAAAACCCTGGTCGAGATCCTGGGCATGGATTTCCGGGACGCTGACGCCGCCGGCCCGCAAGGCACGGTCAATGGCGACGAACGCCGAAACGGATTGCGCGGTGTGGGCGATCTCGGCATAGGGTTTGCCGTCGCGGACTGGCGGTCCGAGCACCAGCCTTGGCGAGTTCATCAGCACGCGCGGCGGAAATCCGGCGAGCGTGACGATCTCGTAGGAGCGAGCCGAGGCATCACCGATGAAATATCGCCGCTGCGCTTCGCCCCAACCGGCCTGGCCGAGAAAATCGCGCATGGCCAGCGATCGCGCCGCGCGCTCGAAGGCGGCGCCCCCTCCCGATAGTCTCGCCAATCGGCCGTCGCCCTGCTGGAGAAGTTCGACCAGCACCGAGGTTTTCGGCAAATATGCCTCTGCCCGTTCCGGCCATTCGACCAGTGCGGCCCCTTGCGTCAGCGCCTCGTCGAAACCCAGCTCGTCCAACTCGGATGCCGCGCCCAAGCGGTAGAGATCGAAATGATGGACCGGCACACGCGTGTCGTAACTCTGGACCAGCGTAAAGGTCGGGCTCGGCACGTCGAGGCCGGCATCGTCGGCCAGTGCCTTGACCAGCGCCCGCGCCAAGGTCGACTTGCCGGCGCCGAGATCGCCCTTGAGAGCGAGCACGTCGCCAATGCGCAGCGACATGGCGAGGTCCTCACCAAGCCTTGCCGTCGCAGCCTCGTCGGCGAGAAAACGCTCGAGCACCAATACCGCCATCGAACGCGCTACTCGGCCGCCGCGCGGATGCCGGACGGCGTGTCGGGAAAGGCGCAAACAACCGTCGTGCCCTTGTCCCTGCCGGTCTCGATGCGGACGCTGCCGCCATGCAGTTCGACAAAGCTCTTGACGATCGACAGGCCGAGCCCGGCGCCGCGGCGGCGGCCGCCATTGGTGCGCGGCTCGAAGCGCCGGAACACTGAGTCAAGCAGGTCCGGCGGCATGCCGGGACCGTCATCGTGAACGGAAAATTCCACGCCGTCGGCAAGTTGGCGGCAGGCGAGCGTTATGGTGCTCGCCTCCGGCGCGTAATTGGCGGCATTGCTGAGCAGATTGTAGAGGATCTGGCGGACGCGGATTTCGTCGCCGTGGAAGGTTTTCGGCGCGGCCGCCGCGTCGATCCTAAGCTTGATCGCATGTTCCTCCAGTCGGTCGGCGACCAGTTCGGCGGCGGCTGTAATGGTTCGATCGATGTGAACTTCGGAAATGTCGAGTTCCATGATGCCGGCATCCACCGTCGCCAGATCGAGGATGTCGTTGACGATGGTGAGCAGGACCGAGGAGGACGAGCCGACATGCCCGATATATTCGCGTTGCTTCTGGTTCAACGGACCAGTCGACGGCAGTGAAAGAAGCTCGGTAAAGCCGATGATGTTGGTGAGTGGCGAGCGCAGCTCATAGGAGACGTGCTGCACGAATTCGTTCTTGATCTGGTCGGACTTTTGCAGCGCCTCATTCTTGTCCTTCAGCGCCCGCTCGACATTGACGCTGTCGGTAACGTCGACGAAGGTCATCATCACCTGGCCGTTGGGCAAGGGGATGACGGCGTAGCGCAAAACGGTGCCGTTGTTCAATTCGGTCTGGCCGTGGCGGTCGCGGCGCTCGTCGTCGAAGCCGGTGATGGCGGCAACGAACCCGCCCCACGGACTGTCGACGGCACGGCGGTCGCAAAGGTCGCGGATCGTCGAGACATGGACGTTGGGTTTTGAGGCATCGGCATCCAGCCCCCACAGTGCTGCGAAGGCCGGGTTGGACAATCTCAGCCTGCCGTCGGGACCGAATACAGCGACGCCTTCGGCAAGGTTGTCGAGCGTCTCGCCCTGAACCCGGACGGCGGTCTGGTAGCGGCTTTCAAGGTCCATCTTCTCGGTCAGGTTCTCGAACACCCAGGTGACGCCGCCCTTGGGCTGCGGGTTGGCGACGACGCGAATGGTCTTGCCGTCCGGCAGATGCCACCAATGCTCCTGCGATTCAACCGCGCGATAAGCGCCGAGCAAGCTCTCTTTCCAGCGCCGCCATTCGGGCTGCTCGGCAATCTTGCCTTCGCTGCGCAGGCGGTCGAGCAGCAAGGCGTTGTCCGGCGCGCTGTGCAGGAAGCCGCTGTCGAGGCCCCATAGTTTCTGGAACGCCTGATTGAAAAACCGCAATTTCTCGTCGGTATCGAAAATCGCCACGGCAGTGTTGAGCTGATCGAGCGTATCGGCGTGGCTCTGCACGGTCCGCTCATACTCGGCGCGAATGGCCTCGATGGCGCTGATGTCGCAGGCAAGACCAGCCGAACCATCCGCCCCGGCAAAGTCGGTCACGGCAAACATACGGCGGTCGCCTTCGATCACAGTGGAGAGCGTCTGTTCGAAGACGGGGTGCGACTTGTGCTGCGCAGCAATCGTGTCGCGCGCCTGGCCGCCGAGGAATTCCTTGCTGTCACGAACCGCCGATTCGGCATTCTCGGCCTCGACCGCTTCGGCATAGGCCCGGTTGACCCATTTCAGCCGCCCGTCGACGGTGCGTAGCCATGACGGCATCTTGAGCGCATCGAGAAGTCCGATCAGCGTCTCATGGTCGGCGGCCAAGCGCTGGTTCTCGATCTTCAGCCTGGCCTGGCTTCGCTGTGTCTCCGAAAGCGAGACGAAGCGAACCAATACATGCGCCGCACTCTTGCGGCCGTGAACCTCGAGCGGCTGGCCGGCCTGCGATTCGATGACCAGATCGAAGGGCTTTGCCTTGTCCCGCAGCGCCGCCACGGCATGTTCCAACGCGGCCGCCGAACGCGGCATCAGCCAGCGGCCGAAAGCCAGGAAGGCCGCCCGGTCCTCCGGCGCGCCGCTCTCGATCGGCAATGTTCCGACAAGCTCGGGTTTCTTGTTTTCGGCGGCCCATACGACCACGCGCTGGTCGCGGGAATGGAGCAGCGCCTCGGAGCGCTGCAGCGCGGCATTGACGTCGGCGATGCGGGTCCTGAGCTCGGCATTTTCCGCCGCGGTGCGCGCCCTTTCGCGGATCAGAAAGATGGCCGACAGCAATGCCGCCCCCATGACGCCGACAAACATGGCGAGTTGCATGACCTCGACCGTGCTGACCGACAGCCCGGCCTTTTGCGCCACGCGGGTTTGGGCATGTGCGGCAAAGCCAAGCAGCGGACCAACCAGCGCGGAAGAAGCAAGCAGCACCCCGACACGGCTGCCGGCACGGCATAAAAGGCTGCCGCCTCTGGCAGCGGAGCCCGTGATCGAATCGTTATGGCCGCCGGAAACGGCCTGTCCCGCGCAAGGCGGGTTATCCCCCGGCATGTCTTGGTCCTCTTCGCCGCCTGAATGCAAGACCGCCCTGATGCGTGCGCCCGGGCCTCGTCCCCGGACCGCGAATCAGCACCATAGCGCTTGCGCGAATCGGCGTGAAGAATCAATCAGCGCAAAAATAAAGCCGGGCGAAAAGTCAATCGCCCGGCTTCAATATCTAGTGGCAAGTTTCGCCGTGGTTAATAGCGGTAGTGTTCCGGCTTGAACGGTCCCTGCGGGGTGACGCCGATATAGGCGGCCTGTTCGCCGGACAGTTCGGTCAGGCGGGCACCGAGCTTATCGAGATGCAGGCGCGCGACCTTTTCGTCGAGATGCTTCGGCAGGACATAGACCTGGTTCTCGTACTGACCGGGCTTGGTGTACAGCTCAATCTGGGCCAACACCTGGTTGGTGAAGGACGCCGACATGACGAAGCTCGGGTGGCCGGTGGCGTTGCCGAGGTTGAGCAGACGGCCTTCCGACAAAAGGATCATCCGCTTGCCGTCCGGGAAGGTGATCATATCGACCTGCGGCTTGATGTTGGTCCATTTCAGGTTGCGCAGCGACGCCACCTGGATCTCGTTGTCGAAGTGACCGATGTTGCCGACGATCACCATGTCCTTCATCAGGCGCATGTGGTCGAGGGTAACGACGTCCTTGTTGCCGGTGGTGGTGATGACGATGTCTGCCGTCGGTGCCGCGTCTTCGAGCGTGACCACCTCGAAACCGTCCATCGCTGCCTGCAGCGCGCAGATCGGATCGACCTCGGTGACCTTGACGCGGGCACCGGCACCCTTGAGCGAAGCCGACGAGCCCTTGCCGACGTCGCCATAGCCGCAGACGACCGCGACCTTGCCGGCCATCATCGTGTCGGTGCCGCGGCGAATGCCGTCGACAAGCGATTCCTTGCAGCCATATTTGTTGTCGAATTTCGACTTGGTGACGGAATCATTGACGTTGATCGCCGGGAACGGCAGCAGGCCTTTTTTCTGCAACTGATAGAGCCGGTTGACGCCGGTCGTCGTCTCTTCGGTGACGCCGCGGATCGCTTCCTTCTGCTTGGTGAAGAAGCCGGGCGATGCCTGCATGCGTTTCTTGATCTGGGCAAACAGGATCTCTTCCTCTTCGCTGCCCGGATTGGACAGCACATCCTCGCCGGCCTCGGCGCGAGCGCCGATCAGGATGTACATGGTGGCATCGCCACCGTCGTCGAGGATCATGTTGGAGGTGCCGCCATCGGCCCACTGGAAGATCTTGTCGGTGTAGACCCAATAATCCTCCAGCGTCTCGCCCTTGACGGCAAACACCGGAATTCCGGCCTCGGCAATGGCCGCGGCAGCGTGGTCCTGGGTCGAGAAGATGTTGCAGGAAGCCCAGCGGATATCGGCGCCGAGCGCCTTAAGCGTTTCGATCAGCACCGCGGTCTGGATGGTCATGTGCAGCGAGCCGGTGATGCGCGCGCCCCTGAGCGGCTTCTTGTCGCCGAATTCCTCGCGGCAGGCCATCAGGCCCGGCATTTCGGTTTCGGCGATCTCGATCTCCTTGCGGCCCCAGCCGGCAAGCGCGATGTCGGCGACCACATAATCCTTGCTACCCGTCATGGCAGTGCTCCGATGCGAATTGATTGCGGGACGCGCCCCGCCCCGAAGGCGTGTGGGAGGGCGCGAGTTGCCGGCCTGACTAGCAGATCGGGAGTCGGACGACAATGGGATATAAAGAAATCTTTATCCGTGCATGTCTTCAGCGGCAACCAACACGAGAGAGCGCCGTCAGCATTCCTCGCCAAAACGGGAAGCAACCAGTTGCTCCAGCGCATCGATGACCTCTTCGGCCTGCGGGCCGCTGGCGGTGACGCGGATCGAATAGCCGGGGCTCGCCGCCAGCATCATCAGGCCCATGATCGAGGTGCCGCCGACCTTGACGCCGTCCTTCTCGACCTGGACCGTGGCATTGAAGCCGCTGGCAATTTGAACGAACTTGGCCGAGGCGCGCGCGTGCAGGCCGCGCTGGTTGACGATCGGAAAGTCGCGAACGATCTTGTCCTTTTCCGGCAACAGCGCGCTCATTTGCTGCTCAGGAGCTGACTGGCGACGTTGATGTATTTGCGGCCGGCAGCCTGCGCCTCATCCAGCGCGGCCGCCATGTTGTCGCCTTTGCGAACGCTGGACAGCTTGATCAGCATCGGCAGGTTCATGCCGGCAATGACCTCGATGCGGCCGGATTCCATCACGGAAATGGCGAGGTTGGAGGGCGTGCCGCCGAACATGTCGGTCAAAACGATGACGCCTGATCCGGTATCGACGCGGCCGACTGCGTCGATAATGTCGCGGCGGCGTTGTTCCATATCATCGTCGGCACCGATCGCCACGGTCTCGAAATTGTCTTGTGGCCCTACGACATGTTCCACGGCATTGCGGAACTCGGCGGCCAGTTGACCGTGCGTTACAAGCACGAGTCCGATCATTCTTTGGTGGCTCCCGTCATCGCCGCTTCACAGGCGCATTTTATGCTCGCCGACCGTTCCAGGTGGCGGGAGCGCTATCTTGTCGACGCAAGGCCCGTTGACAAGCCCAAAATTGCGCCGGCCCAGACCAATTTGACGCATTGCAGCAAAAAATCCAAATCGGATCACAGGAAAGGCGCAATCGACAGGCGCGACATCACTGCCGGCAAGGCCGCCGCGACATTGCGCCCGGCAAGATCGATGCGCGGCACTGGTACGCCGAAAACGAGTTCGCTGCAGTCTTCCTGGAAGCGGGCCATTTTGCCGGCTGGCACCAGCCGGATAATGAGGTCGATCACGCAGCTTGGCTCGAATGGTATCGGCTTGGGGCCGAATCCCGGCACCTCGACGAGGCCGGCTATGCTGACTGGTGCGCGGCAGACCAGCCGCCCCTCGCAATCGGCAGCAAAGAGCTGGTCATCGCCGATCAGCCGCGAAAACAGCCCGCGCTGGCTGCAATGATCGATCAAGGCGAGCGCCAGCGTCGTCTTGCCCAAGCCGGACGGTCCGGTGATGAGAATGCCGCAATCACCTATCAGGATGGCGGTGCCGTGAATGTTTTCAGGCTGCACAATAGGACCAGGCGTGATTGGAATTCATCCGTCAGCCTTCGGCCGGCAGCGTCACCACGAAGCGGGCGCCCTTGATCTCGCCAGGCTTGGTGCCCGGGATGTTCTCGGCGCTCAACGTGCCGCCATGGGCTTCGACGATCTGCCGGGATATCGACAGGCCAAGGCCCGAGTTCTGGCCGAACGCCTCGCCGGCCGGCCGGTCGGTATAGAACCGCTCGAAAATGCGATCGATGTTGTCGGCCCGGATGCCGGGGCCATTGTCGTCGACGGTGACGATGTTGAACTTGCCGGCGCGCGCCAGCGATATGGTGATGTGGCCACGTTCTTCGGGAACGAACGAGCGGGCATTCTCGATCAGGTTGGTGATCACCTGGCCGATCCTCAGATCATGGCCGACGACGAAGTAGCCTTTCACGCCCTGCGGCAGTTTGGCGACCTTGAATTCGATCTCGACCGCCTTCTTGTTGCGTGTGGCCTCGCGCGAGACGGCGACCAGATCGGTGATGAACTTCTTCAGGTCGACAGTTCCCGCGTCTTCCCGCGCCAGTTCGGCATCGAGACGGGAGGCATCGGAAATATCGGTGATCAGGCGGTCCAGGCGCCTCACATCGTGCTGGATGATATCCATCAGCCGGCTGCGCGAATTGTCGTTCTTGGCCAGCGGCAATGTCTCCACCGCGCTGCGCAGCGAGGTGAGTGGGTTCTTCAATTCATGCGAGACATCCGCGGCAAAACTTTCGATCGCCTCAATGCGGGCGTAGAGCGCATTGGTCATGTCGCGCACGGCGATCGACAAATTGCCGATCTCGTCCTGGCGGTCGGAGAAGTCGGGAATTTCCTCGCGGTTCTTGACACCGCGGCGAACCCTGACCGCCGCCGCGGAAAGCCGGCGCAGCGGGTTGGCGATGGTGGAGGCCAGCAGCATCGACAGGATAGCGGTAACCAGCGCGGCGATGCCGAACACGCGCAGGATCGCCTTGCGCTCGGCCGCGACGATCTTGTCGATGTCGCCACCTTCGGTCGACAGCATCAGTACGCCGAGAACGGCACGGAAGCGCTGGATCGGCACCGCCACGGAAACGATCTGCTCGCCCTGCTCCGAGATCCGCACGATCGTCGACGGACTGCCGGTAAGCGCCTTGACCACTTCGGGAAACGCGGCACCGTTGCCGCCCGGCTGCTCGCGATAGACGGGCAGCTGCTTATTGCGGAAGAAATCGAAGACGAATTTCTGGATGCGCTCCAGAAGATCCGGCTGCTCCTCTTCGACCGGCGGCAGATCGTAGCGAAGGATCTGACCGCGCGAATAGAGATGGCGGGAATCGAGCAGCAGGTTGGCGTCGCGGTCGTAAATGCGGGCGCGCGTGCGCGTCGGCGAGATCAACCGCCTGAGCACCGGCGCCACGCGCTCCGGATTGATCGGGAAATCGAGATTGTCGAGCTGATCGGAGCCCGGGCCGAGGCTTTCGCCAGCCTGCAACTCAAGCAGCTTTTCCGGATCGATGCTGATCGAATCGGTCTCGACCGTCGCCGATGCGGCAATCGCGCCGGCAATGATCTCGCCCTGGGTCATCAGGCTCTCGACACGGGCGTCGATCAGCCCGTCTCGAAAGGTGTTGAGGTAGAGAATGCCGGTGACCAGGACGGCCAGGCCGGCAAGATTGAGAAAGAGAATACGCCGCGTCAGGCTGGAAAAGATGTGATGGCCGAGAAACCGGCGCATCGGCACCGTGATTTTCGACACGAAGGCGGGCAGAATCCGCGGCGGGCGCCTGGCGGCGCCCGATCGTCTCACTCGCTCTACTTCCACTGCCATCGAATAGCAGCTCCCGCTCGACTCAAGCTTCGCGGAACCGATATCCGACTCCGTAAAGGGTTTCGATCATTTCGAAGTCATCATCGACGGCCTTGAACTTTTTGCGCAGCCGCTTGATGTGACTGTCGATGGTGCGGTCATCGACATAGACCTGCTCATCATAAGCCGAATCCATCAGCGCATCACGGCTTTTTACGACGCCTGGACGCTGGGCCAGCGAATGCAGGATGAGGAACTCGGTGACGGTAAGCGTCACCGGCTCGCCCTTCCAGGTGCAGGTGTGGCGCTCCTGGTCCATGACAAGCTGGCCGCGCTCAAGCGACCGAGCCTGCTGGTTGGGCGCCTTGGCGGCCGCCTCGCGGGTACTGGCGCGGCGCAGCACGGCGCGGACGCGCTCGACCAGAAGACGCTGCGAGAAGGGTTTGCGGATGAAGTCGTCGGCGCCCATCTTGAGGCCGAACAGTTCATCGATCTCGTCGTCCTTGGAGGTCAGGAAGATCACCGGCAGGTCGGATTTCTGGCGCATCCGGCGCAGCAGCTCCATGCCGTCCATGCGCGGCATCTTGATGTCGAGGATGGCGAGGTTCGGCGGGCGCGCCGCCAGTCCCTCCAGCGCCGACGCCCCATCCGTGTAGGTTTCAACCCGATAACCCTCGGATTCGAGGGCGATCGAAACCGAAGTCAGAATGTTGCGATCGTCGTCGACAAGCGCGATTGTTGCCATTTCAAGCGGCTCCCTCATGAGCTGTCCCTTCTTTCGTCGAGAAGGGGCTTTTGCAGGACAAATTAGGTACAAAATGTGGCATAGGCTCTATCCGCTGTCACGCGCGGCATGCCGGCGGCCACAATTGTACCTCGATATGGATTGGACGAATGAACATCGCCAATCCTTTGGGCAACCATCAGTGTTTTTGCACATATAAACGATTTAAACAACTTTCAAAATATTTAAATCGATTAATGATTTGATATCATTCGCCTTTTCTGGTTTTGACGTTTTTAGCTCCTGCAATGGGGGTTCCGGAATTCGCCGGTAAAGACGCGGTAAATCGAAGAAGGGACACCCATGTCGGAAGCCGGCAAACGCAATCCTGCATGTACAATCGATCGGATCGGCCTGAGAACCACGGGCGTGGTGCGCTATAATTTCGGCGCGGCCGCGCTCTACGAGGAGGCAATCCGCCGTGGCGAGGCCCGACTCACCGCGCATGGCGCGCTTGCCGCCGAAACCGGGCAGCACACCGGCCGCTCGCCCAGGGACAAATTCGTGGTGCGCGACGAAAGCACCGCGCCGCATGTATGGTGGGACAACAACAAAGCGATTTCGCCGGGGCAGTTCGATACGCTGCTTGCCGATTTTCGCGCCCATGCGGCTGGAAAGGACCTTTATGTGCAGGACCTGGTCGGCGGCGCCGACGAGGAGCTGAAGCTGCCGACCCGGGTGATCACGGAGCTTGCCTGGCACTCCTTGTTCATCCGCAATCTGCTCATCCGGCCGGCAGCCGCCGAACTCGAGCATTTCGTGCCCGATTTGACGATCATCGACCTGCCGTCGTTCCGCGCCGATCCCGCCCGCCACGGCACGCGCGGCGAAACGGTGATCGCCGTCGATCTTTCGCGCATGATCGTGTTGATCGGCGGTACCTCCTATGCCGGCGAGATGAAGAAGTCGGTATTCACCGTGCTCAACTATCTGCTGCCGGCAAAAGGCGTGATGCCGATGCATTGCTCTGCCAATGAAGGACTCGCCGGCGACGCGGCCGTCTTCTTCGGCCTTTCCGGGACCGGCAAGACGACGTTGTCGGCCGACCCGTCGCGCACGCTGGTCGGCGATGACGAGCATGGCTGGGGACCGCACGGCATCTTCAATTTCGAAGGCGGCTGCTATGCCAAGACGATCAAGCTTTCGGCCGAAGCCGAGCCGGAGATCTTCGCCACCACCCAGCGCTTCGGCACGGTGCTGGAGAATGTCGCGCTCGACGCCGGTCGCGTGCCGGATTTCGACGATGGCGGGCTGACCGAAAACACACGCTGCGCCTACCCGCTCCACTTCATTCCGAACGCCAGCAAGACGGGGCGCGCCAACCACCCGAAGAATATCATCATGCTGACCGCCGACGCGTTCGGCGTGATGCCGCCGATCGCGCGGCTGACCCCGGCGCAGGCGATGTACCATTTCCTCTCCGGCTATACCGCCAAGGTGGCGGGGACCGAGAAAGGCGTTACTGAACCCGAAGCGACATTTTCGACATGCTTCGGCGCACCGTTCATGCCGCGGCATCCGTCGGAATACGGCAATCTGCTGCGCGAGCTCATCGCCCGCCACGGCGTCGATTGCTGGCTGGTCAACACCGGCTGGACCGGCGGCGCTTACGGCACCGGCAAGCGGATGCCGATCAAGGCAACGCGGGCGCTGCTTGCAGCAGCACTCGACGGCTCGCTGAAAGCGGCCGACTTCCGGACCGACGCCAATTTCGGTTTCGACGTGCCGGTGACGGTTACCGGCGTCGACCGCGCCATTCTCGACCCGAGATCGACCTGGATCGACAAGCCCGCCTATGACCGGCAGGCGGCAAGGCTGGTTGGCATGTTCGTCGACAATTTCGAAAAGTTCGAGGCCCATGTCGACGCAACCGTGCTCGGCGCTGCACCACGCATGCAGGTAGCGGCTGAATAGCCGTCGCGCTTCAAGGCCCGGCTTCGATCGGGCCTTTTCTTTTTTCGCCTGCCGCGCCATGACTGCGGCATGAACGCCGACGAAAAAATCATCATCACCGACGATGCGGTGATTAATCCGGGTGACCTGCACGAGGACTTCATCCGTTCGTCCGGCCCGGGCGGCCAGAACGTCAACAAGGTGGCGACGGCGGTGCAATTGCGCTTCGATGCTGCCAATGCACCGGGCCTGTCGGAGCGTGTGCGCGAACGGACCATCAAGCTTGCCGGCCAGCGCGCCACCAAGGACGGCGTCATCATCATCGAAGCCGGACGCTTCCGCACGCAGGAGCAGAACCGGGCGGACGCCCGGGCGCGGCTGACGGCACTGGTCGCCAAGGCCGCCGAACCGCCGCCACCGCCGCGCAAGAAGACAAGGCCGTCCAAGGGCGCGGTCGAAAGACGGCTGAAGAGCAAAGCCGGGCGCGGCTCGATCAAGAAAATGCGTGGCCGGGTCGAGGATGACTGACAGCCGAATCGGCTTCGGATCCCAGATCGCCGGTGTGAAATGTGCAGCCACTGCCGGAGGCGGCTTTCGGGTCGCCGTTTTCGTTTGACGGTGGCATTCTGATTTTCCAGACCAACGGATCAAGCGACCCGATGCTCGTGCTGCCCAAAGGCGTCCGCCATATGCCTGGTTACCTGTCGCGCGCCATGCAGGAAGTGCTGGTGGAAGATATCAGGGAGGTCGTGCAGGAAGCCCCGCTGTTCGTGCCGGCGATGCCGCGTACCGGCAAGGAGATGAGCGTGCGCATGACCAATTGCGGCCCGCTGGGCTGGGTCACCGACAAGGAGCACGGCTATCGCTACCAGCCGACTCACCCGGTGACCGGAAGGCCATGGCCGCCGATCCCGGAGATGCTGCTCGAACTGTGGCGGGACGTATCTGCCTATGCGCACCCGCCGGAGGCCTGCCTGGTCAATTTCTATTCCCAGGATGCCAAGATGGGTCTTCACCAGGATCGCGACGAGAGCGATTTCTCCGCGCCTGTCGTCTCGGCCTCACTCGGCGACGATTGCCTGTTCCGGGTCGGCCAGACCATGCGCGACGGCGCCACCAAATCGTTCAGATTGAAGAGCGGCGACGTCGTCGTGCTCGGCGGCGAAGGCCGCCTCTGCTTTCACGGCGTTGACCGCATCTACCCCTCGACCTCGGCATTGCTCAAGAACGGCGGCCGCATCAATCTGACGCTGCGTCGGGTGACGATGCCGAAATAGGCTGTTCGGGTGGCCGGTCGCCCGGCCGGACATAATCGTCGCGCAGATAGATGCGCTCGGTCTCGTCCTCGACGAGAATGCGATAGTGCGCCAGGATCGCGTCAAAGCCAAAACGCTCCATCAGTTGGCTTGTCCAAGGGCCATCATCTTTCCTGATAACTTTCGTAGAGATAATAATATCAGGGCGCAGACGCTCAAATTCTTGGCGTTTGCTTTCAGCGTAACGCTCCATGATCATCTCGTAATGCGTGGCTTGGGCGACGTCACGCGAAAGCGTGGCTTGCCGGGACAGAGCCATTGCAAACGCTCCAAGCCAGTCATTGGGATCGGCCGAAACGAACTGGCCGCCGATCATGCGGCTTAGTGGATGTCCAGTGTCTATATCTGGACTGATCAAGGCGACGTTTGGTCGATCGGTCGCGGCGCGTATCACGGCGACCAACACCGCGCCTGGCTTCTGAGTGCCCCAGTTCGGTAAGAAGGCAGCCACAATCGCCAGCGACACCAAGGCTCGCGGGGGAGCCGCCAGGCGGGAGAGCAGCCCTGCCGATTGCCGCTCGCTTCTCGGCAAGGCCAGCAAGCAAAGACTAGCCGCTACAGCGTAAAAAATCGATGGGTAGGCATGATACGTCCAGCCTTTGTCCTGGTAGAACAGCGGGAACAAGCCGGCAATAGATGCTGCCAGCGCTACGGCAGCCAGCTCTGGGAAATGGCCGACCGGCCACGACCACCAGCCGCGTCATGGTTTTTCCGAGGCCTTGCTCAATTCGGGTGGCCGGTCGCCCGACCGGACATAATCGTCGCGCAGATAGATGCGCTCGGTCTCGTCCTCGACGAGAATGCGGTAGTGCGCCAGGATGGCGTCAAAGCCAAAACGCTCTGTCAGTTGGCTTGTCCACATCGCGTTGTTTTTCTTGAAGACAATGATATCTGGGCGCAGACGCGCGAATTCTTTGCGTTTGCTTTCGACGTAACGCGCCATGATGGCCTGGTAACGCGTGGCTTCAGCGGTATCACCGGAAAGGGCTGCCTGCCGGGACAGGGAAAGCGCGAACACTCCGAGCCAATCGCTGACATGGGTCGAAACGAACTGCCCATCGATCATGCGGGTCAACGGATGTCCCGAGGACATATCCGAACTGATCAACGCAATAGTAGGCCGATCGGTCGCGGCGCGAATGGCGGCAACCAGCGCCGGCCCCGGTTTCTGGGTGCTCCAGTATGGCAAGAAAGCGATTGCCACCCCCGCCAGTGCCCAAGCTCGCGAAGGCGCCGTCACGAACGCCAACAGCTTCGACGGCTGCCGCACGATCCTGGGCACTGCCAGCAGGCACAAAATGGCTGCCACGGCGCAAAAGATCGCGGGATAGGCATGATAAGACCAGCCTTTCGCTTGGTAGAACAGGGGAAACATGCCGGCGATCGATGCAGCCAGCGCTACCGCCGCCAGCTCTGGAAACCGCCCGGCCGGCCACAGCCACCAAATCAGGAAGACGAGGAAACACCACGCGAAACCGTGGCCGATCACGATGGGCCAAAAGATGCCGAGCTTTCCATAAACATCCGCCAAGAGGGGATAGATGTCGCGCAGGAATTCCGGATGGATCAGCGTGACCGCGCCGAGATAGACAATGCAGATGCCGCCAATGACCCAGTGTTCCAGGGCGAAGATCGATTTCAGGCTGCGCCGGCGCACTGCAACGACCAGCGCTGGCGCCAACACCATGATCGCATAGTAGGGCTTGACCAGCAGCAAAATGCTGCCCGACAGGCCGGCGAGTACGGCGATCCCCGGGCCTGGTTGGGCGGCTGCATCTCTGCGCGCACGCCAGGCGTGAAGCGCAAGCAGCGGCATGAAAAGCGCCATGCCGATATGCTCTCGCTCGCTGAAGGCGTTGCCGGGGAAGATCACCAGCATTGCGCAAAACGCTGGCCCCAGTGCAAACAGTGATGCAGTTTCGGTGAAACCCCCGCGCTTGACGATCACGCCCGAGAGCGAAAGTCCGATAAGCACGGCAAGGTATGTCCAGGCCTCAACCAGGATTTCCGGGGCGGCGCCCAGCAATCTGGCCACAGCCACTGGCGGCAGATAGAGCCATACGCTGAATGGAGGGTTGGTCTCGTGGATCTGCGAGTAAAGCCGCTCACCGGAGAGCATCCGCTCGCATACCGTGATCAGCCAGCTAGTATCGGGAACAGTCCCCCAACGCCGCTGCCAGACGATGGAGAACACGGTGACTGCGGCAATGGCCAGGACATTGCGGCTAGGAAGCAGCGCCGCCGCGATATTCCGGCCGCGCCACCGGCTCAAGCCGTCAATGTCGTTCGAGACGCTCATGATGTTGCACCGAGGCTCTCGAGCTCGAGCCATACGTCGTCCAGCGGAGCGATTGGATCCAGCCGTGCCATGGTCTTCCGGGAGCCTCTGCTCAATTGGTTTGGAGCGGCGCAGGCGCCGTGTAACGCAGATAGACAGTGATTTCCGGCTCGTGGTGCAGCAGACGATAGTCGGCCAAGGCGGCTCCGATCCGCTTGTCCTGCAGCATCAGGGCTGTCCGCGCGGGCGAGCCTGACAGCACGACATCGGGCTTCTTCGCTGATATCTCGGCGGCGTATTCGCCGATCACCCGATCGCGGATGCTTTCAAGTTCCCGTCTCCGTTCGAGATCGCCGGTGGCGCGGGCGAGCGTGTCAGCGTTGGAGACCGCCCAGGCGCTCGGATGGCGTGATATGAACCTGCCGTCGACCAGCCTGGCGAGGGGATGGGCAACCTGCATCCGGTCGGCGATCGACATGATGGTCGGGGTTTCGACCGTTGCGCGGATCGCGGCGACAGAGCGCCCGATCGGGCCGTTGTCCGTCGTCAGCGCCGCGTACTGTGCCCTGACCGCTAGTTGCAGCACCAGCACGCAGCCGAAGATCAGGGCGGCCTTGCGAATGAAGCCTGCACTGCGGAATGTGCCGAACCGCAGAAGCTGGATGCCAAATGCAAGTGTTGCAACAACGACCATCGCCAGGGCGTGATTGGGCCAACCCTTGCCCATGACGATGAAGGCCGGAATGAACCCCAGTGCGGTCAGAAGCGGAATCCTGACGTCCCAGTTCGTCTGCCTCAGGCCGCCGGCCGCAAGCACGGTAGCGGCGGCCAGAAGCAGCACCACTTTCGGCCAGTTCGCCAGCATATCGGCGGTAGAGGCCCTCAACGGAAGATAGACCTCGCTGACCAAGGGCAGGACTTCGCTTAAATAAGCACGGTCGAAGAGCGCGATGGACGCGACATAGGCGGCCACGATCGTAGCGCCAAGCAGGTTCTCCACGACGAAGAGCGGTTTCAGCGACCGCCTTTCAACCGCAAGACAGAGTGACGGCAACATGAAGGCCAGCGCAAAATAGGGCGGCTTGACCATGACCACGATCGCCGCGCCGAAGCCCGCGACCATGTGCTCCAGGCGCGAGCCGGCGCTGAAATCCGGGTTCCGCTGACGTGTGCATTGCAACGCCACCCAAGGCAGAATGGCAATCAACGCGAAGTGCTCGCGTTGGCCGAATTGATCCGGCATGAAACAGAGAACCCAGCCCAGGGCCGCCGCTGCTGCCCAGAACGCATGGGGCTGCCGGTAAACCGGTTCATCGCGCGCGAGAATGCGGACAGAAACGAAAAGACTGGCCAGGCTCAGGCAAACGACACCAAGCGTCAGCCAGAATTCCGCACGTATGCCGGTGAGCTTTTCCAGGAGCATGAACGGCATGTAGAGCCAGATCGAGAAAGGTGGGTTGGTCTCCATGATGTCGGTGTTGAGCCGCTCTCCGCCAAGCAGCCGATCACAGACGACCAGAAGCCATGACACGTCGACATTGGTCGGTATCGCAATTGTTGTCAGCCAGACGGCGTATATGACGACCAGGCAGGCCAGCAGCAACGGGGCGCCCGCCACGCCCGCAAACGGCGAGAAACGGTTGGCACCGGGCAGCAGTTCACTGAGGGATCGCGCGCTAGAGACCACGAAACACCCAGCGTCCGAGGACGACATAGTTGATGACCGGCACGGCAATGCAGGTAAGCAGGATCGGGACTGCGGCAGGGACGCCGAGCATCTGGGTCAAAAGCCCCGGCAGGGCGATTGCGACAGCGAGGCCGGAAGCGGTGAGCAGGAGAAAGCGGGGCAGTTCCATCGCGTGGCTGCCGCCCGAGGTGAAGGTGAAATATTTATGCCCGGTGTAAGAAAACAGCGCGGCAACGGCGTAGGCCGCAAACGATGTGAGCGCCGCCGGCAGGGCCGCCGTCGCCTGCCCACGCGACAGCAGGAGAGCACAAACGGCATAGATCAGCGTCGACGCAATGCCAATTAGCGCAAAGCGCGATAGTCGACGATACGAACCGGTGCCCATTGCGCGGTCAAGCTGCCAATTTCTCGTCGAGGCGACCGGTTTCGACGGCGTCGTCCTTGCGGAATACCGCCAGCAGCGAAACACCGAAGGGCAGGCTTGCATTTGGTATGATGCGGCCTTCCGCCGAAAACACTGCCTTCATCGCCGCATTCAGTGGTTTCGACGGCGTTGCATGGCCGGCTGGCAAGGCGGGCTTGCGCAACCTATCCACCAGCCGTGCCAGTGCCGCTACAGGAAAGAGTGCGGCATTTGTGTAGCTCAGCCGGTCGATCCTGAAACCAGCCCTTTCAATTCGTTCACGCAGCAGATTGCGTGAATAGCGCCGCATATGATGCAGCCCCACATCATGCGTGCTCCACAACCATTGGTGTGCGGGCACCGTAAGGATGACGCTGCCGGCTGGTTTCAGCATCTGGCGGATCGCGGCAAGCGATGCCTCGTCTTCGGCGACATGTTCCAGCACGTCGAACAGGCAAACCAGGTCGCAGCTTTGCGGCGTGACAGGAATGTTGTCCGGCAGATGTCCGGCAAGGAAGTCGCGGCCGGTCTTTTCCCAGGCAATCCTGCGTGCGAGATCGCTCATCTCGACTGCCGTCACGGTGCCGAACTGCTCCAGCATCCGGATGTTGCCGCCGGTGCCGGCGCCGATCTCGACGATGCGCGCCTTTTCGGGCAGGTCGATGCTGCGAATGACCGCCTCTGCGATGGCGCGACGCCCGCAGAACCACCAATGCTCGTCTTCGGTGGCGGCCATCTGTCGGTAGGCGTCGAGCTCCATTAGCTCATTCCCTCATATTTGCGGCGCACAATGTAGATCGGACGCTGCTTGATCTCGGCGTAGACCCTGCCGAGGTATTGTCCGATGATGCCGATGCCGAGCAACTGGATGCCGCCAAGAAAAAGAACGCTGACCAGCAGCGAGGCGTAGCCGGGCACATCAACGCCAAAGATCATTGTCTTGGCGACGATCAGCAGGCCGTAGAGGAACGACAGCGCGGAAATCGTCGCGCCGACATAGGTCCAGATTTCAAGCGGAGCGGTGGAGAAGCTGGTGATGCCTTCGAGCGCGAAGTTCCACAGCTTCCAGCCGGAGAATTTCGACTGGCCGGCGATCCGCTGATCGCGGACATATTCGACGCTTGCGGTGCGGAACCCGACCCAGGCGAACAGGCCCTTCATGAAACGACGGCGTTCGGGCAAAGACCGCAGCGCCTGGATGACCTGACGGTCGATCAAACGGAAGTCGCCGACATCGTGCGGGATCTTCTGCTGCGCGATCCAGTTGTGAACGCGGTAGAACATCGAGGCGGAGCGCTGCTTGAGAAAGCTGTCGCTCGACCGGTTGGCTCGCTTGGCAAGAACAACCTCGAACCCCTCGCGCCACTTTTCCACAAGCAAGGGGATGACATGCGGCGGATCCTGCATATCGACGTCCATCGGGATCGCGGCATCGGCATCGCAGCTGTCGAGGCCCGCGGTCATCGCGGCTTCCTTGCCGAAATTGCGTGAAAGGTCGATTATGTGGATGCGAGGGTCTGCTTGTTGGGCTTCGATCAGCTTTTCGAGCGTCGTATCGCTGCTGCCGTCGTTGACGAAGATGAACTCGAGGGCAACGCCATTGTCCTTCAGCGGAGCGGTGCTTTCGCACACCGCCTTCAGGAACGGGGCAATCGCGCCTTCCTCATTGTGGACCGGCACGATCAGGGCAATCGTGGCGGCGCCGCTGCCCGGATGTGCGACGCGGTCCGCTGCCGGCCGATCAATATTTAGGAATGGCGCATTCATTGTTTGCCGAGCCCGCAGATCAGGCCTGACAATAGGAAGACGGGGTTAAGATGACTTTAAGGAATGAATCGGGATTTCACAGTTTTCGGAGCGCCACTTCCTCGACCAGATGATTGGCGCCCTTGCGCAGGATGAGATCGGCGCGGGCGCGGGTCGGCAATATATTCTCGCGCAAGTTCTTCAGGTTGATGTTGGTCCACAGGCCCTCGGCGATGGCGCGGGCCGCATCCTCGGAAAGTTGCGAATAGCGGTGGAAGAAGGAGGCTGGGTCGCGGAAGGCGGTTTCGCGCAGCCGCATGAAGCGGGCGATATACCAGTGATGGATAAGCGCCTCCTCGGCATCGATATAGATGGCGAAGTCGAAGAAATCTGACAGGAAAGGCACGATCTTGCCGTCCTTCGGCAGCTTGCCAGGTTGCAGGACATTGATGCCCTCGAAGATCAGGATGTCCGGCCTGTCGATGGTCTGGAACTCGCCCGGGATAACGTCATAGGTCAGGTGCGAATAGACCGGCGCGCGGACGTTGCGCTGCGCCGATTTGATGCCGGACAGGAAACGCAGCAGCGCGCCGACGTCGTAGCTGTCGGGAAAGCCCTTGCGCTCCATCAGATTGTTGCGGCGCAGGACTTCGTTCGGCAGCAGGAAACCGTCGGTGGTGACCAGATCGACCTTGGGACTCGACGGCCAGCGCGCCAGCAGCTCCTTTAGCACGCGCGCCGTGGTCGATTTGCCAACCGCCACGGAACCGGCAATGCCGATGATGAACGGTGTCTTGGCCACGTCCAGCGCGTTGAAAAAAACCTGGCGTTGCCTGAACAGGAGTTGACTGGCTTCGACATGGGCCGACAACAGCCGCGACATCGAAAGGTAGATGCGCTCGACCTCGTGGAGATCGACCGGATCGTTCAGCGACCGCAGACGACGGACCTCGTCCTCGGTGAGCGTCATCGGCGTATCGGCGCGGAACCGCGACCATTGCTCCGCCGAGAAGAACCGATAGGGTGAATACTTCTCGGTAGGAGCGAGCTGGTCCATCGAGTTCCTCCGCAGCGATCAGCCCCGGTCCAGCCGAGACGCCTTTTCGGCGATGCCCGAACGACCGGTGCGGCGTTCAAGCTCGTTGAGCACATCGCTCAGCGGAATGTCCGCTATGCCGAGAACGACAAGCCAATGATAGATGAGATCGGCGCTTTCCGAAACGAGCGCGTCCCTATCGGCGCTGACGGCTGCGATCACCGTTTCGACCGCCTCTTCGCCGAGTTTCTGCGCTGCCTTGCTCATGCCGCGCTGAAAGAGCTTGGCCGTCCACGAATCCGGATCGCCGGAACGTGCGCGTTCGCCAATGATCTTCTCCAGATCGGAGAGTGAGAACTCGGTCATGACGGCGTTTACAGCCTCTTCTTAGCCGGAAAGGCTCTAGGACCGATTACCCGGCGAGTCCAGCCGCATCGGCAGTCCGGCCTGAGCCATATGCATCTTGGCTTCAGCGATGCTGTAGGTGCCGAAATGGAAGATCGAGGCCGCCAGCACCGCGCCTGCATGGCCGTCGCGAATGCCTTCGACCATGTGATCGAGCGTGCCGACGCCACCGGAAGCGATGACCGGCACGCGCACGGCGTCGGCGACCGCGCGGGTAAGCGCTATGTCGTAGCCGGCCTTGGTGCCGTCGCGGTCCATCGACGTCAACAGGATCTCGCCGGCGCCGAGATCGACGATCCGCCGAGCGAACTCGACGGCATCGATGCCGGTCTTCTCGCGGCCGCCATGGGTGAAGATCTCCCAGCGATCAGCCTCGCCCACAGCGGACACTTTCTTGGCATCGATGGCGACGACGATGCACTGGTTGCCAAACTTGTCGGCAGCCTCGGCGACAAAATTTGGGGTTTTCACCGCCGCCGTATTGATCGACACCTTGTCGGCGCCGGCCAGAAGCAGCTTCCTGATGTCGGCGACCTGGCGGACGCCACCACCGACAGTCAGCGGCATGAAACATTGTTCGGCCGTTCGGGTAATGACATCGAAGATGGTCTCGCGGTTTTCCGACGAGGCAGTGATGTCGAGAAAGCAGAGCTCGTCGGCGCCGGCCGCGTCATAGGCTTTTGCCGCTTCGACGGGATCGCCGGCATCGACCAGGTCGACGAAATTGACGCCCTTGACGACGCGACCGTTCTTGACGTCGAGACAGGGGATGACGCGGGCTTTCAGCATCAGATCCTCTCGATCGCCGCAAGAAAGTCGACAAGCAGCTGGCCGACGACGGACGGAACCTCGGACTGGGAATCAAAGGCCGGATCGTAGGCCGAGAGCGTCACGCCCACGATCGGGATGGATCTGGCCAGCCCGCAGGCAAGCTGCCGCAGCTGTTCCGGACTCGGACCGCCCGGATGCGTGTAGCGGTTCACCTGCAGCACATCCGGATCGAGGACATCCAGGTCCAGATGCAGATGTCCCCGAACAGCCCCTGCCGCTGTGAGCTTTCCCACCATATCGAGCGCACCGGCACATTCGGCGCGCACGATCGGCAAAGTTTCCAGCAGGCGCTTTTCGTCGGGATCGAGGTCGCGGGCATCGACCAGCATGCAGTGCGCCGGGTCCATCGGCCGGAATCCCGGAATTGCTGCCGCCATCGGACGCCAGCAGAGCCCGAGTGTCGCCGCCAGCGCCATGCCGTCGAGAAAGCCGTAGGCGGACGTCTCTGGCGTGTTGAGATCGCCATGCTGATCGATCCAGATAATCGAATCCGCGTCTTCACCGGCAACCGCACCGGCGGCGGTCAGGCAATTTCCAGCAAGGACAATGGGGAAGCCTCCTCCGTCGCGGGCGAGGCCGACCTTGGCCGCGACGGCGTTGCAGACGGCGAAGCCGGTTGCGATTTCGCGCCCCTGCTCGTCTCCCACCTTGCCGATATCTTCGACGGCGACGTCATGGCCGGCCACGGTCAGAGCTTCGACGAGCCCACCGCCGATGATGGCGTCCGGCCCCTGGCCGCACCCTTCATGATGGTGCCCGCTGTCATAGGGGGCGAGGATAATCGAGACTTTCATGATGACGCCCCTGCCATCGGTTTGCCACGCAGGATCGCCAGTGCCTCGGCCGGGTCGATGCGGCCGTCGTAGAGCGCGCGGCCGGAGATCGCGCCTTCGAGCTTCCGCGCATCGGGCATGGTCATACGCACAATGTCGGCGATCGAGGCGAGCCCGCCCGAGGCGATGACCGGGATCGAAACCGCCTCGGCGAGATCGATGGTGGCGTCCCAGTTGATGCCGGTCAGCACCCCGTCTCGATCAATGTCGGTGTAGATGATGGCAGCAACGCCGGCGCCCTCGAATTTCCTCGCCAGTTCGATGACGCCGAGGCTCGAGGCCTCCGCCCAGCCTTCGACCGCGACCTTGCCGCCCTTGGCGTCGATGCCGACGGCGATCTTGCCCGGGAATGCCTTGCAAGCCTGCCTGACCAGATCCGGATCGCGCACCGCCACAGTGCCAAGAATGACGCGGGCCAGCCCACGGTCGAGCCAGTCCTCGATCTGCGCCAGAGTGCGGATGCCGCCGCCGAGCTGCACCGGGTTGTTCGTCGCCTTGAGGATGGCGCCGACTGCCGCGCTGTTGACGCTCTGGCCCTTGAAGGCGCCGTTGAGGTCGACGACGTGCAGCCATTCGAAGCCCTGCTCTTCGAAGGCGCGCGCCTGAGCGGCGGGATCGTCATTGTAGACCGTCGCGGTCGCCATGTCGCCATGCTTGAGGCGCACGCATTTGCCGTCCTTGAGGTCTATCGCCGGAAACAGGATCACCTTCAGGCGCCTTCGACGATGACAAAGTGGCCGGTCGAGCCGGCGAGCCTGTACTTCAAGGCCTCCTGGTATTCAGGCGAGCCGTAGCAGGCGATCGCCGTCTCGTAGGATTCGAATTCCACCAGCACGTGGCGATTGCCTGTCGGCCCTTCCGGGCTGGTATACCGTCCGGCGCGCACGGGAAACTTCGCGCCGTATTTCGCAAAAGCCGCGGCATTGGCCTCGATGTACTGCTTGTAGACCTCGGGGTCGCGGACATCGACCATCGCCATTCAATAGCCCTTCTTGCTCATGACCTAGGGCCTCCATTGCAGGAAGTTGGTGATCAAAGCGAGGCCGAGCGCCTGGCTCTTCTCGGGGTGGAATTGCGTTCCGGCGAGATTGCCGCGGGCGACAGCGGCCGTCACCGGGCCACCGTAGTCGGCGACCGCCAGCACCTCGTCCTCCTTCCGTGCATCGAGATGGTAGGAGTGGACGAAGTAGGCGTGCAGCCCCTTCCCGCCCGTCGCAATGCCGGAAAACAGCGGATGCTTGCGCTTCAGGTCAATCGTGTTCCAGCCGATCTGCGGGATCTTCAGTGTCGGATCGGCCGGCGTGATCTCCTTGACGTCGCCGGCGATCCAGCCAAACCCTTTCGTAACCGTTTTCTCCAAGCCTCGCTCCGACATCAGCTGCATGCCGACGCAGATGCCTAGGAACGGCCGTCCCTTGACGATCGCGACCTCCTCGACCGCTTCCCACATGCCGGCCACAGCGCGCAGTCCAGCGGCGCAATCGGCATAGGCGCCAACGCCGGGCAGGACGATGCGGTCGGCGGTCCTGACCCGCTCGGCATCGGCTGTGAGTTCAATCGCGGCGGCAATGCCGGCTTCATGAGCGGCACGCTCGAAGGCCTTGGTGGCCGAGCGCAGATTGCCCGACCCGTAATCGATGATCGCGACCCGCATCTCAGCGCTTTCCCGGAATATGGGTCAGCCCCAGTGCCATGCCCATCGGCGTCGGCCGGGCAAGTGCTGCGTCCGGGACGATGCGCTGTGCGGGGGACCGTGCATTCGAATCCGCATCGGTTTCCAACGCGTAGCGAATGTCGGCATCGTCGAGCCTGTCGGCCTCGACGACACCCCATTCACGCCAGCCACGGCGGCGCAGTGCTGCGATCCGCAGGGCCTGCCCTTCCAGTCCGACAAAGAGCATGACAAGGAGGGACAAAAGCGAGCCTGCGCTTTCCAGGCCCAGGCTGTCGCCCAGCATCGAAAGCAGGCCCATGGCGACAAAGGCCAATGCCGCCTCGACCCACAGCCGGTGCCAGGCCAGCCACAGCGGCGGCAATAGGAAGCCGAGCCAGGCAAAGCCGTCACGGACAAAGGTGGTGTCCACCCTTTCGCTGCGGCCTGGCGGTTCCATCGCGACATAGATGGCCATGGCGCTACCCTTTCAGGGATCCCTTGGTGGAGGGAACCGCGTCCGGCTGGCGCGGGTCGCGCTCAAGCGCCGAACGCAGCGCACGCGCCACGGCCTTGAAGCAGGTCTCGGCGATGTGGTGATTGTTGGCGCCGTAATGATTGGTGACATGCAGCGTGATGCCGGCATTCTGCGCCAGCGCGTGGAAGAATTCGCGCACCAGCTCGGTGTCGAACGTACCGATCTTCGGCGATGAGAACGAAACATTCCAGACCAGAAAAGGCCGGCCGGAGACGTCGATCGCCGCCCGCGTCAGCGTCTCGTCCATGGCGAGATCGATCGAAGCATAGCGCATGATGCCGCGCCGCTCGCCCAATGCCTTGGCCAGCGCCTGCCCAAGCGCGATACCGGTATCCTCGACCGTGTGGTGGTCGTCTATGTGCAGGTCGCCCTTGGCCTTCACCGTCATGTCGATCAGCGAATGGCGCGATAACTGGTCCAGCATATGGTCGAAGAAGCCGACGCCCGTCGAAATGTCGGATTTGCCCGAGCCGTCGACCTGAACCGACACGGAGATGTCGGTTTCCTTGGTCTTGCGGCTTATCTCGGCGGAACGGGGCGCCATGACCTCATCCTTGTCTCAGATTTGCACGATTCAGGCGTTCACATGCCTGAAAACGAAAGCCTTCTAGCAGCATGATCCGGCGATTGCCAGTTACCGCTGCGGAGCACTATCCGGCCCGGTGGATGGCCGGTTTGCAATCGTCCGGCCTATGCATACATATGGCCGATCAAGTCACTCGTAATGCGCCAATCGCCTTGATGGGATCGGTGCTGACCGGAGCAGAAAATGTCTAATGAACTGACCATGCATGCCACGACCATCCTAACCGTGCGCAAGGGCGGCAAAGTGGTGATCGCCGGCGACGGCCAGGTCAGCCTCGGCCAGACCATCATGAAGGGCAACGCCAAGAAGGTGCGCCGCATCGGCAAGGGCGGCAACGTCATTGCCGGCTTCGCCGGCGCCACCGCCGATGCCTTCACGCTGCTGGAGCGGCTCGAAGCCAAGCTCGAACAATATCCCGACCAGCTGACACGCGCCTGCGTCGAGCTCGCCAAGGACTGGCGCACCGACCGCTATTTGCGCCGGCTGGAAGCAATGATGCTGGTGGCCGACAGGTCGGTGTCGCTGGCGCTGACCGGCACCGGCGACGTGCTGGAGCCCGAATTTGGCGTGATGGCCATCGGCTCCGGCGGCAACTACGCGCTGGCCGCGGCCCGCGCCCTGATGGATACCGATAAGGACGCCGAGGAGATCGCCCGCAAGGCGATGCAGATCGCGTCCGACATTTGCGTCTACACCAACAACAGCTTCGTCGTCGAAACCCTCGATGCCGCCTGAGCGGAGCCTCCGCTACGGTTTTCGGCCGGTGACCGAGAGGGACCTGCCGATGATCGCCGGCTGGCTTGCCGAGCCGCATGTCGCCGAATGGTGGAACGACCCAGAGACCGAGATCGCGGAGATCCGCGAGCATATCGACAGCATTTCGGTCGAGCCGCTGATTATCGAGCTCGACGGCAAACCCATCGGCTATTTGCAGAGCTACGATCCGCATCTGGAGGACGGTCATCCCTATAGCGACCAGCCGTTCGGCACGCTCGGCATCGATCTGTCGATCGGCGTGCCGGAGCTTGTCGGGACCGGCCACGGCTCGGCGATCGTCCGGCAGTTCGTCGAGCAGCTTTCCGAGGAAGGTGCGCCGCGCGTCATCATCGACCCGGACCCGGCCAATGCACGGGCTATCCGTGCCTATGAAAAAGCCGGTTTCAGGGCTATCGATCGCAGGAAGTCGGAATATGGCGATGCCGTGCTGATGGCGATTGATGCCCCAGAGGGTGATGCCGAACAGGGTGACGCAGAAGAGGGGCAATAGCAGCATGAGCGTATCCAGCGACAAAACCGTCTCGGCCTACGAAGACAGTTGGCGAATGGGGCTTCTGTTGGTTCTCGGTCTGGTCATATTCCAGGCAGGGGTCCTCTACGGCATGGGGCGGACGCCGATTTGCACCTGCGGCTACGTCAAGCTGTGGCACGGCATCGTGCAGAGCTCCGAGAATTCCCAGCATATCTCCGACTGGTACAGCTTCTCGCACATCATTCACGGCTTCCTGTTCTATGCGCTGGCGTGGTTTCTTTTCCCGCGCTCGCCGATCGGGCTCAGGCTGGCCTTTGCGGTGGTGATAGAGGGCGGCTGGGAGCTGCTCGAGAACAGCCCTTTCATCATCGATCGCTATCGCGCCGGCACGATCTCGCTCGACTATTATGGCGACAGCGTCATCAATTCGGTGTCGGACACGCTGGCCATGGTGCTGGGGTTTGTCATGGCGCGAAGGCTTCCTATATGGGTGATCGTAACCCTCGCCCTCATCTTCGAATTCGGTGTGGGCTATCTCATCCGGGACAATCTGACACTCAACGTGATCATGCTGCTGCATCCGTTCGAGTCCATTCGGCAGTGGCAAAGTGGAATTTAGTGACATGAGCACCTTCTCTCCCCGCGAAATCGTTTCGGAACTCGACCGCTTCATCATCGGCCAGAAAGACGCCAAGCGTGCCGTGGCGATTGCCTTGCGCAACCGCTGGCGCCGCCAGCAGCTCGAGGGCCAGATGCGCGAAGAGGTGATGCCGAAGAACATCCTGATGATCGGCCCGACCGGTGTCGGCAAGACCGAGATTTCTCGCCGCTTGGCGCGCCTTGCCGGTGCGCCTTTCGTCAAGGTCGAAGCCACCAAGTTTACGGAGGTCGGCTATGTCGGCCGCGATGTCGAGCAGATCATCCGCGATCTGGTCGAGATCGCCATCGGGCTGGTGCGCGAGAAGATGCGTGAGGACGTCGAGGCGCGTGCCCACATCAACGCCGAGGAAAGGGTGCTTGAAGCGCTCGTCGGCAAGACGGCGAGTCCGGCCACCCGTGACAGTTTCCGCAAGAAGCTGCGCGACGGCGAGCTTGACGACAAGGAGATCGAGATCGAAGTGGCCGATACCGGCAATGGCGGCATGCCCGGCTTCGAGATCCCCGGCATGCCGGGCGCCAATATCGGCGTGCTCAACATCAACGACATGCTGTCGAAAGCGATGGGCGGCAAGAAAACCAAGATGCGCAAGACGACCGTTAAAGAGTCCTACGGGCTGTTGATCAGCGACGAGTCCGACAAATTGCTCGACCAGGACGAGGTGGTGCGCAGGGCACTCGAATCGACCGAGAATGACGGCATTGTCTTCCTCGACGAGATCGACAAGATCGCCTCGCGCGAAGGCGGCATCGGTGCCGGTGTTTCGCGCGAGGGCGTGCAGCGCGACCTGCTGCCGCTGGTCGAAGGCACCACGGTTGCGACCAAATACGGACCGGTGAAGACCGACCACATCCTGTTCATCGCTTCAGGTGCGTTCCACGTCGCCAAGCCATCCGACTTGCTGCCGGAATTGCAGGGCCGCCTGCCGATCCGTGTCGAGCTGCGGGCGCTGGAGAAGGACGATTTCGTCCGCATCCTCACCGAGACCGAAGCCAGCCTGATCAAGCAGTATATCGCACTGATGAAGACCGAGGGAGTCGACCTGGTCTTCACCGATGACGCGATCGACTCGTTGGCCGGCATCGCTGTTGACCTCAACGCCAGCGTCGAGAACATCGGCGCCAGGCGGCTGCAGACGGTGATGGAACGGGTGCTGGACGAGATCTCCTATGACGCACCGGACCGCAACGGCACCTCCGTGACCGTCGATGCCGCCTATGTGGAGAAGCATGTCGGCGACCTCTCCAGAAACACGGATTTGTCGCGTTTCATCCTGTAGGAGACGCTTCATCCTCAAAGAGGCCGGGGAATTGCTCCCGGTCTCCGCCAAATTCAGCCCGGCATTTCCGATGTGTGGCCAAATGGAAGCATCCGGCGAGCTTTCGTCTCGTCGGGTGCAGGCGTCTCTCGACTCCCGTTGGAGCATTACCTAGTTTGCCCGGCGACTATTTGGGCGGCGGCGCATGAAAAAACTGATCCTCGTCATTCTCGGGCTGACGCTGGCGGCAGCCATGTTCGCCGCGCAAGCGGCAACCATGGTGCCGCCCGGCAACCGCAACACCGAGCAGCCCGACATACCGGGCGCATCCAGCCGGCGCAGCCAGGCGACCAACACCACCTTCCAGGCGAAATACCGCAAAGTGTTTGCGCTGCTCCAGAACGATGCCGAGCTGCGTGGCAAGATCATGCAGGCAGCCGCGGCCTATGGCATCGACCCGATGCATATCGTCGGCGCCATCGTCGGCGAGCACACCTACAATGTCGATGCCTACGACCGGCTGCAGACCTACTACGTCAAGGCGATCTCGTATCTGTCGAGCAAACTCTCCTTCGCCTATGAAGGCGAAGACATCACCGATTTCGTGCAACGGCCGCAATTTGCCAAGTGCGCGGGCAAATCGGACAGTTACGAACTCTGGGAATGCCGCGAGCAGGTGTGGAACCGGTCGTTCCGCGGCAAGACCGTCAACGGCGAGAGCTTTCCCAACGACCGCTTCGGCGCGACTTTCTTCCAGCCCTATTATGCCGGCCAGACTTTTGGTCTTGGCCAGCTCAATCCGCTGACGGCACTGCAGATGAGCGATCTCGTGCACAAGGTTTCCGGCCTGCCGGAGCTCGACGTCGGCGACCCGAACGCGGTCTACAAGACCATCATGGATCCTGACCTGACACTGCCTTATGTCGCGGCAACGATCCGGAAGTCGATCGACGCCTATAAAAGCATTGCCGGCTTCGACATCTCAGGCAATCCCGGCATCACGTCGACCCTCTACAATGTCGGCAATCCGGAACAGCGTGCCTATGCGCTGAAGGCGGAGAACGACAAGCGCCGCGCTGCGGGCGAGCCGGAAAAGCTGCCTGAGGAAAATTACTATGGCTGGCTGGTCAACGACAAATTGCCGGAGCTGAAGGCGCTGTTTTAGCAGTGAAGGTCTGCGGTGGAGCCTGCGCCAGGAAATCGCCTATCTGCTTGAACTCTGTGGCTTCGAACCCGTCGATCTTTTCAAGGGATCGCCCCGGCTGGGGAACAGCTTTTGGGTCGCGCGCGCGATCTGATGGGCAGCAAGGGGCGGATATTGTTGAAAAAAGTCCGGCGCATCCCTAAGCGAACGCCGCCAGCAGAATCCCATTTCCTTTGTCAGATCTCTTGCGGAATCTGGATCCGCAATAGGTCTCCCTTCGGTTGCCCACTAAGAGAGGTAACGGGATGCATAAGCGTATGCGAAGTTGGGGCAAAGGAGTGCAGATGAGTGATCCGCTTAGGTCCATTGATCGGCCCGGTCTAGGGCGTGCAACGATGAGCTACCAGCCGGCCGAGAATGATTTGTTGAGCGAGGTGCTGCGCGATCTACGCCTTGCCCATGCGAGATATGGCCGCAGCGAGTTGACGGCGCCCTGGGGCATCGCCGTGCCGTTCAGGGAGGGCGTACGTTTTCATGCGATGCTCGAGGGTCATTGCTGGATACAAGCCAAGGGCTTGCCGCCGCTGCTGCTCGAAAACGGCGATGTGCTTCTTCTTCCCCACGGAACAGAGCACACTATGTCCGATCGGCCAAAACGGCGAACCTTGCCGCTCGCCGATGTCAAACCCGCGTTGATCGGGAACGGAACTTACGAGTTGAAGTCTGGCGGCGGCGGCGCGCGATCGTTGATCGCATGCTGTACGATCGGCTTTGAGGGCCCGACAGCAAATCCGCTGCTGGAACTGCTACCTTCTGTGATGCACATCCGGCATGCCGAGCATGGCGATACTGACCTACCAAGCCTCATTGCGATGATGGCGCGCGAGGCTGAAGCGCAAAGAATCGGCTCTGCAACGATAATGGCGCGCCTCGCCGATATTGTCATGACGCAAGTAATCAGAACCTGGGTCGAGACATGTTCGGACGACCTGACTGGTTGGCTGGCGGCCGTGCAGGATCCACAAATCGGGTCGGCGCTTGCAAGAATCCATCGCTCCCCTGGGGAAGACTGGCCAGTCGATCGCCTGGCTGCATTGTCCGGGCTGTCGCGATCGAGGTTCTCGCAGCGGTTCAAGAGCCTGTTGTCGGTATCCCCCGCCCGCTATCTCCTGCAATGGAGGCTTCGGCTGGCGGCATCCTGGTTGCGTAACGGATATATGTCGCAGTCACAGATCGCATCGGAGTTGGGATATGACTCCGATGCGTCCTTCAGCAGGGCGTTCAAACGCTTCATGGGTGTCTCACCCGGCGCTATCCGAGATTCAGGGCTGCGTGTGAGCGGAACAGAGTCCTGATCGGGTTCATGCGAGGCTGTTTCGACCAGCCGCAGATACGCTCCTGTTGCGACCGCGTGTAATACGGAAATACGCGCGACAAACGGTCAAATATTCAGTCGTTTCTGCCATAGCAACGCCATACCAGCATCTGCCAATTTCAATGGCCGCAACCACTTCGGTCGGCCGTTCCGGCAGGAGTACCACATGGCGCTGACGTTGCCTGATCTTCCTCGACCAACCGCTGGCGAAGACACGCCCTATTGCGTTATCGCTAAGCATCGCGCCACTCCCGGCCAAGGCTCCGCGCTTGTCGCACGTATGCTTAAAGATCTCCAAGCGACGAGATCGGAAGCCAGCTGTCTTCAATTCCACATCCATCGAGATCGGACCGACCCCGATCTCATCGTTATCTACGAGGTCTGGCGCAGTATCGATGCACTCAAGAGCCACTTCGGCGAAGCCTATGTCCAGAGCTTCGTCGTAGATGCTGGTGAGCTCGAACCGGGCGACATGGAGACGCAGTGGCTGGAGATGCTGAGTCCGTATGCCAGCGGCAGAGATCCAGGATGAACGGTGACGAGCAGCCTCTTTCGAATCAGCGTGTCGTGATCGTCGGCGGGACAAGCGGCATGGGCATGGGCGCGGCCCGCGCAGCCTCTCAAGCAGGCGCCGAGGTCATTGCGCTCGGGCGGCGCCCTTCAGCGAGAATGGCTGTAGAGGAAAGCGTCCACGGTTCGATCACGTTCCAGTCGCTGGACATGACCGATGATACAGCGGTCGAGCAGATGTTCGAAACACTAGGGACGCTCGACCACCTTCTTATCACCGCGACCCCGCCGAGTCCGGGAGGTCCCTTCCTCTCCCAGACGATGGCCGACGCGCGGGCCGTTCTGCACGGCAAGCTCTTGGGCAGTTGGTCTTGCGCGCGGCACGCAGCGCCTAGGATGCCGAAAGGTGGTTCGATCACATTCACGACCGGTGGCTTGGTGACCAAGCCTCGCATGGGCGCATCGATGATGATGGTCCCCTTTGCTGGTCTGGAGGCGCTGACGCGAGCCCTTGCGCTCGAACTCGGTCCGATCCGCGTCAACACAATCCGACCGGGCGTCATAGACAGCGAAATGTGGGCCGGCATGCCGCAGGCGAAGCGCGCGGCGTTTTTCGCGCTGGTGCGTCAGCGCTTCCCGGCAGGACGCGTCGGAAAAATCGACGATATCGGCAAGGCCGCACTTTTCCTGATGGCCAATGACTTCGTGACCGGCGCCGTTATCGAAGTTTCCGGTGGTGAAACGCTGGTCAGCATCGAATGACGGAGAGGTATGAGATGAGTATCCACGAGTTCACCCGACAAAATTCGCAACGATTGCCCCAACTGAGCGCGTCATAGCAATTCCCGGGCGAGCGATGAGCTGGAGATAAAGTATGATCAAGACACTACACGTTGCCCTATTCGTCGTTGCGTTCGTCCTCCCCATTCCTTTCGGCGCATTGGCTCAAGGCAGCTCGGCTGCAGCCGAGCCCCCGACCCAGTCGGAGTTGCCGAATTGGCTTCGCCGTGGATTGCCGGGCCCGGGGCATGAGGTCCTGGCGCCAATGATCGGCACCTGGCGCGTCCAGATGAGCTTCTACGGCACACTCGGCCGTAGCCCCGATCAGCCGCCGCTCGTGACGGACGATCTCATTAGCCATCGTCAGTGGTTGGCGGGCGGCCGTTACATCGAAGACATAATGGAGGGAACGCTGGATGGAGCGCCGGTCTGGCGCAAAGGATGGCTCGGCTACAGCATCATGGACGGACGTTACGAGTGGGTCACGATCGATCCTGTCAACACAACCATGATGTATTTTAAAGGCGTCCCTAATTCGGGGGATCAAAGGCCGATCAGCATGTCCGGCACCTTTACCGACCAGGGCGTGGCGGGCGAAGAAACAGTCGGCAAGCAGGTCGGCATGCGCACTGTAATCAAAATCGAGAACAACGATCGCCACATCATTGAGCTCTATTTCACGCGTCCCGGACAGCAAGAAACACTGGCAACGCGCGCCGTCTATACGCGACTGAAGGCGTGAGCGATCGCTCAAGGGTGGCTCGGACGTTGTAAGTAGCTTGCGCGGGTTCCATCGCTCGGCCGGGATATGCCGGGAAGGTCGAGTTCAGTTCCGACGATCTCAAAGCGTCCAGTTCGGCGCCTGGAACTGCTTTGAAAGACGACCGGACGCTGAGCGCCCGGCAAGTCAGAGATCGGACTCTGAACGAAGCGCGTTCTCGGAGCTGAGATGAGGATCAGTCCAGCGAACATTGCCCCGAGCAGGCACACCTCTCCGACTTCTGCGCCGATCGCGGTGGAGAGACCGGCCATCGCTAGCTCCTCTATCAACTCGCTCAGCCGGACGACAGGGTCGGCAGTCGAAGCAGGCTGGTTCTATCGACGGCGGCCGCCTTGCCACGGCCTGCCAATGCGGGATCGATTCCGGCATCGCGTAGCTGGCGGTCGCTAAGTTGAGCCAGCTCACGCCGTTGCGCTGCGGCCCTAAGGGATCGGGCGATGACCAGGTGCATAACACGGAGAACACACTGGACTGGAGGCGTCATGATAGCCTCTTTTCACAGAGCCCCGGCCGTATACGGGCAGGGCGGCGGGCTGTGGTCAGCCCGTCTACTGAGGAGAGAGGGTCGCGCTGCGATTTCAGAAGGAGGAAATTCGGTTACATCTGAAACTCGGTTGGCTGGAAGGGGTCGTCTCGGCCGTGACGGCAAGCGCTTAGCTGACATCTGGGATCGAGATCGGATCATTCGCCTCATGGCAACCTTTCGGCGCAAAGTCGCGCGAACGACCCCGTTCCAACCCTCATGAGACGTTTCCATCGCGGGCAGGAACGACCGCTCAGGGTCGTCTCCCGCCATCAGGTGCAGGATTGTCACCACCAGAACGGCAAGCGCTCCGCAAGTTCTTTCAAATGGCTCTGGAACCCGCGCTGGCTCATGTCGCCAGCAGCGACTTCAGCTTGATCGTTTGCGAGCCTAGCGCTTCCGGCGCCGGCTTTGCCCTTTTCGCGATCAGCATCTCGGCCAGCCTTATGTCGCGGGCGACCGCGTTGCCGGGGCCGATGCCACTTGCCGCAACCAGCCTGCCGTCCTCGGCGAGATGGAACAGGATGAAGGCGCCGTCGCCGAGCTCGCGACGCACAATGCTGCGGCCTTCGTCCGACAGGCCGGCGATCTGCAAGGTCAGGCCGTACTGATCCGACCAGAACCATGGCACCGCCGCGTGGGCCTCGCCGGCGCCAAGCATGTTCCTGGCCGCAAGCGCGCCCTGCTCCTGCGCATTGCGCCAGGCTTCCAGCCGCACTCGCCGGCCGCCATAGATGGCGAGCGGAAACGAGCAGCAATCGCCGGCGGCAAAGATGTCGGGGTCGCTGGTGCGAAGCTCGGCGTCGACGGCGATACCATTGTCAATCGTCAGCCCTGCCTCCGCGGCAAGTCCGGTCACCGGCACGGCGCCGATGCCGATCACGGCAAGATCGGCGACAATGTCGTGTCCACCGGCAAGCACGATGCGCACTTCGGCGCCGTCATCGGCAATGGCGTCGATGCCCTCGCCGCACAGGATTTTTACGCCTTCGGCTTCATGCGCCTGATGGATAACCTGCGCGATCTCGGCCGGCACGCCGCGCATCAGAATGCGCGGCTGCGCCTCGATAACGGCAACAGTGGCGCCGAGCCTGCGTGCCGCCGTGGCGAGCTCGAGACCGATGAAGCCGCCGCCGATGATGGCGACGCGATTTCCGGCGCTGAGATGAGCGCGAATGGCCAGTGCGTCGTTGAAGGTCCGCAGATAGACGCAGCGCCCGCCAAGGCCCGGAATCGGCAGCTTGCGCGGCAGCGACCCTGTCGCCAGCAGGAGCTTGTCGTAGGCCAGGACCGAGCCGTCCGACAGGCGCACGACATGCGCCACGCGGTCGATCGCCATCGCCTGAACCGAATGGATATGCCTGATCGATCTTTCGGCCAGGACCGCCTCACTGGCGATCGCCTTGATCAGGGGCGCGTCGGCGACCATCGCGTCTTTCGACAGCGGTGGCCGCTCATAGGGCAGATGCGGCTCGTCGCCGACCAACGTCACCGGGCCATCATAGCCGAGCTCGCGCAGCGCAAGGGCGGCGCGCCCGCCGCATTCGCCGGCGCCAATGATGACCATTCCCTTCGTCATCATCAACCGATCCGGACAAGGACTTTGCCGGCGTCGACTTTGACCGGATAGGTCCTGAGATCGACGCAGACCGGCGCGCCCCTGGCAGCCCCAGTCTTGTAATTGAAGCGGCCATTATGCTTCGGGCATTCGATGATATCGTCCATCACCAGCCCGTCGGCCAGATGCACCTTCTCATGCGTGCAAAGCCCGTCGGTGGCGAAATACCCGTCCTCGGGGCTGCGGTAGATGGCGAAGGTGCGACCGCCATGGTCGAACCGCATCACATCCTCCTCGTCGATGTCCTCGGCGTCACAAGCCTCGACCCAGTCGCTCATTTGCGCCTTCCCCGATTCTTGGTGCCCCGGCGTAGGCTTGTCATTCAGCAGCCACCGCAACAGCAGCGTTATCGTTGTGGAAATCCTCGCGATAGGGCCTCGCCGTCGGCGGCAGTTCGCGCTTGATGAAATAATCCTCATTGCGCAGCTGGCGCAGGAAAGCCGGTATCATCTCGCGATAGCCGGCCAGGATGGACGGTGTCGGCGCCGGCAGATCGTGCTTGATCAGCTCATGCAGCCTGGGCAGCGCATGGTAGGGCACCATGGGGAACATGTGATGCTCGACGTGGTAGTTCATGTTCCAGTAGATGAAACGGCTTATCGGGTTCATGTAGACGGTGCGGCTGTTCAGCCGGTGATCGGTGACGTTTTCAGCCAGGCCGCCATGCTGCAGCAGGCCGACCATGACATGATGCCAGGCACCGTAAAGCCTGGGCAGCCCGACCAGCATCAGCGGCAGGAACGAGCCGGTAAGAAGCGCCAGCGCGACCGTCGCGGCATAGATCGCCGTCCAGATGCGAGCAATGCGGATTGCCTTCGGCTGCTCCTGGTCGGGAATGAAGGTTCTTTCGGCCGGACTGATGATGCCGGCCGCATTGCGCAGCATGTCGCTCATCGCATGCCAGGCATCGAGAATGCCGACGAAATTGAGCACGACGCGCAGCAGATCGGGCGGGCGCATGACCGAGATCTCCGGATCGCGGCCGACGATGATGGTATCGGTATGGTGGCGCGTGTGGCTCCAGCGCCAGGTCACCGGGTTGCGCATGATCATGAAGCAGGCGATCTGATAGACCACGTCGTTCATCCACTGCGTCCTGAAGGCGGTGCCGTGGCCGCATTCGTGCCAGCGTGAATCGGTGGAGGAACCGTAGAGGACGCCATAGACGAAGAAGAACGGCACGCACCACCAGCTGCCCCAGAACAAGGCGGCGCCCGCGCCGCTGAGGATCATGGCGCCGAGCCAGATGATGGTATCGCGGATCGCCGGGCCGTCGGAGCGCTGCATCAGCTCCTTCATCTGCTTGCGCGGCACGTCGGTGTGATACCACTCGGCCGCCGCCAGCCCGCTCTCGACGGCAAGCTTCGCGTCGCGGCCGACCAGGCTGTAGTCGCGTTGGGACGCTGCTGCTGAGGTTGTGTTCCCGGTTTGGAGTCCAATATCCACCATGGCGGAGGCCTCGATCATATTCGGTCAGTGTTCAAAATAACGCCGAGCGCTGATAGACTCAATATCACAAAGATAGTTTCTATCATTTTCCATCAGAATGGTTTAAAAGAGTCGGATAGTTGGAGCGAGGCAGCGATGGCGAAACGGCCGACGATCACCGACCTGGCACGCATTTCGGGGGTCAGCGTTGCCACCGTCGACCGGGTGCTGAACAACCGCTTGCCGGTGCGCGAGGAAACCGCGCGCCGCGTCTATGACGCCGCGACCAGCATCGGCTATCACGCGGCCGGATTGATCAAGCAGCGGATGCGCCATGAATTGCCGGAGTATCGCCTCGGATTTCTGCTGTTGCGGCGGGAAGACGTCTTCTACAGCGAATTTGCCCGCGAACTTGAACTGGCAGTATCGCAGTCGCCGCGCTTTCGAGGCGTGGCGACCATCGACTTCGCCGATTCGCTGGCGCCGGATGAGATCGTCGAGCGGATGCGCAAGCTGGCAGCCAAATCCAGGGCCGTCGCCTTGGTCGGGCCTGATCACCCGACGCTGACGGTGGCCGTCGAGGCGCTCAAAGCCAACGGCGTACCGGTGTTCTCCCTGCTTTCCGACTTTGCGTCCGGCATTCGCGAGGGCTATGTCGGCCTCGACAATCGCAAGGTTGGCCGCACCGCTGCCTGGATGATCTCGAAGGCCGCGAAGAGACCTGGCAAGGTCGCCCTCTTCGTCGGCAGCCATCGCTTCCACGGCCACGAGCTTCGCGAGATCGGTTTTCGCTCCTTTTTTCGCGAGCAAGCGCCGGAATTCACTCTCCTTGAGACGTTGGTCAATCTGGAAGCGAACCAGATCACGCATGATGCAATGATCGAGCTTCTGGCCCGCCACCCCGATCTTGCCGGCTGCTATGTCGCCGGTGGCGGCATGGAAGGCGCGATCTCGGCGCTGAGGGAGGCAAAGCCGGCAGAGATGCCAGCGGTCGTCTGCAACGAGATCACGCCTGACTCCCGCGCGGCGCTGGCGGATAATTTCCTGACGATGGTGATCTCGACGCCTCTGGCAGCGCTTTGCCGCGAGCTTGTCGGGCTGATGGCGCATGCCATCGAGACCGGCGCCGCGAATGCGCCGGGTCAGACCTTTCTGCCCTTCGACATTTATCTGCCGGAAAACATCTGACGTCGCGGTCATTGGCGGCAGACATGATGTAATCTATCAGAACGCTTTCAGGCCTGGCTTGCCTGAGCGTTCGTCTAAAAGAGCTCGAAATGCCGAAAATCCATTCCTCATGGCGAAATCTCGCTTGACGCCCACGCGAAATGGAATAAATATTTCACCAACTGAGCATTTTGGTTCTTTCGTTCCGGAAGATCTGTTTCAGGCAAATGCCTTCCGGAACTAAAATGGCAATCGGGAGAGAATTCCCTGCGAGATCGGGGATTCCGGGTAGATCGGTGCAGCCGGACACCAATGTGGAGGAGAAATAAAATGAAAAAACTGCTTTTGGGCGTCGCGTTCGCGGCGCTAATGAGTTCGTCCGCCTTTGCTGCCAAGATCGGCGTGTCGATGGCGTTGTTCGACGACAATTTTCTCACCGTGCTGCGCAACGGCATGATCGAGCAGGCCAAGGGCATGGACGGCGTCGAGCTGCAGGTGGAAGACGCGCAGAACGACGTCGCCAAGCAGCTCGACCAGATCAAGAACTTCGCCGCCTCGGGCGTCGACGCAATCATCGTCAACCCGGTCGACACCTCGGCCACCCAAGCGATGTCGGACGCAGCCGCCGCTGCCAAAATTCCGCTGGTCTATGTCAATCGCGAGCCGGTCAACGTCGACACGCTGCCGGAAAACCAGGCTTTCGTCGCCTCGAACGAAGCCGATTCTGGCACGCTCGAGACCAAGGAGGTCTGCCGCCTGTTCAAGGAAGCCGGCAAGAAAGAGGCCAATGTCTATGTGATCATGGGCGAGCTGTCGAACCAGGCCGCGGTGCAGCGCACCAAGGACATCGATGATGTGATTGCCACGCCGGATTGCAGCTTCATCAAGATCATCGACAAGCAGACGTCGAACTGGAAGCGCGAAGAAGCGCAGAACCTGATGACCAACTGGCTGTCGACCGGCAAGCCGTTCGACGGCGTCATCGCCAACAATGACGAGAGCGCCATCGGCGCTATCCAGGCGATGAAGGCCGCCAATATCGACATGAAGTCGGTTGTCGTCGGCGGCGTCGACGCTACCCAGGACGCGCTAGCGGCGATGCAGGCGGGCGACCTCGATGCGACGGTGTTCCAGGACGCAGCCGGCCAGGGCGCTGGCGCGCTTGATGCTGCGCTCAAGCTAGCGAAGGGCGAGAAGGTCGAGCACAAGGTCTACATCCCGTTCCAGCTGGTCACGCCGGCAAATATCGACAAGTTCCTGAAGAAGAACTGAGGCGGACCTGTCCGATACGGAGCGGCGCGCCAAAGTAAGACAGCGCCGCTCCGCTTTTTCCCCCTCGGCCTGAACAGCGCCGGGTGGAGACCGTGGCTGACGGAGGAAGCACGATTGGCACAGACATCTCACGGCGTCGGCGGGCTCAGCTATGATGCGAAGCGGCGCGCATGGCCGGCCGAATTCAACGTCTTCCTGGCGCTCGTCATCCTGGTCGGCGCTTTCGAGCTGATCGGCCGGGTTTTCCTGGGCGACAGCTTCCTGTTCAATACCCGCGACAATATCGATGCGATCTTCAACGAAGCGCGCCTGCAGATCATCATCCTGCAGGTGTCGATCGTCGGTATCATTGCCATCGGCGTGACGCAGGTGATCATTACCGGCGGCATCGACCTGTCCTCGGGTTCGATCGTCGGCGCCACGGCGATGATAGCCATGAGCTTCGCCCAAGTGGCGACGGTCAACGGCAACCCGAACCCCAAGGCGATGTTCATTGCCCAGGGCTGGACCGACCTGCCGGTGATCGTGCCGGTGCTCGTCGCAATCGGCTGCGGCCTGCTGGCCGGCCTGGTCAACGGTGCCTTGATCGCCTACACGCGCATCCCGCCGTTCATCGCCACGCTTGGCATGATGGTCACCGCGCGCGGCATCGCCAAATGGTGGTCGAAGGGGCAGCCGATCTCGTTTCCGACCGAGAGTTTCGCCGCCATCGGCAAGGGGCTGATGCCGGTCATCATTTTCATTTCGCTGGCGGTGCTGTTCCAGCTGATCCTGAGCTACACCAAATATGGCAAGCACTGTTATGCAATCGGCTCCAATGAGGATGCCGCGCGCATGTCCGGCATCAACATCGCCAACCACAAGATCCTCGTCTACGTCATTGCCGGCATCCTTGCCGCGCTCGCCGCCGTGGTGTTGAGCTCGAAGAATCTCACTGCCCAGGCCGGCATGGGTGTGATGTACGAGCTCGATGCGATCGCCATGGCGGTCATCGGTGGCGTGTCGCTGTCGGGCGGCCGCGGCTCGATTATCGGGACGGTGATCGGCTCGCTGATCTTCGGCGTCATCATCTCCGGCTTCACCTTTTTGCGCCTCGACGCCTATTATCAGGAGATGGTCAAGGGCGTGATCATCGTCGGCGCAGTCGTTCTCGACCAGTGGCGCCAACGCCTGCGGGCAATGAGGGCTTGATCATGTCGGACATCGTCCTGAAAACCGAAAACCTGACCAAGTATTATGGCGGCGTCCATGCGCTGGAGGGTGCCAACTTCGAGCTGCGCAAGGGCGAGCATGTCGCCATCATGGGCGACAACGGTGCCGGCAAATCGACCTTCGTGCGCCAGATCACCGGCGTCGAGCAGCGAACCAGCGGCAGGATGTGGTTCGACGGCAAGGAAGTGAATTTCGCCGGGCCGATCGAAGCCCGCGAGGCGGGCATCGAGACGGTGTTCCAGAACCTAGCGCTCGCCGACGACCTCGACGTGCCGTCGAACCTGTTCCTCGGCCGTGAAAGAGTGCTGTTCAATCTTGGGCCCTTCTCGATCCTCGACCGCAAGTTCATGCGCAAGGCGACCGAAGCAGCCCTGGTCCGCACAGCGGTCAAGATCCCCAACCTTTCCAACACCATCCGCCACATGTCGGGCGGCCAGCGCCAGTGCGTGGCGATTGCCAGAACCGCGACCTTTGCTTCCAAGCTCATCATCATGGATGAGCCGACGGCGGCGCTCGGCGTGCAGGAGACGATGCAGGTCGAAAACATCATCCGCACGCTGAAGGAAAATGGCGAGCCGCTGATCCTGATCTCTCACAACATGCGTCAGGTGTTCGATCTGGTCGACCGCATCGTCGTTTTCCGGCGCGGCCGCATCGTCGCCAATTTGCGCAAGCAAGATACCGATGGCAACGATATCGTCTCCTACATCACCGGCGCCAAGACCGGGCAGGCGGAACTTGCGGCGTAAGGCCAACGTCGTGTTACGGGGGCTGACACGCCTTCTCTTTCCAACCATTCTCAAAGGAAATTCTTCATGCTTCGCTTTGCTCTTCTCGGTGCCGGCCGTATCGGCAAGGTCCACGCCCGTGCGGTGGGCTCCAACCCGCAGGCCAGGCTGGTTGCGGTTGCCGACGCCTTCGAGAAGGCGGCGACCGATTTGGCCTCTGCCTATGGCGCCGAAGTGCGCAGCATCGATGCCATCGAAACTGCCAGCGATATCGATGCGGTCGTCATCTGCACGCCGACCGACACCCATGCCGATCTGATCGAACGCTTCGCCAGGGCGGGCAAGGCGATCTTCTGCGAGAAGCCGATCGATCTCGACGCCGGCAGGGTGGAACAATGCCTGGCCGTCGTCGACAAGGCCGGCGCCACCCTGATGGTCGGCTTCAACCGCCGCTTCGATCCGCATTTTGCCGCCGTGCGCAAGGCGATCGACGACGGTGCGATTGGCACAGTCGAAATGGTGACCATCACCTCGCGCGATCCCGGTCCACCGCCGCTCGACTATATCGGCCGCTCGGGCGGCATCTTCCGCGACATGACCATCCATGATTTCGACATGGCGCGCTTCCTGCTCGGCGAGGAGCCGGTGGCGGTCAGCGCGCACGCTTCGGTGCTGGTCGACAAAAAGATCGGCGAGGCCGGCGACTTCGACAGCGTCAGCGTCATCCTCGAAACTGCCTCCGGCAAGCAATGCGTCATCTCCAACTCGCGCCGAGCCACCTATGGCTACGACCAACGCATCGAGGTGCATGGCTCGAAAGGCATGATTGCGGCCGAGAACCAGCGGCCGGTGTCGATCGAACTCGCCAATGAGAAAGGCTATACGCGGCCGCCGCTGCACGATTTCTTCATGACTCGTTATCTCGACGCTTATGCCAACGAGATCGCTGCCTTCATCGCGGCAGCGACGTCAGGCAAGAAGGCGGCGCCGAGCGGCAAGGACGGGCTGGTGGCGCTCAGGCTGGCAGATGCGGCGCTGAAATCGGCCAAGGAAGGCAAGACCGTCCGCCTCGACAAAACAATCTGACTATCAAGCACAGGAGCAAGGCGATGAACGGTTCAGCCGGTCGCAATTCCGAAACACGCGCCATCGTCACCGGCGGCGCACAAGGCATCGGCTTTGCCGTCGCCGAAGCGCTGGCCGATGAGGGCTGCCGGGCGCTAGCGCTGATCGGCCGCTCGAAGGAGAAGGGCGACAAGGCTGTCGCCATCCTCAAGGGGGCAGGCGTCGATGCCATCTTCATCAGCGCCGATGTCGCCAAAGTCGCCGACTGCAAGCGTGCGGTCGAAACGGCGATTGGCCATTGCGGCACCGTCAACGCGCTGGTCAACGCCGCCGCCACCTCGGCTCGCGGCTCACTGGTCGAGACCTCAGAGGATCTATTCGACCAGATATTCCAGACCAATGTGCGCGGCCCGTTTTTTCTGATGCAGGGCGTGGTGGCGCATCTGCTGGCGCGCCAGGCACCGGGCTCGATCGTCAACGTACTGTCGATGTCGGCGCATTGCGGCCAGTCGTTCCTGGCGCCCTATTCATCGAGCAAGGGAGCGCTGGCGACGCTGACCAAGAATGTCGCCAATGCCCATCGCGGCAATCGCATCCGCTGCAACGCGGTGCTGCCCGGCTGGATGGACACCGAGGGCGAGGCAATCGTGCAGAAGAAATGGCATGACGCGCCGGACGACTGGCTTGAAAAAGCCGAGGCCGCGCAGCCGATGGGCCAATTGGTGAAGCCGGCGCAACTTGCCCGATTGATCAGCTATATGATCAGCCCGCAGTCCGGCGTCATGACCGGGTCGCTGGTCGACTACGACCAGAGCATCGCGGGGGCGTCACCGGAATAGGATCAGCCGTGTAGCCTTGCGTCAGATGCAGTTTGCCATGAGTGGCCGAGATGCCCCAAAATATCAAAGCCGGCATAATCGGTTCCGATCGACCTCACTCAGGCACACGGGCTCTGAAACCCTCTCCTTCCCTGTTGCCGCCGTATCGCCATTCCCATATAGTCAAGATAGTCAGAATGGTCATGGGAGGTCGAAATGCCGTCTGCGCCCAGAGAGGATACTAACTGGACGGTCGCTGGGGCAAAGGCCCGGCTCTCGGAGGTTATCGAGCGCGCGCAATCTTCGCCGCAGACGATCACCAGAAACGGTAAGCCAAGCGTGGTTGTCGTCTCGGCCGAGGAATGGCAGCGGAAGACCGCGCGCAAGGGTACGCTTGCGGAGTTCCTGCTGGAGTCGCCGCTGCGCGGCGCCGATCTCAACCTTGAGCGCCAGCGCGACGAACCGCGTGATCTGCCGCTGTGAGGCTTCTGCTCGATACGAATGTCCTGTCCGAGGTGACAAGGCCGGCGCCGGATGTGCGCGTTCTGGACTGGCTGGGCGGGCTTGATGAGGACCGCTCATTCATTAGCGTCGTGTCGATCGCGGAGATCCGGCGCGGCGTCGCCCTCATGGACGAGGGCCGGAAACGCGAGGCACTGGCCGAATGGCTCGCACGGGACCTGCCGCAGCGCTTCGAGCAGAGAGTTCTTCCGGTGGACGAACCGGTTGCCTTGGCGTGGGGCGACCTGATGGGCCTTGCGAAGCGCCGCGGTCGCGGTCTGTCGTCGATGGACGGCCTGATTGCAGCCACGGCGATTGCGCAGGAACTCACCTTGGCAACGCGTAACACGAAGGATTTCGAAGACTTCGGAATTGAACTCGTCGATCCCTGGACTGCATGAACCCGCTCGGCGCTGCATGCTGGGCCACTACGTCAGTAGCATCATCAGACACGTGACAATCGCCTCGGCTTCGACTATATGAGCCTCATGATCAACCTGACCGCCACCTATTGGTACTTTAGCAGCTCGCTGGCGGCGGGAGGATTGCGCTCGATCTGAAGATTGCAGCAGCAAGATCCGAACAGCCGCCAGACCTGGCGGCTTTTTTGTTTCAGCCGGCAGGTCTCCCAATCAGGAGCAGAAAGCCGTGTTGACCACCACAGACGATCTTCGGGTCAAGGAAATAAGGGAATTGAGTACGCCGGACGAGGTGATGCGGGAGATACCGCGCACACTGACGGCGACGCGGACCGTTGCCGCGTCACGCAATGCTATCCATGCCGTGCTGACCGGCACCGACGACCGGCTGGTGGTCGTCGTCGGCCCCTGTTCGATCCACGACCCGGCCGCTGCCGTAGACTATGCCAGCCGCTTGGCATCGCTGCGAGAGAGCCTGTCGGACCGGCTGGAGATCGTGATGCGGGTGTATTTCGAGAAGCCGCGCACGACGGTCGGCTGGAAGGGCCTGATCAACGATCCCGACCTGGACGGCAGCTTCAACATCGACAAGGGGCTGCGGATGGCCCGCAACGTGCTCGCCGCCGTCAACAATCTCGGCCTGCCGGCGGCGACCGAATTCCTCGACATGGCCACCCCGCAATATATCGCCGACCTCGTCGCCTGGGGCGCGATCGGCGCGCGCACGACCGAGAGCCAGATCCATCGCGAACTGGCATCGGGCCTGTCCTGCCCGGTCGGCTTCAAGAACGGCACTGACGGCAATCTGCGGATCGCCGCCGAGGCGGTGAAATCGGCCGCCCAACCGCATCATTTCATGGCGGTGACGAAGGGCGGACGCAGCGCCATCGCGACGACCACCGGCAACGAGGACTGCCACGTCATCCTGCGCGGCGGCATTCAGCCCAATTATGACGCAACAAGCGTCGCGGCTGCCTGCGCGGAACTCGGCCGGATCGGCGTGGCGCCGCGGCTGATGATCGATGTCAGCCACGCCAACAGCAGCAAGAAGCCGGAAAACCAGCCAGGGGTGGCGGCTGACGTGGCTGGCCAGGTCGCGGCAGGCGACGAGCGCATCATCGGCGTCATGATCGAGAGCAACCTCGTCGCCGGCCGGCAGGACGTCGTGCCGGGCAAGCCGCTCGTCTATGGCCAGAGCATCACCGATGGCTGCATCGACTGGGCAGCCACCGAGACGGTGCTTCACGGCCTTGCCGACGCCGTCGAGCGGCGCCGGTCGGTGCGCCGAAGCATGATATCAAGCCGTTCAGGCGCCGCCTGAGCACTTCTCCTTCTCCCCTTGTGGGAGAAGGTGGATCGGCACGCAGCGCCGAGCCGGATGAGGGTGCTGGAAGAAACTCGGCGTAAAATATTGAGGGATTTTAAGCGCTTATTTCTTCGCTGTAGCGATCCGTCCAACACCTCTCATCCGACCGAGCTTCGCTCGGCCACCTTCACCCTCAAGGGGAGAAGGGGAAGCCAGCGCCGGGCTTACTACCGCACAGCGATCCAGCGCTGTTCCGCGAACGAGCGCGCCATCGCGTGCACCGTGCGCTCGATCTCCAGGCCTTCGTCGAAGTCGATGATCCGCGCCGGCTTGCCGGCAAGCCGCGTCAACAGTTCCCGGCATTCGATGATCTTGAGGTCATTAAAGCCAAGGCCGTGGCCGGGCGCCGGCAGGAAGGCGTCGTAAGGCCTGTGGTGCGGGGCAACCAGGACTGTCCGATAGCCTTGCTCCGTCGGTCGGTCGGCTGTCAGATAGAGCTGGAACTCGTTCATCCGCTCCTGGTCGTACAGGATCGAGCCCTTCGAACCAAAAATCTGGATGGCGATCCGGCCCTTGCGGCCCCAGGCCGAACGGTTGACCAGCAACGTGCCGGCAATGCCGTTTTCGAGATGCATCAGGATGCTGGCGATGTCATAGGTCTCGACGGCGCGGCGCCCGCCCGAGGCGACGCGGCGTTCGGCATAGGGCCTGGCCATGTCGCACATGACTCGGGCGACGCGGCCGAACAGTACCGCTATGAGCGACAGCGGATGCACGGCGAAATCGTCGAGCGCGCCGTAACCGGACGCCGCCTCGTGCTTCCAGAAGAACAGCGCCTCCGGATCGGCCATGAAGTCCTCGTCCATCTCGATACGCAGATGGTTGACCTCGCCGATGATCTTCTCGTCGAGCAGCGCGCCGATATGGCGGATCGCCGGGTTCTGAATATAGTTATAGCCCAGCGCGGCAACCTTGCCGGATTTCCGCGCGGCCGCAGCCATCGCTTGCGCCTCCGCAAAACTTGGCGCCATCGGTTTTTCACACCACAGATGCTTGCCGGCTTCGAGGATGGCGATGGCCATTTCCGGGTGGAACTGGTTCGGCGTAGTCAACGAGATGACATCGACGTCGGGATCGTCGACGACTGCGCGCCAGTCGCCGGAGGCCTTGGCGAAGCCGAATTCGCTGGCACGGCGTTTGGCAAGGTCCTCGTTGACCTCGCCCAGATGGACCAGCCTTGGCTTGTCGACATCGGGAAAGACGGTGCCGACCGCGTTCCAGGCAATGGCGTGGCACTTGCCCATGAAGCCCGTGCCGATAAGACCTACCCCGACCATCCGCTTGCCTCCCTCTGTGCAAATTTTGTGTGGATGAATTAATCCATTTTGTTCGCAAATGGAACGCTTGTCTCATTTTTTATGGTGTTCTTGCACAGGCCCGCTATGATGGGGCACAGAGGGAACCGACGATGAGCCTGGGCGGAGCTACGATGGACGAACGGGTGCCGCGCGATTTCGAAACGCTGCGGGCGACGATCCTGGAGCGGCGTCAGAGCCTGCCGAAACGTATCGCCCAGATCGCCGCCTATGCGCTCGACAACCCAGACGATATCGCCTTCGGCACCGCTGCCAGCATCGCCGCTTCGGCCGGTGTCCAGCCTTCGACCCTGATCCGCTTTGCTCAGCAGCTTGGTTTTGACGGTTTCACCAGCCTGCAGCTGGTGTTTCGCGAGCGCCTGCGCGAGCGCAACTCGTCCTATGATGAAAGGCTGGCCGCATTGCGCGCCAAGGCCGAGGAAGGCGCCGGCCACCGGGCGATCTTCGACGGTTTTGTCGCCGCAGCCAGCACCTCGCTCAACGACATTTCGCGCACGCTGAATGAAGACCATTTCGAAGATGCGATCGCCGTGCTGGCCAAGGCGGAAACCATTTACCTGCTGGCCAAGCGACGCTCCTACCCGGTCGCCTCCTATATCGCCTATGCATTGGGCAAGCTCAAGATCCGCAACCAGCTGATCGAATCGGCCGCCGGCCTGAACGCGGAGATGATCGGCTTTGCCTCTCCAAGGGATGCCGTGATCGCCATCAGCTTTTCGCCCTATGCCCCGGCCACCATCGAGGAGGCGCGCGTCATTTCGGAGCAAGGCGTGCCGATCGTGGCGATCACCGACAGCTCCTTTTCGCCGCTCGCCCAATTCGCCAGGGTCTGGTTCGAGGTCGCCGAGGCCGATTTCGCCGGCTTCCGCTCGCTGTCGGCGACGATGGCTTTGGCCATGGCGCTGACCGTTGCCGTCGGCGAGAAGCGGCGCGATAGCGGCCGCAAGCGCACGGCCTAGATCACCTCTATTGCCGTTTCGCCTTCTGCCAAAAGCCGCGCTGCGTCGCGGGCAGGCGGCGACCCGAACTGGCGGGCATACTCCCGGCTGAACTGGGAAGCACTCTCATAGCCGACAGCGAAGGCGACACGCGCCACGTTGCCCGGCTGGGCAATCAGCAGATGGCGGGCTTCCAGCAAGCGGATTTGCTTTTGATACTGGATTGGGCTCATGGCCGTCGCCGCCTTGAAGTGACGATAAAACGCAGCACTGCTCATATGGGCGATCTCGGCCAGATCCCCAACCCGGACCGGCTGATGGGGGTGCGAACGGATCCAGGCGATCGCCCTGCCGATCCGGGACAGATGGCCATCGGCGCGCGCAAGTTCACGAAGCTTTCCGCCCTGGGGGCCTTTCAGGAGCCGAAACAGCATCTCCCGCTCGAGCATGGTCGCGAGCACGGGAATCTCCGCTGGCCGGTCAAGCAACCGCATCATTCGACGCAACGCGTCGAGCAGATCGTCATCAACGGGAGTGGTGGAGAAGAAACTGTCGCCACCGAGGGCTGGCGCGTGCTCGACGAGGAGCGCGGCGACGGCTTGCAGGTCAAGGGTCAAGCCAATGGCCAGATAAGGACGCGCCGCGCTCGCTTCGACTATCTGGCTGATAGTGGGCGTCTCGACAGTGTAGATGAAATAGCTGGCCGGCTTGTAACGAAGAGCCCGGGAGCCGATCAGGACCGTCTTTGCGCCCTGCAATACGAATAAGATCCCCGACCCCCACACACCCGGCAATGGTGCCGTGGCGACTTCGCTGCGGCCGATCGAAACGCGGGGAACCGCCGTTCTTGTTCGTCGCCCGCGCGCATGGCGGCCGGCGATCTCGATCAACTCCTGCAGCGCCTCGTTCATTGCGCCAGCATCGCGCATTCACGCTGGCCGCGCAACAGCGTGAGAGGATTAGGCAAGAGCCTGAGAATTTCCGGCGCGCGGCGCCCGCTGCCTCGCGCCATTTGTGGGTCTTCCACAAGAAAAATGGAGACACCGAAATGACGACTTCGAAGACCGCGCTGGTGACCGGCGCCAACAAGGGTATAGGCCGCGAAATCGCCCGGCGACTGGCGACCATGGGCTTCAAGGTCTGGCTCGGCGCCAGGAGCGCCGAACGCGGCATGGCGGCGGCGCAGGCATTGTGCGCGGAAGGCCTCGACGCAGAGTGGCTTGAGCTGGACGTCACGAGGAATGACAGTGTGAAGGCGGCAGCCAAGGCGCTCGGGCAGGCCAGCCCCTGCCTCGACGTGCTGGTGAACAACGCCGGCGTCGCCATCAATTACGACCTGCCGCCGAGCCAGCAGCGGATCGCCGACATCCAGGCCACCTACGACGTCAATGTCTTCGGCCCGATCCGCGTGACACAGGCATTCCTGCCGCTGCTGCTGGCAGCACCTGCTGCCCGTATCGTGATGGTGAGCAGCTCCACCGGGTCCATCGGCCGGGCGCTCGATCCCGCCACCGCGAATCACGCCGTCAATATGATGGGCTACGGCAGCTCCAAGACAGCCTTGAACGCCATCACCGTGGGCTTCGCCAGGGAGCTCGCGCTCCAGGGCATCAAGGTCAACGCCGCGGCGCCCGGCTATACCGCCACCGATCTCAACGGGTATAAAGGTCAGCGCACGGTGCAGCAGGCAGCCGAGATCGTCATTCACCTGGCGACCCTGGACGCCAATGGCCCGACCGCCGGGTACTTCAACGATGACGGCCCGCTTCCTTGGTAAATCAGCTGGTTTCAGCGGCAGACGCTTGACGTTCGTCTGACTTCAAAGTTTCTCAACGCGCCGGCCTTTGCAGAGCACTTTTCGGCCTTGGGAATGCTCGTTCCATATTGACTATGGATTGGAATTATTATTTCATATTACCGGCGCCACGCTGCCGCTCGCGCGTGTTACCCAAGACAACAAAGCCGATGGGAGGTTCGAATGGGCGAAGCCGTGGAAGCGAGACATGCGCCGCTCGACATCATCACGATCGGCCGTGCGTCCGTCGATCTCTACGGCCAGCAGATCGGCTCGCGCCTGGAAGATATCACCTCCTTTGCCAAGTCGGTCGGCGGCTGTCCAGCCAATATCGCGGTCGGCACTGCCAGGCTCGGCCTGCGCTCGGCGTTGCTCACCCGCGTCGGCAATGAGCAGATGGGCCGCTTCATCCGCGAGCAGCTGACCCGCGAGGGCGTTTCGGTCCAAGGCCTCAAGACCGATCCGGAGCGGCTGACCGCCCTGGTGCTGCTGTCGGTCGAGGATGAGGGCGTCTCGCCGATGATCTTCTATCGCAGCGATTGCGCCGACATGGCGCTTTCGGAAGACGATATCGATGAGGCCTTCATTGCTTCAGCACGCGCGGTCGTCGTCACCGGCACGCATTTTTCACGGCCCAACAGCGACGCCGCGCAACGCAAGGCGATCCGTGTCATGAAGGCCAAGGGCGGCAAGGTGGTGTTCGACATCGACTACCGCCCTAACCTGTGGGGCCTCGCCGGCCATGCCGAAGGCTTCGAGCGCTATGTGAAATCCGACCGCGTCTCGGCGCAGTTGAAGACGGTGCTGCCCGACTGCGATCTCATCGTCGGCACCGAAGAGGAGATCATGATCGCCTCCGGCGCAGACGATTGCCTGAGCGCGCTGAAAACCATCCGCTCGCTGTCGACGGCGACCATAGTGCTGAAGCGCGGTGCCATGGGCTGCATCGTCTATGACGGGCCGATCAGCGACGATCTCGAGGACGGTATCGTCGGCAAGGGGTTTCCGATCGAGGTCTACAATGTGCTCGGCGCCGGCGACGCTTTCATGTCGGGCTTCCTGCGCGGCTGGCTCGGCGAGGAAAGCCTGGCGACGGCCGCGACCTGGGCCAATGCCTGCGGCGCCTTTGCCGTATCGCGGCTGCTCTGCGCACCTGAATACCCGACTTTCGAGGAATTGCAGTTCTTCCTGAAAAACGGCAGCAAGCATCTGGCGCTGCGCAAGGACGAGGCGATCAACCACATCCATTGGGCGACCACGCGCCGGCGCGACATCCCCTCTCTGATGGCGTTCGCCTGCGACCACCGCGTCCAGCTGGAGGACGTCGCGGCAAAGGCCGGCGCCGATCCGTCGCGAATCCCGGCTTTCAAGGTGCTGACGGTCAAGGCTGCGGCAAAGGTCGCGGCTGGCCGCGGCGGCTATGGCATGCTGCTCGACGAAAAATACGGGCGCGAGGCGATGTTCGAATTCGCCCACCATTCCTTCGCCTGGCTCGGCCGGCCGGTCGAGTTGCCGGGTTCGCGGCCGCTTCGCTTCGAGTTCTCGCAAGACATAGGCTCGCAACTGACCGAATGGCCGGTCGACCACTGCATCAAATGCCTGTGCTTCTATCATCCCGACGATCCCGCGGCGCTGAAGAGCGAACAGCAGCAGAAACTGCGCGCTTTGTTCGAGGCCGCGCGGAAAGTGGGGAGAGAACTTCTGGTCGAGATCATCGCCGGCAAGCACGGCAAGCTCGACGACATGACCATCCCGCGGGCGCTTGAGGAACTCTACGCACTCGGCATCAAGCCCGACTGGTGGAAGCTCGAACCGCAGGCATCGACCGGCGCATGGGCAAAGATCGAGGCGGTGATCCTGAAGAACGATCCGTGGTGCCGCGGGATTGTACTGCTGGGTTTGGAAGCACCGCAGGACGAATTGGAAGCGGCCTTCGCCGCCACCGCCAAGGCGCCCATCGTCAAGGGTTTCGCTGTCGGCCGTACCATCTTCATCAACGCGGCCGAACAATGGCTTGCCGGCAAGATGTCGGACGATGAGGCGGTTGCCGACATGGCGTCGCGCTTCGAGAGGCTGACCGAGGCATGGCTTGCCGTGCGCGGCCGCAAAGCAGCATAAGAAGGCGCGGCATAAGGACTGCGGAGGAAAACGACATGACCAAGACAATCCGCCTGACGATGGCGCAGGCGCTGACCCGCTTTCTTGCCCAACAGATGGCCGAGATCGACGGCAAGAAAGTGCCGATCTTCGGCGGCGTCTGGGCAATCTTCGGCCACGGCAATGTCGCCGGCGTCGGCGAGGCGCTCTACCAGGTCCGCGACGAATTGCCGACGTTCCGTGCCCATAACGAGCAAGCGATGGCGCATGCGGCGATCGCCTATGCCAAGTCCAATTTCCGCCGCCGCTTCATGGCGGCGACCAGTTCGATCGGCCCTGGCGCGCTGAATATGGTGACGGCGGCAGCACTTGCGCATGTAAACAGGTTGCCTGTCCTGTTTCTGCCCGGCGACGTCTTCGCCAATCGCATTCCCGATCCCGTCCTGCAGCAAGCCGAGGATTTTTCCGACGGTACGGCGACGGTCAATGACTGCCTCAGGCCGGTGTCGCGCTATTTCGACCGAATCACCCGGCCGGAGCAGATCATGCCGGCGCTCAACCGCGCCATGCAGGTGCTGACCGATCCGGCTGAGTGTGGCCCGGTAACGCTGGCGCTGTGCCAGGACGTGCAGGCCGAGGCCTATGATTATCCCGAGAGTTTCTTTGCCGAGCGGCTCTGGACCCAGCGGCGAGCGCGCCCGGACCGCCAAGAGTTAGCAGCTGCAGTGGCGGCGCTGAAGAGCGCGAAGAAGCCATTGGTGATTGCCGGCGGTGGCGTGCTCTATTCGCAAGCGTCGGATGAATTGGCGAAGCTGGCGCAAGACGCTGGCATTCCGGTGTGCGAGACGCAAGGCGGCAAATCCTCGCTGCCCGACGATCATCCGCTGAACATGGCGGCGGTCGGCGTTACCGGCACTTCGGCTGCCAACAGGCTGGCCGAAGAGGCCGACGTCGTGCTTGCCGTCGGCACCAGGCTGCAGGATTTCACCACTGGCTCCTGGGCGTTGTTCAAGAATTCCGGCAAGACCATGATCGGGCTCAACGTCCAGCCTTTCGATGCCGGAAAGCACCAGGCGCTGCCGCTGGTCGCCGATGCGGCTGAAGGGCTCGCCGAACTCGGTGCGGCGCTGAAAGGCTGGAAAGCTCCTTCTGGCTGGACCGACAATGCGATCAGCGGCAAGAAGGACTGGCAGGCGGATGCCGGCAAGGTGACGGCGTCGACCAATGCCGCCTATCCGTCCGACGCGCAGGTGATCGGCGCCGTACAGCGCGCCATGGGCTCCGGCGTGGTACTGCTCCATGCCGCCGGCGGCTTGCCCGGCGAATTGCACAAGCTATGGCAGGCGGGCGCGCCCGGCTCCTATCATGCCGAATACGGCTTCTCGACCATGGGCTACGAAATCGCCGGCGGCCTTGGCGTCAAGATGGCCAAGCCCGACGAGGAGGTTGTGGTGATGATCGGCGACGGCTCCTACCTGATGCTCAATTCCGAGGTCGCTACGTCGGTGATGCTCGGCCTCAAGCTGACCATCGTGCTGCTCGACAACCGCGGCTATGGCTGCATCAACCGGCTGCAGATGGCGACCGGCGGCGCCAACTTCAACAATTTGCTGAAGGACGCTCGTCACGAGACCTTGCCCGAGATCGACTTCGCCGCGCATGCTGCAAGCATGGGTGCGATTGCCGAAAAAGTGGCGTCGATCGCCGGGCTGGAAACGGCCCTGGCGCAAGCGAAGAAGAATACGCGAACGACCGTGCTGGTCATCGACACCGACCCGCTGGCTTCGACCGAGGCCGGTGGAAGCTGGTGGGATGTCGCAGTGCCGGAAGTCTCGGCACGGCCGCAAGTGAACGCGGCGCGCAAGAAATATGAGGAAGCGCTGAGCGGGCGGCGGTTTTAACGCGCCCGCCAACGCCGCCTCGAATGTCAGAAATTGGAGTGACGACTTGAAAGCCAAACTGGGCATGTCCCCGATTGCATGGTGGAACGACGATCTTGCCGAACTCAGCGATGATGTGTCGCTGGAGGAGTGCCTGCGCCAGTCGCGCTCGGCTGGCTTTACCGGCATGGAAATGGGCCGCCGCTTTCCCAACGATCCGGAAATCATGCTGCCGATCCTGAAAGAGGCCGACGTGACGCTGTGCGGCGGCTGGTTCTCCGGGACGCTGGTCGACGAAGACATGGCGAAGAACAAGGTTCGTATCCAGCCGATGATCGACCTGTTCAAGGCGGTGAATGCGCCCTGCATCGTCTATGGTGAAGTCGGCCGTTCCATCCAGGGCGACCGCTCGAAACCGCTTGCCATCAAGCCGAGGCTGTCGGACGATGAGATGAAAGCCTACGCTAGGCGGCTAACCGAGTTCGGCGAATGGTGTGCCGGGCAAGGCATGCCGCTCTCCTACCATCATCATATGGCGGCGGTGATCGAGACCGAGCCGGAGCTCGACGCTTTCATGCGCTATTCGGGAGAGGGCATTCCGCTGCTGCTCGATGCCGGTCACCTGGCCTTTGCCGGCGGCGATGTGCTGCGCGCGATAGACAACCACCACCGGCGCATCAACCACGTGCATGTCAAGGACGTACGCATGCAGGTGATCCAAAAGCTGGATCGCAACAAGCAATCCTTCCTCGACGCGGTAGCACTTGGTGCCTTCACCGTGCCGGGAGATGGATCGCTGGATTTTGGCGCCATCGTCCAGAGGCTCGCCAACCACGGCTATGAAGGCTGGTTCGTGGTCGAGGCCGAGCAGGATCCGAAGAAGAACCCGCCACTCAAGATGGCACAGGTCGGCTACAAGGAATTGATGCGGGTGATGACGGCGGCCGGCTATACGGTTGAGACACTGGGCTTTCCCAATGCTTGAGAGTTCGCGAGGAAGGGCTGACCCGATGCCGGCGTTTATCCGATGAAAGACTCCGAGCACCCGTTTTTCCGGCCTTTGTGGCGGCGCGTCGCCATTGTCGCGGTCTGCCTGGTCTGGTCGGTGATCGAATTCGCTACCGGCACGCCGTTCTGGGGCGTGATCGCGCTCGGCTTCGCCGGCTATGCGGTCTGGCAGTTTTTCTACCTCTACAAACCGGCCGACGAAGACAAGCCATCGGCAAACGCCAAACCGAAGGAATGACCATGTCGAAGCTGCTCGTCAAAGCCAATAAGGGCCACGGCCGCATAGCCCATGTGACGCCGCAAAACGCCGGCTGGACCTATGTCGGCTTCGATCTGCATCGGCTGAGGCCCGGCGACACCGCTTCCGGGCAAACCGCGGATCGTGAGGTCTGTCTGGTATTCGTCACCGGCAAGGGCAAGGTCAAGGCCGGCGGCAAGGATCTCGGGCTCCTGGGCGAACGCATGTCGCCGTTCGAGGGCAAGCCGTGGTCGGTCTATGTGCCGCAGGGCTCGGAGTGGTCGGTGAGCGCCGATACCGATCTCGAACTCGCCGTGTGCTCGGCGCCGGGGCTTGGCGGCGGTCTGCCGGTCCGCATCATTGCGCCGAAGGATCTCGGCCAGGAGACCCGCGGCAAAGGCACCAACACGCGCTACGTCACCAACGTCCTGCCGGAGGGCGAGCCGGCCGATTCCCTGCTGGTGGTCGAGGTCATCACGCCCGGCGGCCACACATCGAGCTATCCGCCGCACAAGCACGACCAGGACAATCTGCCGGCCGAATCCTATCTCGAAGAGACCTATTACCACCGCCTCAACCCGCCGCAGGGCTTTGCTTTCCAGCGCGTCTACACCGATGCCGACCAGAACGGCTCTCGTTCGCTCGACGAGGCGATGGCGATCGAGGACGGCGACGTCGTGCTGGTACCCAAGGGTTATCACCCCTGCGCCGCCTGCCACGGCTATGATCTCTATTATCTCAACGTCATGGCCGGACCGAAGCGGACGTGGAAATTCCACAACGCGCCCGAGCACGAATGGCTGATGGCCTGACCGTTTCCCCTTCGCTTCTCAACCGCTGGTCCAAGCCGAAAAAATCGTCGGCTAATGACCAGGCTGTGTCGTTTTGTTACCGAAAACGCTGCAAAGCTTCGTCATTTCGTCATGCAAATCGCCTATGGCAGCGGGGCTGACGAGGAACCTCGATGCGCTACGCGATCTATTTCACCCCCCTGCAGGACGAACCGCTGGCGCGGATCGCCGCCAATTGGCTCGGCCGTGATCCCTTCGGTGCCGCCACGAGGCCGGTCGAGGCGGTGGGCGAGTTGTCGGCAGCGGAAGTTGCCTTCCATACCGCCTCGGCGCGCCGCTACGGCTTTCATGCGACGCTGAAGGCGCCCTTCCGGCTGGCTTCAAACGAGACGGAGGCCTCGCTTCGCGCCGCACTCGACGATTTTGCCGAGGCGACGCCGGTGGTGACGGTCCCGCGTCTCGTCGTCAGCCAGATCGACAGCTTTTTCGCGCTCGTGCCGGAAGCACCGCTGCCGGGGCTCAACCGTTTCGCCGATGATGTGGTGCGCGGCTTCGACCGCTTTCGCGCGCCGCTGACAGACGCGGAGATTGAACGCCGCAGCCCCGACTCGCTGAAGCCCGATGAGTTCCGCAATCTCTGCCAATGGGGCTACCCCTATGTCTTCGAGACGTTTCGTTTCCATATGACCCTGTCCGGCCGGGTGTCGTCACAGGAAAGCCCTCGTCTTCGCCTAGCAATCGACAGCCTGTTTGCGGACGTGCTGCAACGGCCGGTGCCGGTGGACGCGCTGACGCTGTTTGTCGAAACTGAGCCGGGTGCGCCGTTCATGGTGCTGTCCCATCACGCGCTCGGGCGCCGCCCGGCCAGAAGAACTGCCTGAGATGACTATTTCCTTTAACCGCATTGTGCGACGCCAATCCATTTTCAGTTGGCTGCAAAATGCTCCGAGGACTGCCTGAAATGACCGCCGAGACCGTTCTTGACAACGCCCGCATCGTGCTTGCCGACCAGATCGTCGAAGGGTCGATCGTGCTGCGCGACGGCGTGATCGCCGACATTGCTCCCCGCGCTGGCCGCAGCGGCGAGGACATGGGCGGCGACTTCATCATCCCTGGCCTGGTCGAGCTCCACACCGACCATCTCGAAGGCCACTACGCGCCACGGCCGAAAGTGCGTTGGAACCCGATCGCCGCGGTGCTCGCCCACGACGCGCAGGTGGCGACCGCCGGCATCACCACCGTGCTCGACGCCTTGCGCGTCGGTATGGACGAGGACGCCGACCTGACGGCCGCCGACATACGCAAGCTGGCCGAGGCGATTGAGGACAGCGTCCAGCAGGACCGGCTCAGGGCCGACCATTTCATCCATCTGCGCTGCGAGGTTTCGGCGCCGGACTGCCTCACAGCCTTCGCCAATTTCGACGGCGACGAGCGGGTCAGGCTGGCGTCGCTGATGGACCACGCGCCGGGACAGCGGCAATTCGTCGATCTCGAAACCTATGCGTATTACTACCAGCGCGAGCTGAAGCTGACCGATCGCGATTTCCAGAAATTCTGCGAAAAGCGGATGGCGGAATCGGCGAAGAACTCGAGCCCGAACCGCAGCTTCATCGCCGCTGCGTGCAAAGAGCGCGGTATCGTGCTCGCCAGCCATGACGACGCAACCGTCAGCCATGTCGATGAAGCGATCGAGCAAGGCGTCCGTGTCGCCGAGTTCCCGACCACCGAGGAGGCGGCTCGGGCTTCGAAAGAGGCAGGGCTCGGCGTTTTGATGGGCGCGCCGAACGTCATGCGCGGCGCTTCGCATTCGGGCAATGTCTCGGCCCGCACACTGGCCGGCGACGGCCTGCTCGATATCCTGTCATCGGACTACATTCCGTTCAGCCTGATCCAGTCGGCCTTTTTCCTCGGCGACGTGGTCGAGGGCATCTCGTTGCCTCAGGCAGTGGCGATGGTGTCGAAGAACCCGGCCGAGGCTGTCGGCCTCACCGATCGCGGTGTCATCGAGCCCGGCCGGCGCGCCGATCTGGTTCGCGTGCGCGTCGACGATCACGTCCCGGTTGTCCGCACGGTGTGGCGGCAGGGACGGCGGGTCGCATGATGGTGTCGGCATCGGTCGAGCGTGAATTGTCCGCCGCGGGATTTCCAATCCGCGACGGCGTCTTCGTCGCCGTCGTCGGACCGAGCGGTGCCGGCAAGGACACGGTGATCGGCTATGCGCGCGCCATGTTTGCCGACGAGAGCCGACTGGAGTTCGTTCGCCGGGTGATCACCCGGCCGAGCGATGCGGCCACCGAGGATCACGATACGCTAGCCGACGCTGCCTTCGTCGAGGCCGAAGCGGATGGCGCCTTCGCGATTTCCTGGGAGGCGCATGGCCTGCGCTATGGCATCCCGGCCGAAGTCGACTGGTCAGTCTCCAACGGCCGTGTCGCGATCGCCAACGTCTCGCGCGCGATCATCCCGACGCTGCGGGACCGCTACGCCAATCTGGCTATCGTCGAGATCACGGCTGCACCGGAGATCCTGGCCGAGCGGCTGGCCTTGCGCGGGCGCGAGTCGCGCGGCGAAGTGCTGGCACGGCTGGCGCGCAGCGCCAATGTGGCGCTGTCCGGACCGGGCGTCACCTCCATCGACAATAGCGGCCCTCGTGAAGCCGCCGGCGAGCGCTTCACCGAGGTGCTGCGCAAGGCCATGGCCTTCTCCGACATGTCGGGCCTCATCTAAGGCGCGCCCATCCGATGCATTCGGGATGGGCGCTACTTGTCTAACCCATATCTTTTTGGAAACCGGTATCCACTGTTCGGGATCATGGCCTCATGCGGCGTGCCGATCCCGACCAGCGTGATGAGTATCCGTGCTAGTGGTTGTCGAAGGCTTCGCTGGTGCATCCGCCGGTGTATCCAGAACTGCAACGTGATGCCGATAGACCATCTCCCAGCCCTTCCAGCCGGTGAACAGCAGTATGCAGACCACTATGAACGACAACAGCGCGCCCCACGGTCGGACCGCGGCCTCGGCGCCTTGAGCATAGCGAAGGTAGAAATTGATCAGAGCCACAACGACCGCGGTCAAGTTGCCCAGCATGTGGTACCAGGCGTCGGACAAGGCGCGAATGCGCGGCTCGTTGAGGAAGTCGATAAAACCAGCTGTCGCAGCGAGAAGCGCCATTACGATAGCTGCCCCGATCAGCCACATCGATGCCCGTGCCCAGAAGGCGTCGGCAGTCCCCCAGAAAACCAGGTCGGTGACAAAGGCACCGACAAGAAACGCGACAGGAAAAGGTATCAGCATCGGGTGGAGGGGGTGAGTTCCTATCTTTGCGGTACTTACTGGATTCATGGGCATGGGACGCCTCCGCGTAGCAAAGCTTAAATAAACGCTCAGATACGGGTTTCGTTCCAAATAGAGATTAACCTGAACTGCTGTCGCGAAGCTCAGGCTGACCTTTTCATGCCTGCCAATGGCAGTCGGCGTATTTCATCCAGCTATTTTTGCGTCATTCCGCGGCAGCACCCGCCACGCCCTTGCGGGTGGCTTCCAGCATCCGCCGCCGCGCCCTGAACACGCCCCATTGCTGGTCGACCAGAACGCCGATGAGGATCACCCCGCCCATCACGGCGAAGTTGAGCGAGGACGGGATACCGAGCAGGTTGACGAGGTTCTGCAACTCCTGCAGCAGCACCGTGCCGAGCAGGACGCCGATCAGCGAGCCTTCGCCGCCGCGCAGCGAGAAGCCGCCGAGCACCGCTGCCGCGATGGCGTAGAGCTCGTAGAACTGGCCGTGGCTCGCCGGCGAGATCGAGCGTGTGTACATGGCGAAATAGATAGCCGACAGCGCCGTCAGCACGCCGCAGATGACATAGGCGGCCATGACGATGCGGCCGGTGCGGATGCCGGAATATTTCGCCGCTTCCTCGTTCTTGCCGATGGCGTAGAGATATCGCCCGAACACCGAACGGTGCAGCACCACCCACATGACGACGGCGATGACGATCAGCGCGATGAAACTGTTCGGCACGCCCCAGGACCGCCCCGCCGTCAGGAACTCGAGTTCCGGGAAGTTCTGTCCGAAGGCAAAGCCGGCGGTGCCGTCGGCGGTATAGAAGCGCGCCACGCCGCGATAGATCAGCAGGCCGCACAAGGTCACCACGAAAGGCTGCAATTTGAGCCGGGTGATCAGCCAGCCATGCGCCAGCCCGATGATGCCGCCGAGCACCAGGATCAGCGGCAGGGCGACCGGCCAGGCCATGCCGCGCGTGGCGATGAAGTCGATGAACAGCACGCCGAGCAGCGCAACCACCGAGCCGACCGACAATTCGATGCCGCCGGTGATGATGACGAAAGCCTGGCCGATCGACAGGATGCCGAACAACCCGATCAGGTTCGAGGTGTTGGCGAGATTGATCGGCAGCAGGAAGCGCGGGTTGATGATCGCTACCACCGCGCCGACCGCCAGGATCAGGATCAGCAGGCCGAGATCTTTCTTGCTCATCGTCGTCTCCCAATGCCGGCGAACTATTTCGGCTGCTTGCCGACCGCCAGCAGCAGCACGTTTTCCTGGCTGAACCGTTCCTTGTCGAGAATGCCGGAGATCTGGCCTTCATGCATGACGGCGATGCGGTCGGAAACACCGATCACCTCCTCCATGTCGCTGGAGATCATCAGCACGGCGACGCCGGCATCGGCCAGCGCCCGCATCAGCCCGTAGATCTCGGCCTTGGCGCCAATGTCGATGCCGCGTGTCGGCTCGTCGAGGATCATCACCTTCGGCTTCATCGCCAGCCATTTGGCCAGCACGACCTTTTGCTGGTTGCCGCCCGACAGCGTGCCGGTACGCGTCTGCACGGAGGGCGCCCTGATGCCCAGATCGGTCTTCTGTTTCTCGGCGGTGGCGGCCTCGGCGCTGGCCGAGACCAGCGAGCGCCGCGAATGCGCCGGCAGATTGGGCAGCGAGATGTTCTGGGCAATCGACAGATCGAGCAGGATGCCGGTCAGCTTGCGGTCTTCCGGGACGAGGAAAATACCGTTGGCCACTGCGTCCGCGGCCGAACCAAGAACCCGATCTTTTCCGTCAAGTTGGAACGAGCCGCCAAAGCTCTTGTCGATGCCGAACAGCACGCGCGCCAGCTCCGTCCGACCGGAGCCGACGAGACCGGCAAGGCCGAGGATCTCGCCATGCCTGACGTCGAGGTCGACGGGCCGGTCGGGATAGGCGGCGGTGCGAATGGCCTTGACCGACAGCGCGACAGAGCCCGGCGGGCGCGCCGATTCTGCGGCCTTCTCCCTCTCCTTGAGCATGCGGCCGATCATCAGCTTGACCATCTGGTCGTGATTGATGGCGCTCTTCGGCAAAGTTCCGGCGAGCATGCCGTCCCTGAGCACGACGACGCGGTCGGCGACGCGCTCGACCTCGTGCAGGCGGTGTGAGATGAAAATGACGCTGATGCCGTCTGCCTTCAGCGCCTTGATGACACCAAGCAGCTTGTCGGTTTCGGCGATCGGCAGGCTCGAGGTCGGCTCGTCGAGGATAACCAGCCTTGCCTTGATCGACAGCGCCTTGGCGATCTCGACCATTTGCTGCTGGGCCAGCGACAGCGCCGATACCGGCGTATCGGCCGAGAAATTGGCGCCCACGCGTTTGAGCAGCGGCGCCGCCAGCGCTCGCAGCCTGGCGCGGTCGACCAGCTTGAGCGGGCCGGCGCGCAGCGGTTCGCGGCCGAAGAAGATATTGGCGGCAACGTCGAGGTTTTCGAACAGGTTGAGTTCCTGGTGGACGAAGGCGATGCCCGAACCGATGCTGGCCTCGACAGTCAGCCCGTCATGGGCGGCGCCATCGACAATGATGGTGCCGGTGTCCGGCCTGGTGACGCCGCCGAGGATCTTCATCAGCGTCGATTTGCCGGCGCCGTTTTCGCCGACCAGGCCGATGACCTCGCCGGGCCTGACCTCGATCGAGAACCCGTCCAGCGCGACAACGCCGGGATAGGTCTTGCGCACACCGTTGAGGCTCAGGAACGGAGCGTCCGTGGATGCAACGATGGATGGGTCGGAATAATTCATCACGCCTGACAGCAGCCGGTGAGCCGTTTTGGACTCAGACTGACGGGCCTCGCGAGGCCCGTCAATAGAACGCCGGCTCAAGGCGCACCTTGAGCCGGCGCAACCTAGTTTGCTCAGTTTCCAGACATCGCCTTGAGGCTGGCGGCGTAGGCGTCGACATCGTCCTTGCCGATGATCTTGGTCGGGATGATGATCAGTCCATCGGCGGGAACGCCCGACTTGTTGCCTTCGAGATAGGCGGCCATCAGCTTCATGCCCTGATAGGCCCATTCGAAGGGCTGCTGCACGACGGTGGCGGCGACGGTGCCTTCCTTGACGCCGCCCAGCGTGATCGGATCGTCGTCGAAGCCAACGACGGTGATCTGGCCGAGCTTGCCGGCATCGCGCAGCGCCTCATAGATACGCGGCGTGTTGTAGGAATAGAAGCCGACCATGCAGGTGACGTCGGGGCTGGCGACCAGCGCGTCCTCGACGTTCTTCTTAGCGCGGGCCTGGTCGATATCGTCGCCACGCACGTCGACCAGTTCGATCTTGGTGCCGGCGAGGCCGTCCTTCATGCCCTGGATGCGTTCCTTGGCATTGTCGGCGCCGAGCAGGCCGACGAAGCCGAGGCATTTGCCGCCATCTGGCATCGCCTTCTTGGCAATCTCTGCCGCCTGCTTGCCGGCATCGACATTGGACGAGCCGATATAGGCGACACGCTTGGTCTGCGGTGCATCGCTGTCGGTGGTGAACAACGCCGTTTCCGAGGCGATCTTGTTCAGCCCGTCGGTCGACGTCTTGGGATCGACGGCCGAGACCATGATCGCCTTAACACCGGCCGTCACCAGATCGTCCATCAGGCGCTGCTGGATGGCGACCGAGGACTGCTCCGGATATTTGAGTTCTAGATTGTAATTGGGCAATTCGCCTTGAGCCTTCTTGACCCCGGCTTCGGCAGCCTTCCAGAAATCGGAAGCGCCGTTGACGACGAAGGCCAGTGTCGGCTTGTCGTCGGCCCGCGCAATTGCGCTCACGGACAGGCCGAGCAGCAGGGCCGCAGCGGCGACGGACGCATTTCGTATCGCAGATTTCATATTCAACCTCCCATTTGACTCAGTAATTTTCGCTGATGATGAACGTGCCGGCGCGGCTTGGACGCCCTCCTCCTCAGGGTTCCGGCAGCGAAGAACGACGCCATTCCAGCCGCGATCGTCGACTTTAGAGACTCATTCGTCGTTCGTAAATAGTCCGATTTGTCTGACATTTCCTCGAAACGGCAGGCGAGCTTCGGTTGACGGGAACTGTCCGCCACTAGGCTGGCTTACGTTCCGAACATGCGCGGGTTCGATGTTCGTCCGAGCATGATGGATTGACGTTATAGGGCCGCCGGATATTAGTAAAGAGTATTAGTTTAATCGGGATTCTCACAAGAAAGGAGCCTCCCAATGCGCTGTCACGTCGGATTCGCGACTAAATCACTTAAGACGGCACTTATATCTATTAGCATCGCTTTACCTTACAAATGCGAGATTTGAGGGACGAATGACATGAACGAACCACTGCGCGATCCCGTCCTTGAGGGTACAAGGCGGCGCAAGCCGTCCGGGAAAAACCCCAGAGGCCGCGTTACCATGACCGACATCGCCAGGGCCGCCGGTTGTTCGCAGGCGACGGTTTCGTTCGTCCTCAACAACACGCCGGGCATCAGGCTATCGCAGCAAACTCGTGAGCGGGTGATAGAGGCGGCGCGGGCCCTCAGTTATGCGCCGCCGGTGTTTTCCGCCCTGCGAGCGCCGGTTGCCGCTTTTGACGGGCTGGATGGCGTGATCGGCTTCGCCGTCGACCAATTGGCGACCAGCCCGGAGGCGGTCGTCGCCATTGAAGGGGCGCGGCAAGCCTCGTGGAACGCTGGCAATGTACTTTTGGTGGCGCAGACCATGGGCGACGAGGTGATGGAGCCCCGGGCCATCGCGGCGCTGACCAAGCAGGGCATTTCGGCGCTGATCTACATGACCATCTTCACCCGCGAGATCGTCGCGCCGGAGTATCTCTACGGCCTCGACATTCCGGTCATCCTGCTCAACTGCTACACCGCCGACTATGCCTTCCCCGCCGTGGTGCCGAGCGAGATCGCCGGCGGCCAGAGCTCGACCCGGCACCTGATCAGCCATGGCCATCGCCGTATCGCCACCATCACCGGCGAGCCATGGATGCAGGCGGCGCAGGACCGGCTGAAGGGCTACCGCCGGGCGCTGGCGACAGCCGACATCCCGTTCGACCCGGCCTTGGTCGTCGAAGGCGATTGGTCGGCGAGCGCCGGCTATGCCGCGACCATCAAGCTACTGGCGCTGAAAGACCGGCCGACCGCCATCTTCTGCCAGAACGACCGCACTGCGATCGGCTGCTACGAGGCGCTGAAGGAGGCCAGCCTGCACATCCCCCAGGATATTTCGGTGGTCGGCTATGACGACGAGGAGATCGCGCGCCATCTGTTCCCGCCGCTGACGACGTCGATCCTGCCGCATATGGCGATGGGGCAATGGGCGATCGAGCAGCTGGAAGTCCCCGCCCCTCCCGGTCGTGGCCGCCATCCCATCACCAAGCTCGAATGCCCGCTGGTGGAGCGGGAGTCGGTTGGCGCGGTGGCGGGCTGACGCGAGGCGGCGGAATAGTCGGCGATCGACAATTGCATAGGCTTGACATCGCGCCCCGCATAGATCCGATTGAGCCCTATGAGGTTGCAAAGCTGCTATAATTTTCAGGACTTCGCAGGCTGGCCAGACAGCGCCTGCCAGGACCGATCTTCGACTATATCGATGGCGGCGCGGACGACGAGACGACGCTGCGGCGCAACACGGCTGCGTTCGAGGACTGCGACCTCGTCCCAAACGTGCTTGCCGGTGTCGGGCAGATCGACATGTCGGTCACCGTCATGGGCCAGAAACTGGCGATGCCGGTCTATTGTTCGCCGACGGCTCTCCAGCGGCTGTTTCACCATAGCGGCGAGCGCGCCGTCGCCGCGGCGGCGGAGAAGTTCGGGACGATGTTCGGCGTCTCGTCGCTCGGCACGGTCAGCCTGGAGGAAGTCCGCAAGCACAGGACGCCGCAGGTCTATCAGTTCTATTTCCACAGGGATCGCGGCCTGAACCGCGCCATGATGGAGCGCGCCAAGGCGTCCGGCGTCGAGGTGATGATGCTGACGGTCGACAGCGTCACCGGCGGAAACCGCGAGCGTGACCTGCGGACCGGCTTTTCCATCCCCTTTCGGCTTACGCTCGGCGGCATGATGCAGTTTGCGATCAAGCCGAGATGGGCCATCGACTATTTGACGCACGAAAAGTTCAGCCTGCCGCAGTTGGACGGCCATATCGATCTCGGTGGCGGAGCGCTTTCCATCAGCCGCTATTTCACGGAGATCCTCGACCCGTCGCTGGATTGGAAGGACGTCGAAGACATGGTCCGCTTCTGGAACGGCCAGTTTTGCCTGAAGGGAATCATGAGCGTTGCCGATGCCAGAAAGGCCGTCGACATCGGCTGCACCGGCATCGTTCTGTCAAATCATGGCGGCAGGCAGTTGGACGGCTCGCGCAGTCCCTTCGACCAGCTGTCAGAGATCGTCGACGCGGTGGGCGACAGGATCGACGTGATCATCGACAGAGGCGTCCAGCGCGGCACGCATGTCCTGAAAGCTCTGTCGCTGGGCGCCAAGGCCGTCGGCCTCGGGCGCTACTACCTCTTCCCGCTCGCAGCGGCCGGACAGGCCGGCGTCGAACGGGCGCTCGGCCTGATGCGAACCGAGATCGAACGCGACATGCGGCTGATGGGATGCAGGTCGGTGGCAGAGCTTTCCAGGGGGAATGTGCGGTTTAGGTGAGGCAGCCGGAAGTGGCGCACGGCATAAGCTTTTCGAAGTGCGAACACTATACCGACCGGCCGCCGCTCCTGCCGTCCGTGTCGAAGACGGCCTCGCCGGAAACAGCATCCGTATATCCGCCTTCAAGCTGCTGCAACGTATGCCGGAACCGATCAAGATTGCCGAGCATTGTGGGCCTGGCATCGACCATGTGCTGGAAAGTGTCCCACTCTCCAATCGAGAAGAAGGCGCCATCTCCCGATTTGATGAGAGCCATTTTTCGCAATCCCTCGAAGTTGCGCGGAGCGCTGCTGAACAGTTCGACGAATTCGTCTTCACTACCCGGCTTGACCTGGAAGCGGACGCTGTTGAACGCCGTCATGTACGTTCCCCCGTGAAAGACCTGAAGAAGCTCGAATATGCGAAAGGCCTAAGGCACTCAAACCCTTCGAACACGTGTACAGGAAAATCGGAAGGTTGGCTTCAGTCACCTCCTGCCGAATGCCCCGTTTCTGGCGCTATTTTGCCAGGTAGAGGACGACGCTCGATCTCAATCGGTACGCCCTTCCGACCGGCAATGAAACGCGCTGTTAACGCCGTTCGCGGGTGACAGGATGTTGGCCGCAGTTCGAAGGTATAATCTGCGTCTCGCTGTCAGTTGCGGAGGCGAAAATGAACGTGCTTCGGATTGCGCTCTTGTGCACGGCCATGATCGACCTTGGAATGCCGGCTGTTCGCGCTGAGGATCGGCCTGTGCCGCCGAACAACGAAGCCGCCACAGTGCAGCCGCCCGTTCATTGTGAAGGCCAAAACTGTCTCCCGCCGGCGAACGATCCTGTGCAGGAATGCACCGGCCAAGATTGCACGCCAGTTCCGCCAACTGAACCAGGTCCGGAGGTCAAGCAGGCCGACTGAGCAGCTTCAGCCGACACCGCTCTTTTGGCAGGGATGGCGCTCACTCCTCGCGATCTTCCGGCCGCAGGCGATAGATTCTGTTACCTATGTTCCCGGGGTGGGCATGAGTTTAATGGCGCCGCATCGGGGCGATGATGAGAACTCTGCCTATTGCCTCTAGAACACTCCCAAATGGACGTGAGCCAATCGCGCGGGTTTAGATCCTCTCTCTTCATTCCCGATGCCGCAATGCGTCGACAATAATCTTGAACGCAGGAAGGTTTTGGCGGCGGCTAGGATAATAGAGGAAATAGCCATCGAAGAAGGGCGACCAGTCGTCGAGGACCTGCACCAGCAACCCTGAGGCGACGTGCCGCTCCACGATGTTCTCGGGAACATAGGCGATACCATAGCCACTCACCGCGGCGTCGATCATGGCGTAGGTGTTGTTGAAGGTACGTTGACCGTCCACACGGACACGCAGCGCCTGTCCATCCTTCTCGAATTCCCAGGCATCAGGCATAAAGACCGCCGGCGGTCTCGTGGCGCATGTTGATGCAGACATGGCGGATCAGGTCCTGCGGATGGACAGGCACACCGTGCGCCGCGAAGTATCGCGGCGAAGCCACGGCGACCAGGCGCCAGTCCGGGCCGATGCGGACCGCGATCATGTCTTTCTCGACGCTCTCTCCAAGCCGGACACCGGCGTCAAAGCCTTCCTCGACGATGTTGCGGAAGGTGCTGTCCAGGATCAGTTCGACGCCGATGTCGGGATAGGCGCTGAGGACCGGCTTAAGCTTCGGCCAGACCACGCTTTCGAGCGCGTGGTCGGACAGGGTCAACCTGATCGAGCCTGACGGCTTTTCGCGGAACGCCATCAGCGCTGCGATCTCGTCTTCGATTTCACCAATGCGCGGGGTGATCGTCTGTAGCAGCCTTTCGCCCGCAAAGGTCGTCGCGACATTACGCGTCGTGCGGGTCAGAAGGCGTATGCCCATGCGTGTTTCGAGCTGCTTGATCGTGTGGCTGAGCGTCGATTGCGCGACGCCGAGCTTTGCCGCTGCCTTGGTGAAGCTGCGCTCTTCTGCGACGGCCTGAAACCACGTCAATTGGTTGAGATCGGTTCTGGCCATGAGCTTCCTTCGTTTGCCATCTCGCAACAGATTATTCGACGTAGTCGATTAGTTCATGCCAATTTCGACGGGTAATCGTTTTATGGCAAAACCACTAGGTTTGCATTGCAACAATTCAGCGGGACCGAACCATATGGCGATCGCCGCCACAGCAGATGCAGGTAGCAACCGGACAGGCGATTTCGATCAGCGGCCTCTTCGCGGTGGCTGCGAGCATGGTCATCACCACTGCTCGGTGCCGTGGTCGGCGGGCTGCTGCTGGCTGGCATGTCAATCTTCGCCGCGTTCGTCGGCAGCGTGATTCTGGCCGGCAATGGGCCGCGTCTGCTCAAGCCTGAATGACCAGCAGGATCGGCCAATCTCAAATCCACTCTAACCTTGCAGGAGATCATAGATGCCTACGAACATCCCTGACGCAACAAACCAGAAAGCCCCCGCCCGAAACATCCACCGGCGTGAGTTGATGAAGCTGACCGGAACAGGCATCGCCGCATTCGGCGCGATGTCACTTGGAAACCTAACCTTCGCAAAGGCTCAAGACATGTCCAACGGTGCAAACAATTTCTATACGAGCGATCAGGTGACGCTGCAGAAAGTCACCTTCAAGAGCCAATACCAGATGAATGTCGCGGGGAATCTGCTCGTTCCCAAGAACCTTGACCGCAATGCACGTCATCCGGCCATCGTCGTCGGCCATCCAATGGGCGCGGTGAAAGAGCAAAGCGCGACCCTCTATGCCACCAAGATGGCCGAGCAGGGTTTCATCGCCATGGCGATCGACCTGCCCTTCTGGGGCGAGAGCGAAGGCGAAGCCCGTCAGATCGTTTCGCCGGATGTCTATGCAGAAGCGTTCAGCGCAGCGGTGGATTTCCTTGGAACACGCGCGTTCGTCGACCGCAATCGCATCGGCGCGATTGGTGTCTGCGGCAGCGGCAGCTTCGTCATCAGCGCCGCCAAGATCGACCCGCGCATGCGCGCCATCGCCACGGTCAGCATGTATGACATGGGCGCGGCGAACCGAAACGCACTCAATCACTCGCTAAGCGTCGAGCAACGCAAGCAGATCATCGCGGCGGCCGCCGAGCAGCGCTACTCCGAATTCGAAGGCGGCCAGATCCAGCATACGGGCGGAACTGATCTCGAACTGACCGCGTCGACGCACCCCATCCAGCGTGAGTTCTACGATTTCTATCGGACATCCCGCGGAGAGTTTACCCCGGCGGGTGTCTCCGACCAGATAACGACCAAGCCGACGCTGACCAGCAACGTCAAGTTCATGAACTTCTACCCGTTCAACGATATCGAGACGATCTCGCCGCGCCCGATGCTGTTCATCAGCGGCGATCAGGCGCATTCGAAGGAATTCAGCGAGGAAGCCTACAGACTGGCAGCCGAGCCGAAGGAACTGGTTTGGGTCCAGGGCGCCGGTCACGTCGATCTCTACGACCGTGTGGACCTGATTCCGTTCGACAGGCTTACCAGCTTCTTCGGTCAGCATCTGGCTGCATAACAGGGCCGTAGCATCGAAGGGTGCGGCCGTGTGCCGGAGCAATGGACATGGCCGCACCGATTGGGAAACCTTAAATGACACGCGACGCCGCATGGCTTTCACGCCGCACCTTGCTGGCAGGTGCTGCCAGCTTCGCGCTTCCCTCTTCGGTGCGCTCTCAGACCTCTACAACCCCGGGTACGAAAGGAGCCCCAATGCGCCTGAGATTTGTTTTTGCAGATCAGGATTTCACGGCGACGCTGGAGAACAATCCTTCAGCGCACGATCTGGTCTCGATGCTGCCGCTGGACCTGACGATCGACGACTATTCGTCCAACGAGAAGATCGCCTATCTGCCGCGCAAGCTCACCGAGGAAGGCAGCGGTCGCTTCGGGAACGAGGCAGCTGGCGATCTTTGCTACTACGCCCCCTGGGGCAATCTCGCGATGTTTCATGGTCTCTATCGCTGGTCGCGCGGCCTGATCCGGCTCGGGCGACTAGACCAGGGACCGGCGCCGCTTCTGATGCGCGGAGAATATCCGCTGCGCGTCGAAATGCTTTCCTGAACCTGGAAGGCCGCTGCGCATCAGCACAAATGCCGCGGGTGTCGGACAAAACCCGCATCATTCACCGAGAACAGCAAGAAGCTGCAAACGCAGAAGGAGACCGACATGAAGAAGATTCTCGCTGCCGCTGCAATCAGCACGGCCGGCCTGATGCCGGCCGAGGCCGAGACCATCGAAATCCGTACGAACGGCGGCACGCCGGGCCGTGATCGGAACGGCGGACAACTTCACCGGGCAGGCGGTCATCGGCCAGCTCTATCCGCCTACCGACATTACGCGGGCGAGCACTGGACTGGTGAACTTCGCGCCGGGCGCGCGGACGGTCTGGCACACCCATCCGGCAGGCCAGATGCTTATCATCACGAGCGGTCAAGGCTGGGTGCAGGAAGACGGCAAGGAGCGGCGCGGCATCAATCCTGGCGATGTGGTCTGGATTCCGGCCGGCGTGAAGCACTGGCATGGAGCGACCGCGATCAGCCCCATGGCGCATATCGCCTTGAGCTACATGCAGGACGGCAAGAACGTCGACTGGCTCGAACCTGTTTCCGACGAGCAATACCGCTGACGGGATAACGGAACGAAAGGCTTCATCATGAAAACCTCGACCGTTCTGGCTCTCGCTCTTTCCATGGGAGCCGTCGATACCGCCGCGCAAACCGGATCGCAGACCGGCAGCCTGTCTCGCGAAGACGTGCGAACCGTTTCGCCCGCGCTTGAGCGCTACGCCGATGAGAAGCTTGCAAATGGCCTCTGGAAGAGGCCGGGCCTGTCGCTGCGGGATCGCAGCATCGTCACTGTCGCTGCCGTGATCACGCGCAACCAGGACATTCTCCTGCCGGAGCAGGTGCATCTCGCACTCGACAATGGGGTGAAGCCGGCCGAAATCTCAGAGATTATCACGCATCTCGCCTTCTATGCCGGCTGGGGCAATGCGGTTGCCGCGACGGGCATCACGAAGGAGGTGTTCGCGGCGCGCGGTGTCGGACCCGACCAGCTCCCCAAGGCCATGGTTGATTTCCTGCCGCTGGACGAAAAAGCCGAGGCCGATCGCGCCGCCCGCGTCGCGCAAGGCACAGGACCGGCATCGCCGGGATTGGTGAGGGATACGACCGACGTATTGTTTCGCGACCTGTGGCTGCGGCCCGATCTCGCCCCGCGCGATCGCAGTCTGGTGACGGTCAGCGCCCTGATCTCGGCCGGCCAGGTCGAGCAGATTCCCTACCACCTCAACCGGGCGATGGATAATGGACTGATGCGCATGGAAGCCTCCGAAGCCATCAGCCATCTCGCGTACTACGCCGGATGGCCGAACGCTTTCTCGGCAGCCGCTGTTGCGCGCTCCGTGTTCGAGAAGCGCTCCGCCAACTGAACGCTGCTGGTCGCGATGACTCCTTTGCCCTCATCGTCCAGACCGCCGCCCTCAGCCGCCGTGACGTTGCTGCCGATCATGGCGGCCGTGTTGGCCGGCTTCCTCGTCATCGGCGCGGCCCTGCCGGTGCTGCCGCTGCATGTGAATCAGGATCTCGGCTTCGGAACTTTCGTCGTCGGCCTGGTTGCGGGCTCGCAATTTGCCGCGTCTCTGGTCACGCGCATATGGTCCGGCACCTATTCGGATGCGAATGGCGGCAAACGCAGCGTCGTCCTCGGCCTGATCGCCGCCGCCGGTGCTGGATTGCTGTATCTCCTGTCCTTGACCTTCGTGAGTTCGCCAACCCTCTCTGTTGCGATTCTTCTGGTGGGACGTGCGGTGCTCGGTGGAGCCGAAAGCTTCATCATCACCGGGGGCGTGAGCTGGGGATTGGCAATGGTCGATTCCGGCCATGCGGGGAAGGTCATCGCCTGGGTCGGCACGGCCATGTTCGCGGCGCTCGCCTTCGGCGGTCCGCTCGGCACGATGCTCTTTGTACCGTACGGCTTTGCGGCGATCGGCCTTATCACGACCTTGGCGCCACTGCTCGTTCTGCTGTTCCTATTGCGAGCGCCGAGTCCGCCTGTCCTATCGGCACGGACGAGATCCACTTTTGGCGGCGTGATTGGAGCGGTCTGGCTACCCGGACTTGGCGCGGCGCTTAGCAGCATCGGCTATTGCGCCATTCTCGCATTCAGCTCGCTCCTTTATGCCAATCACGGCTGGCAGCCCGTCTGGCTTGCCTTCACTGCCTTTGGCGCGGCGTTGATCGTGGCGCGAATGATGTTTGGCCATCTACCGGATAAGTTCGGCGGCGCGAGAATCGCCTTGGTGTTCGTTCTGGTGCAAGCGGCCGGATTGATCCTCATGGGATTGGCCCGAAGCACGATGATGGCATCCGCCGGAGCCGCTCTCGCGGGACTCGGCTACTCGCTCGTCTATCCCGGTCTGGGTGTCGAGGCTGTCCGTGACACCTCGCCTGAAAGCCGCGGGCTGGCAATGGGCATCTACACGGTCTTTCTCGATGTCGCGATGGCTCTAGGAAGCCCGGCGTTGGGATGGGCTGCCGATCGAGCAGGTTTGAGCGTTTATCAGCGCCGGTGTCACCTTTTGTACGACGGCCATTGCCTTGTATTTAGCCTACAGCACGCACCGAGGCCGACGGGCGCCTGCAAAGAGGTCTTATTGGTAAACTTCGCGGCAATCAGCGGCCTTCTACGTTCGCAACCGAAGTAGATTTAGAGTGAAATGGCTCATGCCACCCAAGTGATATATGGCACGTGCCTGCTGATCAGAAATCAGCCATTCAACCCGAGAGATTCGACCTTTTCCACCGCCTAACGCCGCCGTTTCTACGCCTTTCGCTCGCGGACTATCTCCCGCTCTTTGCGCGGGCGTAGTCTGATGGGAATCGGGCTATATCGTGCGATCGGTGGATATTTGGCGCGCCCGAAGAGATTCGAACTCCTGACCCCCAGATTCGTAGTCTGGTGCTCTATCCAGCTGAGCTACGGGCGCGCAACAGGCCATGCTTTGCATAGCCCCGCGATCCGATCCTGGCGACCGGCCGCGAATGTGAGCTGTTCCCTAGCGACTGAATTTGCGAAAAGCAAGCCGATCCTGGCCAAAAGTTTTGCCGTCACGTTTTGCCGTCATGCGCCGGCCGGCGAAGGTAAGATCGCGTCACGCGGCGGCCGAGCCGATAGGTCGTCGTCTTGGATCGGTCATTTGCCAATCGGAACGGTCCGTAACGAAACAAGCCGTTGCACGGCGGCCGAGCCGATGACTCTTAGTCCCGGACCAACCATTTGCGAATTGAAACGGTCCGTAACGAAACGGTTCGTTACGCCGGGCGGCGCAGGCCGTTGCGGGCTTGGTCGAGCCGGACCGGCTGGTCGGGAATGGTGACGGCGAATGTGGTGCGGCCGCCGATGCTTTCGACCAGCTCCACCGTGCCGCCATGGGCGCGGATCAATTCATGGGCGATCGCCAGGCCAAGGCCGGTGCCGCCGCTGCGGGCCGAGCCGCGAAACGCCGCGAACAGGTTTTCGCGCGCCTTCGGCGGCAGGCCGGGGCCGGTGTCGGTGACGACGATGCGGCTGACGCTGCCGATGCGCTCGGCCGATATGGTCAGGCGGCGCACTACGGCGCTCTCGGTGTCCGCCGCCATCGCCTGCACGGCGTTGCGGCTAAGATTGGTGAGCACGCGGAACAGCTGATCGGAATCGGCGTCGACCTCGAGCACCGGATCGACGGCGTTGACGAATTCGATGCCGCATTCGATGTCGAGCAGGCCCTGGACGTCCTCGACCAACTGGCGCAGCCGCAGCCTGCGACGCGACGGCGGCGGCTCCTGGGTGCGGCCATAGGACAGCACGCCTTCCGAATAGGACACGGCGCGATCGAGCGCGCGCAGCAGTTTTGGCGCGAAGGCCTGAACAGTCGGGTCCTTTACCTGGCGCAGGCGGTCCGACATCAGCTGCGCCGAGGCAAGGATGTTGCGCATGTCGTGGTTGATCTTCGACACGGCCAGGCCGAGATCGGCCAGGTGCTTCTGCTCGGTCAGCATCTTTTGCAGCCGCTCCTGCATCTGCGACAGCTCGCGTTCGGCGACGCCGATCTCGTCGGCCCGGGCGGCGGGGTGAATGATGCGACCGGGATCGTCGGGCGCCTCGGAAAAGGACAGCATCGAGCGCGTCATCGTCCTGATCGGGCCGATCATGATCAGGTCTATCGCGGCGTAGACCAGCATGGCGGTGAACAGCGAAATCAGCAGCGAGACGAAGGCGACGTTGCGCGAATAGATCAGCATGGCATTGCGCAGGCGGTGGTCGGGCATGATCAGCTCGAACTCCTTGTCGCTGTCGCCGACCGGCCCGAAAACGCGCAGCATCCTCTTGCCGCCGAAAAACAGCGTGTCCAGCGCGCCGGTCATGCCCTTGATCATGCCGACATTGGCGATATCGATATGCTCGTCCACCTGCGGCGGCATTTCGGCCACGACCAGCAGCCGCGAGACGCCGCCGTCGCGCACCGCGATCGCCTTGGCGCCGATCGCCATCAGCACGTCGTTCTGGGCGGCACGCGACAGCGAGGCAGGTTCGCCCTGCACCAGGACGATGGAAACAGCAGCGGCAGTACTCAGCCTCTCCTTCAGCCAACTCAGCCGGTAACTGGCGATCCAGGGCACGAAGATGAGGATTTCAGCCAAGAGCACGAAGACGATGGTGAGCAGCAGCAACTTGGTCGACAGGCCGCGCGCCAAGGGCACCCTGCGGGTGGCGGCCTTCGCCTCGGCGATGCTTTCGTCGGTTGCTGGGACTTCACTCATGCTCGTCGTCACGGCTGCCTGTCATCACGGCTGCTTGTCTTAAGGACTGCTTGTCTTCACGATCGCTTGATCGGGTGAGATTAGGCGATTGCGGCTTTTTTGCCAAATTCATCCTTGATCGAAGCCGGACAAAGGGCCGCAAGGACTTCCCTGCCAGTCCGACAACGCCGGCCCGACAGGCTGGATTGACTTCCAAAACCCTTCTTTCTATAAGCCCGCTCACGCTCGGGCCATTCGTCCCGGCGCGGTTTCGATCGCGCCAAAACCGGCCCGGCAAAGCTCCTGTTACAAAGTGACAGAATCAAGAAGGGCCGCACCCCGCGGTATTTAAACAAATGAAGCGTACTTACCAGCCGTCCAAACTCGTCCGCAAACGCAGGCACGGTTTCCGCGCCCGCATGGCAACCAAAGGTGGCCGCGGCGTCGTCGCAGCCCGCCGCAACCGCGGCCGCAAGCGTCTCAGCGCCTGAGCACCAAGCGAGAGACAAGATCGTTGCCCGCAACCGGCAAGCCAACGGGTGCCCATCCCAAGCGGCTTCTGAAGCGCGCGGAATTCCTGGCCGTCCGCCGTGGCGAAAAGCGCCGCGGACGGCTTTTCCTCGTCGAGGTCCTGGGCCGCGGCGACAGCGAAGCGCCGCGCGTCGGCTATACGGTCACCAAGAAGGTCGGCAATGCCGTCGTTCGCAACCGCATCCGGCGGCGGCTGAGAGAGGCCGTGCGCACGCATGCCGCGGATGACATGGCGCCCGGCAATGATTATGTCATCGTCGGGCGCGAAGACGTGCTTACCACTCCGTTTGGCCAGTTGAAGGCCGAACTCTCCCGCAGATTGCGTGGAACACGATAGGCCAAGGGCTTCGATGGAAAACAACCGCAACTTCTTTATCACCATCGCACTGTCGGTGCTGATCCTGGCGCTTTGGCAATATTTCTATGTGATGCCGCGCAGCGAGATGCAGCGTGAGGCCGCCCGCATCGAAGAACAGCGCGTGGCGGAGCAGAAGAAGGCCGCCCAAGGCACCAGTCCGGGCGCCAGCGAAACACCGGTGCAGCCGGGCGCCATTCCGAACGCGCCTGGCGGCGACGCGGTGACGCCGGCCGGCCGCGAGCAGGTGATTGCCTCGACCAAGCGCGTCAAGATCGACACGCCGAGCCTCGAAGGCTCGATCAACCTCACCGGCGCGCGCCTCGATGATCTCCGGCTCAAGCATTACAGGGAGACGGTCGACAAGACCTCGCCCGAGATTGCGCTGCTCAATCCTGAGTCGCTGCCCAACGGTTATTTCGCCGAGATCGGCTTTGTTGGGGACGACAAGGCGGGAACACTGCCGGGACCGAAGACCGTTTGGAACGTCGACGGCAATCCGACGCTGACGCCGGACACACCAGTGACGCTCGCCTTCAGTAACGACAAGGGCCTGACCTTCAAGCGCACATTCTCGGTCGACAGGGACTATATGTTCACGGTTTCCGATACGGTGCAGAATTCGGGTGCCGCCGCCGTCTCATTGTTCAACTATGGCCGCGTCACCCGTTTCGACAAGCCGGCCGTTGCCAGCATCTATGTGCTGTTCGAAGGCCTGATCGGCTTCACCGGCGAGGAAGGCCTGCAGGAACACAAATACGCGTCCATCGAAAAGGACAGGGAATTCAAGCCAGGCAAGTCGACCGACGGCTGGCTGGGCATCACCGACAAATATTGGGCGGTGACGCTGGCGCCGACAGAGAAGCAGCCGTTCCAGCCGCGCTATGCCTATTTCGAGGATGGCCGGCACCGCTATCAGTCCGACTTCCTGACCGACCACATCAATGTCGACGCCGGCCAATCGGCGACGGTTGAGACCGAGGTCTTCGCCGGCGCCAAGGAGGTCGGCAAGATCAATGCCTATGCCGAGGATCGCCACATCAAGCGGTTCGACCTGTTGATCGACTGGGGCTGGTTCCATTTCATCACCAAGCCGATGTTCTGGCTGATCGACACGCTCTACAAATTCTTCGGCAATTTCGGCCTGGCGATCCTCGCCACCACCGTCATCGTCAAGGCCCTCTTCTTCCCGCTCGCCAACAAGTCCTACGCGTCGATGGCGAACATGAAGAAGGTGCAGCCCAAGATGCTCGAAATCCGCGAGAAATACGCGGACGACAAGATGAAGCAGCAGCAGGCGATGATGGAGCTCTACAAGACCGAGAAGATCAACCCGATCGCCGGCTGCTGGCCGGTGGCGCTGCAGATCCCGGTCTTCTTCGCGCTCTACAAGGTGCTCTACATCACCATCGAGATGCGACACGCACCGTTCTTCGGCTGGATCCAGGATCTGGCGGCGCCGGACCCGACATCGATTTTCAACCTGTTCGGGCTGATCCCGCTCACCTTGCCGCACATGCTGATGATCGGCGTCTGGCCGCTGATCATGGGCGTGACGATGTTCCTGCAGATGCGCATGAACCCGACGCCGCCGGACCCGACGCAGGCGGCGATCTTCACCTGGATGCCCGTGATCTTCACCTTCATGATGGCGGGTTTTCCGGCCGGTCTCGTTATCTACTGGGCCTGGAACAACACGCTCTCGATCCTGCAGCAGGGCGTGATCATGAAGCGGCAGGGCGCCAAGATCGAATTGTGGGACAATCTGGTCGCGCTGTTCCGCAAGAAACCGTCGCCGGCGGAATAGCCGGCGCTCCGATAATGCGAAACCAGAAAGCCCCGGTTCGTCCGGGGCTTTTTGCACAAGCTGCCGGCCTGGATTAAGCGATTGGTACTGCGGGACGGATCGCGCTATTTTGACCTGCCTGGCAGGTGCTCGACGGAGCTCGATATGACCGGACCCAATCCATCGATCAAGCATCCGATCCCGTTGCACACACGCGTCGGCTTTCTGAAACCGCTGGTGACGGCGCCTAATATCGAGATCGGCGACTTCACCTATTATGACGACCCTGACGGACCTGACAAATTCGCCGAAAAATGCGTGCTGCATCATTATCCGTTCATCGGCGACAGGCTGGTCATCGGCAAGTTCTGCGCCCTCGCCGAGGGCGCGCGTTTCATCATGAACGGCGCCAATCACGCCATGTCCGGCTTTTCGACCTATCCGTTCAATATCTTTGGCCACGGCTGGGAAGAAGGCTTCGACCCGGCGACATGGTCGAAGGAGGTGCGTGGCGACACAATCGTCGGCAACGACGTCTGGATCGGCATGGAAGCGGTGATGCTGCCGGGCGTCAAGATCGGCGACGGCGCCATTGTGGCGGCAAAGTCGGTGGTGACGCACGATGTGCCGGCCTATGCGATCGTCGCCGGCAATCCGGCCAAGGTGGTGAAGATGCGCTTCGACGACAGGACCATCCGGCGGCTGCTGGCGCTGGCGTGGTGGCACTGGCCGGTGGAAAAGATCAGCCGCAATCTCGATGCCATTCGTGGCAGCAACATTTTTCTTCTGGAGGCAGCGGTTTGAACGCGTTGAACAAGACCACGATCGGCATCGAATTGTTCACGCGAGCCTGGATCTTCATCCGCGGCGTGCCGGCGATGAAATTCCTGCCGCCGGAGGGTCCACCCGAGATCGCCTTTGCCGGCCGCTCCAATGTCGGCAAATCGTCGCTGATCAACGCGCTGGTCAACCAGAAGGGGCTGGCGCGCACCTCCAACACGCCGGGCCGGACGCAAGAGCTCAACTATTTCGTGCCTGGCGGATTTTCGGGAGAAGGCGCCGATCTGCCGCCGATGGCGCTGGTCGACATGCCAGGCTATGGCTACGCCACGGCACCGAAGGAAAAGGTCGACGAGTGGACGAAGCTCGTGTTCGACTATCTGAAGGGCCGGGTGACGCTGAAGCGCGTCTACGTGCTGATCGATGCCCGCCATGGCATCAAGGCCAAGGACGACGAGGTGCTGTCGCTGCTCGACAAGGCGGCGGTGTCGTATCAGATCGTGCTGACCAAGACCGACAAGATCAAGGCGGCGGGGGTACCGCGACTGGTCGAGGAAACGCTGCAGAAGATCAAGAAACGACCGGCGGCCTTCCCCTTCGTGCTCGCCACGTCGTCGGAAAAGAGCGAGGGTCTCGAGGAACTGCGTGCGGCGATCGTGCTCGCCGCCAATGGCGGATAGGCCACCGACCCTGGCAGCCTGTCAGGCGGGGCTGGAGGCCCGTTCCTACTCTGCAAGCTGTTCGGTGCCGTAGGCCTTCAGGAACACATCGACGCCCGACCTGACGATGTGTTCGATCTCGGCCACACTTGGCGCCTTGGTGCGATAGGCGAAAATGCACTGGCGGAAAAGACCGGCCAGACACAGCTCGGTGAACTGATAGGCGGCAAGCTCGACGTCGTCGATCTTCAGCAGGCCGCGTTCGATAGCCATGTTGAGGAAAACGACGACCCTGTCATGGCCACGCTTCGGGCCGCGTTCGTAGAACCGGGCACCAAGCTCCGGGATGCGTTCCGACGCGCCGATCACCGTCCGCTGCGCCAGGATGACCCTCGCCGAAGTGATCTTCATGGACAGCACGATGCCGAACTTCACCAACGTCTGGCGAAGGTCGCCGATCTGGTCCAGCACTTCGTACATGTTCTTGAAGATCGTGCCGCGTTCTTCCTCGATCAGCGCTTCGAACAGCTCTTCCTTGTTGGCGAAGTAGACATAGATGGTGCCCTTGGACACGCCGGCCTCGCGGGTGATGTCGTTCATCGACGCGGCTTCGAAGCCCTTGTCGATGAAGACACGGCGCGCACCGTCGATGATCTGGCTGCGCTTGACTGGGTCTTGCCCCGCGGCCGGGCGGCCGCGCGGCAGACTGTCCAGCAGATCGCACTGGTCCTTGCCAGCGCCGGGCAATGGGCCTGACTCAGGCAAAGGAGCGGCCTTGGGGGCTTCGGCCATAATGTCACACCTCGTAAAATAATTCGAACCATCCGGTTCGATTGCTCTTGATATGGGCTTCTTTAAGCGCTAAGTCAATGTCGGGATCGAACCGAACGGTTCAGTCTGACAAAATTCAGCGCCAGTTAATTTAGAGAGATATCATGTCCTCGAACGCGCCCACCAGTGCCGAAGTCCGCCCTTTCCCCAGTGCCAAGGTCCAGCCTGCGATCGAAGCGCCGGAAGCCCCTGTCAAACCCGCCGACGTCACCCCGCTGGCTCCCGCCAAAAAGAAGCGCTCGATGCGCTCGATGTTGTTGCCCATCATCGGCCTGGCCCTGCTGGGCGCCGGCGCCTGGTATGGCTATGATTACTGGACCGACGGGCGCTTTATGATCACGACCGACGACGCCTATGTCCAGGCCGACACGGCGTTCATCTCGCCAAAAATCTCGGGCTATGTCGATCAGGTCAAAGTGACCGAGAACCAGCAAGTGAAGGCCGGCGACCCGCTGCTGATCGTCGATGACGGCGACTACAAGATAGCCGTTGCCCAGGCCGAGGCGCAGATCGCCACGTTGAGCAAGACGCTCGACCGCATCGATGCCCAGACTGAGGCGGCGCGCGCCTCGCTCAAGCAGGCGCAGGCGCAGAAGACCGCCGACCAGGCCGCGGCCGATAATGCCAAGCGCGTCCAAGCGCGGGCCGCCCAGCTGCTCAAGACCCGCGTCGGCACCCAGGCCCAGTTGGACGATGCCCAGACGGCGGTCGAGCAAGCCAATGCCGCACTTGCCGGCGCCGACGCGCAGATCGCGGCGGCTCAGGCCAATATCGGCGTGCTCCAGGCGCAGCGCACGGAATCGGCCAGCACGCTGGCCTCGCTGCAGCTTGCCCACGACAAGGCGGTGCGGGACCTGTCCTTCACCGTGCTGCGCGCACCCTATGACGGCGTGGTCGGCAACCGCTCGGTCGAGCAGGGTGACCTGATCAGCCCTGGACAGAAGCTCGCCGTCATCGTGCCAATGGACAAGCTCTACATCGTCGCCAATTTCAAGGAGACGCAGCTTGCCCGGCTGGTGCCTGGTGAAAAGGTCAGAGTGTCGGTCGACGCGATCGACGGCCCGGACATCGAGGGTACCGTGTCGTCGCTGGCGCCGGCTTCAGGGGCAGTGTTCTCGCTGCTGCCGCCGGAGAACGCCACAGGCAATTTCACCAAGGTGGTGCAGCGCGTTCCGGTTCGCATCGACGTGCCAGCAGATGTGCTGAAGACGGGCAAGCTGCGAGCTGGCCTGAGCGTCGTCGTCGCCGTCGACAGCCGCACGGCGCCTTCGGCATCGAAGTAAAGCGGAACCGGGAGCAAAGGTCATGGCGACCGCAACCCTAACTGCAGGATCGGCGCCGAGGCCAGCCATGCCGGTGCCGGTCGACCACATCTCGACACGCCGCGTCATCGCCTTCCTGGCAATGGTGTTCGGCATGTTCATGGCGATCCTGGACATCCAGATCGTCTCGGCCTCGCTGGCTGAGATCCAGGCGGGCCTGAGCGCCAGTTCGGACGAGATTCCGTGGGTGCAGACGGCCTATCTGATTGCCGAGGTGGTGATGATCCCGCTGTCGGGCTTCCTCAGCCGGATGCTGTCGACGCGAGTGCTGTTCACGATCTCGGCGGCAGGGTTCACCGCGGCCAGCGCGCTGGCGGCGACCGCAACCAATATCGACCAGATGATCGTCTACCGCGCCGTGCAGGGCTTCATCGGCGGCGGCATGATCCCGAGCGTCTTTGCAGCCGCCTTCACCATCTTCCCACCGTCGCGTCGCGCCATCGTCTCGCCGATGATCGGCCTGGTGGCGACGCTGGCGCCAACCATCGGCCCGACAGTCGGCGGCTATATCAGCCATGCCATGTCCTGGCACTGGCTGTTCCTGGTCAACGTCGTGCCCGGCATTCTGGTGACGACGGCCGCCTGGTCGCTGATCGACTTCGACAAACCCAATCTCAAGCTGTTCAGCAAGTTCGACTGGTGGGGGCTTGCCGGTATGGCCGCCTTCCTGGGCTGCATGGAATATGTGCTGGAGGAAGGTCCCAATAACGACTGGCTGCAGGATCAGGCGGTGTTCGTCTGCGCCGTCATCATGACCTTCGGCGCGGTGCTGTTCTTCTGGCGCGTGTTCACCGCCGAGGAGCCGATTGTCGATCTGAGGGCTTTCAGCAATATCAATTTCGCCTTCGGCTCGCTGTTCTCCTTCGTCGTCGGCATCGGCCTCTACGGTCTGACCTATCTTTATCCGGTGTTCCTGGGGCGCATCCGCGGCTACGATTCGATGATGATCGGCGAGGCGCTGTTCGTCAGCGGCCTGGCCATGTTCTTCACCGCGCCGATCTCCGGCATCCTGTCGAACAAGATGGACCCGCGCATCATGATGATGATCGGCTTCTTCGGCTTCGCCACGGGGACCTGGTGGATGACGCATCTCACCGCCGACTGGGATTTCTATGAACTGCTGATCCCGCAGATCCTGCGCGGTTGCTCGATGATGCTGTGCATGGTGCCGATCAACAACATTGCGCTCGGAACCCTGCCGCCGGAGCGGCTGAAGAATGCGTCTGGCCTGTTCAACCTGACCCGCAATCTCGGCGGCGCCGTCGGCCTGGCCGTCATCAACACCGTGCTGATCGACCGCAATGCCTTCCACAACGCCAGGCTCTCCGAGCACGTGCAATGGGGAAGTGCCGCTGCGCAGCAGAAGCTGCAGAACATGACGCTCAACTTCGAGCAGACCGCCGGGCTCGACGCCTCCAAGGCGGCCATCTCCAAACTGTCAGGCATGGTCCAGCAGCAGGCGTCGCTGCTGTCGTTCATGGACGTATTCTTCATGCTGACGGTTTTGTTCGCGACGCTTGGGCTCTTCACCCTGGTGATCCGCAAGCCAGCCGCTCAGGGCGGCGGTGGCGGAGGCCATTGAGGCGCGCTGGATCCCCGCCTGGCGCCCTCGCGCATGACCCCGAAAAGCGATTTCGGGGTCATGCGCAAAATCAACCATTACGAAGTCCTCGCGCTCTCCGACAAAGTCAGGGGCGCAGCCATCCTCAGGCCGTCGCCGGCTTGAAGGTCAAGGCGACACCGTTGATGCAATGCCGCAACCCGGTCGGCGGCGGACCGTCGTCGAAGACGTGGCCGAGATGGCCACCGCAGCGGCGACAATGGACCTCGGTGCGGGTCATGCCCAACGACCTGTCCACGGTCTTGCCGATCGCGTTGGGGATTTCCTGCCAGAAGCTCGGCCAGCCGGTGCCGGAATCGAACTTGGTCTCTGACGAATAGACCGGCAGGTCGCAGCCGGCGCAAGCGAAGATGCCTTTGCGGTGCTCGTTGAGCAGCGGACTGGTGCCCGGGTATTCCGTGCCCTCCTTGCGCAGCACATTGAAGGCCGCGTCGGACAGGATGGCGCGCCACTCGGCCTCGGTCTTGGTAACCTCGAAAGTCTCGGCCGCGCGTGCATCCTGGGCTCCGCCCATGCGCAGCGCGGTGGCGCCTGCGACAACGCCAATGGCTGCCGCACCACTCAAAAGAAGCTCGCGACGGTTCATGCCCATTCCTCCTGTTACTGCTTGTGCCAAATTCGACCGCCAGACGGAAATCAAAAGCCGGTGACGATCGCTGTCCTCAAAGCGGGACTCCGCGCCTATCCACTTGCGTGAACGGCGCGGAGTGTGCGCAGGGAGGCCCTTAGCGATATCTTCGCCGGCAGCGTGCGTTTGTTACATCTTCGGCAGGAGAACCTTGTCGACGACGTGGATGACGCCGTTGGACTGCTCGACATCGGCGATCGTCACATTAGCGACATTGCCGTTCTCGTCGGTCACGGTGACCTTGCCGCCGTCGGTCTTGAGCGACAGTTCGCAACCACCGACCGTCTTGACCTTGTGGGTGCCACCGTCATCCTTGACCATCTTGGCGACGTCGGCGGCCATCGCCTTGGCGCCGATGACATGGCAAGTCAGGATCTTGACGAGCTTGTCCTTGTTTTCAGGCTTGAGCAGCGTCTCCACCGTGCCGGCTGGAAGTGCCGCAAAGGCCTCGTTGGTCGGCGCGAACACGGTGAAGGGGCCAGCGCTTTGCAGCGTATCGACCAGGCCGCCTGCCTTGACGGCAGCGACCAGCGTCGTGTGGTCCTTCGAGTTGACAGCATTTTCGACGATGTTTTTCTGGGCATACATGGCGGCGCCGCCGACCATCGGATTTTGGGCATAGGCAATGGTGGCGATCGCAGAAATCGCAACCGTGCCGGCAAGCAAAAGGGTGGCGAATTTACGCATGATTTCAATCTCCTTGGGTTATCGTTCCCCTCGTTCGGGAACGCAAGAAGATACGCAACAGAAATGCCGGAGTTTCGTCCTCACGTAAGAAATATTGTGTCGCTTCAATTTTCCATGTGCTAATCGGTCACCGCCGACAAGCTTTGCATGATTTTGGTTCGTGAGAGATAGATTTCAGGTCTTCTTCCGAAGCAAGAATCGGTCAGATGCTCTTCAGATCGCCCGCTGCGACCACCGGTCCAGTCGGCTGGCCGGTCGGCGAACCGCCGGCAGGCTCGACGCTGACCGCAAGCACGGCGCCTTGCGCCAATTTCTCCCGGACGGCGGGCGGGATGGCCAGATGCGCGGTCGCACCGGCCGGGATGACGCCCATCGAGACCGGCGCGTTCTTGCCTTCGATCATCCACAACTCGAAGTCCTTGCCGGCGGTCCGCTCGCCGGAGACGTGGGAAAGGCCGACATCGTGACGGACGGCGTCGTAGACGACGAGATATTTGACATCGCTGCCTTCGGCTGCCAACGAGGCGACAAGCCGGGTTTGCGGCTCGACGACCGGTGGATTGACGTAAGGCAAGGCAATATAGATTGCCAGCGCCGCAATGGCGGCGGCGGCAAGACCGCGCCAGAAGCCAAGGCTCGACCAGAGGCCGGCGCGCGGCTCTGCAGCGAACAGCCGGCGGTCCAATGCTTCCTTGACCCTGATCGGAGGCTCTGTCTCCGGATAGGCGGCGGCCATCGGCGAAAGATGCGCCTCCCAGGCATCCACAAGGCGCGCGAAGGCGGCGTCCGCATCGATGCGGCGCGACGCGATCTCGCGTTCATCGGCGGCCAGAACGCCAAGAACGTATTCGGCGGCGAACAGGTCGTCGCCCCCACGTTCCGGTCCATTGTCGTCAGCCAGCGTCATCTTTCCAGGCATTCTCTCAGTTTCAACAGGCTGCGCCGCAGCCAGGTCCGCATCGTGTTCAGCGGTACGCCATAGCGCTCCGCCAGCTCCGCATAGCTTTTGCCGTCCAGATAGGCGCCCCGGACGGCCGCCGCCCTGTCCTTTTCCAATTCATCGAGACAATGGTAGATGCGTCCGGACTCACCGCCCGCCACGGCCATGGCCTCCGGCCCCGGCGCCGGATCGGCCACGTCGAGCGCGGCATCGATATAGGCGGCAGGCTCTCGCCGCGCCCTGATCCTATCGATCGAATGATTGCGCGCAATGGCCACCAGCCAGGAGATCGGGCTCAGATCCGAAACGGCGAAACGGTCCGCCTTCGTCCATATTTTGACGAAGACCTCCTGAAGCGCCTCTTCTGCATCTCCCCGGTCCTTCAATACACGAAGGCAGACGCCGAAAAGTTTCGCGCTGGTCTGCCGGTAGAGCAGATCGAACGCGGCCCGGTCCTTCATCGAGGTCCGGACAATCAGGTTGCTGATGTCCTGCGGCGTCATCGGCCGCCAAATTAGGCGATTGCAATGTATTTGCAACGACTGAAATGGTCTGGCCGCACCGGCAGCGCCAGCGTCGATTGCCAAGGAAATCGCCGCCCGCTAGCTTGCCATGAGCGGGAGGGCGACCATGTCGATCGAGCGGGTTCTGTGGGAGCATGACGCAACCGGCCAGGCCGCACTCGTGCACAAGGGAGAGATCACACCGCAAGATCTCGTCGATGCGGCGATCGCCCGGGCCGAGGCCACCCAGCCGGAGATCAACGCCATCGCCGAACCGCTTTTTGAGGCGGCGCGGGCGCGAGCGAAAACCGTCGACCACAAGCTGCCGCTTGCCGGAGTGCCCTTTGCGCTGAAGGACCTCGGCATTGCCATGAAGGGCGTGCCGACGCATGGCGGCAGCCGCATCCCAGCCTACACCCCCGATTTTAACTCGGTCATGACGGAACGCTATCTGGCCGCCGGCCTGGTCCCGATCGCCACCAGTACCGCACCCGAACACGGGCTGAGGCTGGTGACCGAGTCGGTGGCTTACGGCGTCACCCGCAATCCATGGGACACCGCTCACACGACCGGCGGTTCCTCGGGCGGCGCGGCTGCGCTGGTCGCGGCCGGCGTCGTGCCGGTGGCGCACGCCTCGGATGGCGGCGGCTCGATCAGGGTGCCTGCGGCCTGTACCGGGCTGGTCGGGTTGAAAACCTCGCGCGGCCGCGTGCCCTTGACGCCGCTCGTCACTGAAAGCTGGTACGGCTTTGTCGTCGACCATGCGTTGGCCCGCTCGGTGCGCGATACGGCCCCGCTGCTCGACCTGACCCACGGGCCCGACCCGCTGTCGCCCTACGCGGCACCCTCGCCGAACGGCAGTTTCACTGCGGCCGCCGGGCGCGATCCGGGCAAGCTCAAGCTCGCCTTCTACCGAAAATCGCCGCTCGGCCTGCCGATTTCGGAAGAAACCTTGAAAGCTCTGGATGCGGCGATTGGGCTGGCGCGCGAAGGCGGGCACAGCGTCGAGGAGATCGACCTGCCCTATATCGACCGCGATTTCATCGCCGATTTCGCCAGAACCGTCGCCGCGGCGGTGGCCGGCACGATGCGTGGCGAGGCCTTGCGCGTCGGCCGCTCCATCTCAGGCGATATCGAACGCGCCACGCGCGTGATGAGCCGGTTCGGTGAAATCCTCTCGGCCGGCGAAATCTATGCCGGCCTGCAGCGGCTGCACGCAACCTCGCGCCGCCTTATCACCGAAACCGCGCACTATGATGCAGTGCTGATGCCTGTCATCGCGCACCCGCCGCTCGCCTGCGGCACCATGGACCCGAAAGGCGCCGACGAATTCATCGAGAATGTCCTGGACAGACTGCGCCTCGCCGGCCTGCTGAAGTTCAAGCCGCTATTCGGCCAGCTGATGGACAAGAGCCTTTGGTTCACCCACTGGCCGGCGATCCAGAACGTCAGCGGGCAACCGTCGATCACGCTTCCGGTTTACGTGACCGATGCCGGCCTGCCGCTCGGCGTCCAGGCCGCCGGCCGCCCCGGTGACGAGGAGACGCTTTTGTCGTTCGCCGCGCAGATGGAAAAGATCTCTGGCTGGCTGGGACGGCGGGCGCCGCTGCGGGTGCCGGCATAGAGGCGGGATGATTTGATCGATCATGACAGCAAAGCCGTTTGCGGCCTGCTGCAATTCCCGCTAAGACGCCGCCGTTCATGCCAAGCCGGGAACCAAGCCGATGACGGATGTCGCCGCCACCGCCGAAATGCAGGCCGCGCTGCTTTCAAGGGCGCTGCCCTATATGCAGCGCTACGAGAACAAGACGGTCGTGGTGAAATATGGCGGCCACGCGATGGGCGACATCGCGCTCGGCAAAGCCTTCGCCCGCGACATCGCACTGCTCAAGCAATCCGGCGTCAACCCGATCGTCGTGCATGGCGGCGGGCCGCAGATCGGCGCCATGCTCAGCAAGATGGGCATCGAATCCAAATTCGAGGGCGGCTTGCGTGTCACCGACCAGAAGACCGTCGAGATTGTCGAGATGGTGCTGGCCGGGTCGATCAACAAGGAAATCGTCGCGCTGATCAATGCCGAGGGCGAGTGGGCAATCGGCCTGTGCGGCAAGGACGGCAACATGGTGTTTGCCGAAAAGGCGCGCAAGACCATGATCGATCCTGATTCCAACATCGAGCGGGTGCTCGACCTGGGCTTCGTCGGTGAACCGGTCGAGGTCGACCGCACATTGCTCGACCTCCTGGCGCGATCCGAAATGATCCCGGTGCTGGCGCCGGTGGCGCCCGGCCGCGACGGCCATACCTACAACATCAACGCCGACACTTTTGCCGGCGCCATCGCCGGCGCCTGCCAGGCGACGCGCCTGCTGTTTCTCACCGACGTGCCCGGCGTGCTCGACAAGGACAAGAAGCTGATCGACGAGTTGACCGTGGCCGAGGCCAAGGCCCTGATCAAGGACGGAACGGTCTCGGGCGGCATGATCCCCAAGGTTGAAACCTGCATCGAGGCAATCGAGCGCGGCGTCGCTGGCGTCGTCATCCTCAACGGCAAGACGCCGCATGCGGTGCTGCTCGAGCTGTTCACCGAACACGGCGCCGGCACGCTGATCGTGCCGTGAGTGGCCTCAGTCTGTTCAACGCCGCGACAGACCGGAAGACCATCCGATCACCATCGCAGCGCTTGTCGAGACAGGCGGGCGGGCGAACGGTCGACTAGGTAGTCTCCGCCTTCGTCGCTCGCCGCCAATCGATCATCCGGACTGAGGAAGGCGCGCGATGACCTTTATCTCAAAATCGAAGCCCGCCAGCCAATTCACCCCCACCGCGGTCCAGTTCGGGTAGGGCGGTTCACCGATCGCCCTAAGTCGAACGGCGTCAATCGCCTCCCACTGCTTGGCCGGGTCGGTGTGGAACGTGGTCACGTCAACGATGTCGTCGAACGTGCAACCGGCGGCCTTCAGCACCGCCGCGAGATTGTCGAAGGCAAGCTGGACCTGCTTTTCGAAGGCTGGCTCCGGCGATCCGTCCTCGCGGCTGCCGACTTGGCCCGAGACGAACAGAAAGCCGCCTGAGCGGATCGCCGCCGAATAGCGATTGACTTCGTAGAGGGCCTGCCGACCGGCAGGGAAGATCGCATCGCGTTTGGTCATTGTTTCACTCCAATCAGACAAGGCAGGCCGGTCCCGACCATCGCGATGTGGCTTCTCCGAGAAGGTGAGAGCCGCCCGCAAGACTTCGGGGTTTTGGATCGCTGCGTTCCATTTTCCGGGGCGGTCGCTGATATCCGTCCCGTATCCCGAAGTGGGTACATACATTCCGTATGTCAATATACATACGTTGCGTATGCTTGTTAAAAGATTGCCCGAGCCGGTCAGGCGCGCGACGAAATCGTGGTCGCAGGCGGTGTCAGCCTGCGCGCCGGGTGCGCGACCACCATCGATTCCTCTTCCTCGTCCTGCGGCGCGCCCCAGAATTCGGCGAGCGTCGGGCCATTCTTCAGGCGGCGGTCGCGAACCAGAAAGCCCCAGACTTCGCGGAACCAGACGCGGCGGCCCATTTTGGTGTACCAGCGCATCGAATGCCGTTGCTCCGGATCCTTGTGGAACAGGATGCGCGCCAAGGCCTTGGGCCGCGACTGCACGGCCAGTTCGATCAGCTTGACGGCGAAGAACAACATCCACGGCTTGAGGCGGGTCATCTGCAGCACCTGGTGCTTGTAGTCCCACAGGCGGGCGTCCAGCTGGATCACCTTGCGATCCCTGGCAATCCTGAAGAACGGCGTCCAGCGGTGCGGCGTCACATAGAGCGCCTGGATCTGGTCGGGGTCATAAGCGATCAGCTGGCGGAAGCCGCGCCAGAGGTCGCGGAAACTTTCGTCCTCGAAACCGGCCACCCAGGTCGCCATCGACAAGATGCCGTTGAGGCGCAGCAGCCGTATCGCCTCGCGGTCGGATGAGGTGCTGCCGCCCTTGCGGATCAACTGGAGCGTCTGCTCGTCGGTATTTTCCATGCCAAGCAGCCAGCGGATGACGCCGGCCTTGCGATAGAGATGCAGGCTGCCGGCGTCGCGGACGATGTCGTCGGCGCGGGTGGAGCCGACGATCAGCACCGGCACATTCTCGGCGATCATCGCATCGAGAAAGGCGCGCCAGGCTTTTTTGGACGAGGTCGGGTTCTCGTCGGCAAGGTTGATCAGCTCGACGCGGTGCTCGCGGTATAGCCAGGCAATCTCCCGCGCGAACTTCACGGGGTCGCGGTGCCGCCAGCGCGTCCAGAACCCCCGCTGGCCGCAATAGTTGCACAGATGCGGACAGCCTCGCGAGAACTGCATGACCACCGCACGCTTGCCTCCCCAATAGCTATAGCGAGTGATATCGATCAGTTCCCAGCCGATGCGGTAGTCGTCGAGATTGGCGATCGTCCTTGCCGGGTTGGTGGCAAAAGGCCGCCGCAAATCGTCGCGAAAGGCGATGCCCGCCACATCCGACAGCGGCTTGCGTTTTTCAAGCGCTTCGACCAGCGCGACGATGGTCGCCTCCCCCTCGCCACGAACGATGAAGTCGAAGGCCTCCGTTTCGGCCAGTATGTCGCGCCAGTGATAGGTCGGAAACACGCCGCCATAAATCAGGATTGTCGCCGGATCGATGTGTTTGACCATGCCGGCGATCAGTAGGGCTGTCGGATGCGCAGAGGTCGAGCCGGAATGGCCGATCAGAATACAGTCGGGATGATCGCTCAAGGCGTCCCGGACCAGCGTGGCAAGCGGCATCGGCCCGAATTCGGCGTCCACAAGTCGCACTTGATGTCCCGCGTCGATCAGCGGACCGCCCAGTGCCAGCAAACCGAGCGGCGGCAGATGGTCGTCCGGCACACGGCTGCCGATGGCCGTATGTGGCGGGTTGATCAGGACGATTTTCATGGCGGACCTTATGCAATGGCGGTCCGCATGTCGTAGTCGGCGATCTAGCGCTGGAGATTGGCTCGCTTCAGCAGTTTGTGTGCAGCTTTTCCGCAGAAATGCCTACCGTCTGAGATGTGCAAGCGGGACATGGCCCGGCCCCTTGATGTTCTGCAGCACAAGCTGGGTGTGGACGTCGCGCACGCCTTCGAGCCGCATCAGCCGGTGCATGACGAAGGCATTGAGCTCGTCGACCGACGGCACCATCACATGCAACAGGAAATCATGATCGCCGGTCATGGTCCAGCATGAGGACACCTCGTCCATCCGCTGGACGGCGGCGATGAAGCTTTCGGGCGAGCCGTCGCTGTGGCTGGTCAGGCGCACCTGGATGAACACCTCGACCATCAGCCCAACGGCACGACGGCTGAGCACCGCGGCGAAGCCCTTGATGATGCCCGCCTGCTGAAGCGCCTCGAAGCGCCGCGCGCAAGGTGTCGTCGACAGGCCGATCTCCTGCGCCAGTTCGGATACCGGCTTGCGCCCGTCGCGCTGCAGGCTGTCGAGCATCTTGATCTCGAATTCGTCAAACTGAGGCATTTTCACTCTCCCAAAGCTCGATCGTGGAGTCTTTTACCTCCAACCCCGCATTTGAGCCACCATCAAAGCTGATTTGCCTCACGCCATCCGGCTAGAATTTCCGACGATCCGCTGATCATGATTTCCAGGGAGAGCAAGCCATGACGATGAACGTTGCCGACTACGCCCGCGAATGCGCGGCGCGAGGCCTTCGCGGCGATTATTCGGTCTGCCGTGCCGATTTCACCGTGGCGCAGGGCTACAATTATAGCGACGAAGAACAGGCGGTGTGGCGCACGCTGTGCGACCGCCAGACGAAGCTGACCAGGAAGCTCGCCCACCATTCCTATCTCGATGGCGTTGCGGCGCTCGGCCTTCTCGACAAGATCCCGGATTTCGGTGAGGTCAGCGAGAAGCTGCGCAAGCTCACCGGCTGGGAGATCGTCGCGGTGCCGGGGCTCATTCCGGCCCAGCCGTTCTTCGACCACCTCGCCAACCGCCGCTTCCCGGTCACCAACTGGCTGCGAACCCAAAAGGAGCTCGACTACATCGTCGAGCCCGACATGTTCCACGATTTCTTCGGTCACGTGCCGATCCTGACGCAGCCGGTCTTTGCGGACTTCATGCAGATGTATGGCAAGAGGGCCGACAGCGTGATTGCGCTCGGCGGCGACGAGATGATCACCAGGCTTTACTGGTACACCGTCGAATACGGGCTGATACGCGAGCCGGGCCAGCCGCTGAAGGCGTTCGGCGCCGGGCTGATGTCATCCTTCACCGAGCTTCAGTTCGCGGTCGAAGGCGGCGACGCGCACGATGTCCCCTTCGACCTGGAAACCGTAATGCGCACCGGCTACGAGATCGACAAGTTCCAGCGTGCCTATTTTGTGCTGCCGTCTTTCGACGTGCTGCGTGATGCTTTCGAGACCGCCGATCTTGCGGCGATCGTGGCGCGCCGCAAAGGCGAGCCGGCGCTCGACCCGGCGAGCCTATAGGCTGTCGGCTGTTTCCAGGGCCTCGGCTTTCAGCCGGGCAAGCTGGTCGCGCTGAAGGTCGAGCGATGCGGTGACGAAGCGAAGGATCGTGGCCAGCTCGGTGTCGCTAAATGTGGCGATCACCCTTTCTCCCTCCTGCGCGATCGCACCATAATAGCGCGCCGATAGTTCTCGCGTGAGTTCCGTCGCCTCTATGACCACCTTGCGCCTGTCCTCGAGGCTGCGCGTTCGTGTCAGCAGGCCGCGCGCCTCCAGCCGGTCGATCAGCGCGGTGACTGCGGCCGGCGTCAACCCTGTTGCGGCCGCGACCTCGCCAGCCGATTGCGGGCCGCCATAGAGCAGCGCCAGGCAATGGCGTTCCGCCGTACTCAGCTCAAGCCTATCGCCTACTGCCTCGTCATAAGCCTGCGTCGCGTCCTGCCAGCCCATAATGGCGAGGCTGATGGCCGTCTTCATGTCGGCCCGATTCATGCTTGACGAATTTACTTCGATCATCTAACTATCAAGTTGCCTAACATTACGGCTATTATAGTAATATGCTGCGTCGGGCGCAAGGCACGGCCTGTCGCAGCACGCAAGGAGTGGACAATGAACCAGAACCAGACGCGCGGCCCACTCACACCGGCCGAAGAATTCAAATACGCCAAGCTGGCGATGGAATGGTATGGCTGGGGTTCTCCCATTGGCCTTGGTATTGCACTGGTCGCGCTGGCGGCCGCTGCCCTGCTGTTCCGCATCGCCATCTTCGGATTTTGACAGCACTGGCCGCGGCGCGGTTGAATTCTGATAGGTAGAATTTTTCCAGCACAAGGCTTAGGGCTGAGCTCACGCCGCTTCGGAAATGTCACGATCGATGATCGACAGGTTGCGGCCGCGATGCTTGGCCTCGTAGAGCCGCTGGTCGGCGGCGCGCATCAGCTCCGACACTGCGGCGTCCTCGCCGCAGGTGGTCCCGCCGATACTGACCGTCAGCGGAACGGTTCGTTCGTCGACGGGCCGGAAACGGATACGCTCTACTTCACGGCGGATGCGCTCGGCGACGCGCCTGGCTTCGTGTTCGGTGGCGCCGATCAGAAAGGCGCAGAATTCCTCACCGCCGATGCGGCCAAGGACATCGCCGCTGCGCACGCCACGCTCTATCGCACTTGCGATCAGGAGCAGCGCCTCGTCGCCGATCAGATGGCCGTAGCTGTCGTTGATGGTCTTGAAATGGTCGGCATCGACGATCAGCAATGCCCCGCGATCGGATTTACGCCGAGAGCCGTCGAGGGCGGCAAAGAAACTTTCGCGGTTGAGCATGCCGGTCATGTCGTCGCGGCTCGCCTTTTCCGCCAAGCGCCTGTGGGCGGCCGCGAGCTGGGCATGGGCGCGGGCGAGTTCGCGATGCGCGGTCTTCAACCTTTCGCCCTGCCAGACCGTATAGGCGCCGGCGCCCCAGGCAAGAGCCAGCGGGCATACGGTAGACGTCAACCAGATGGTGCGATTGATCGGAAAACCCATTGCCGGCACGACGATCAGCGTCAGCAAAAGTGAGACGGCGACGGAGGCGAAAGCGATGGCGGCAGACTTTAGAAATATGCGATTCATCGCTTGCTCCCACTGGTCCGTCTTGGTGCCAGCAAGCGCTGAATGTCACCTTTCGGCGATGCTTAAGATTTTAATCACGGCACCATTTTCACCACCCAGGGCGCGCATAGGTTGTGGATAAACCTCCTGTTAGAAAGATCGTTTCGTGCCATAAGGACGGTATGACCACGCTTCCCGACCCCGCCCGCTTTGCCCATGTCACCGACTGGGTGTTCGATCTCGACAACACGCTCTATCCGCACCATTCCAATCTGTTCTCGCAGATCGATGTGAAGATGACCGCCTATGTCGGAGAATTGCTGACGCTGCCGCGCGAGGAAGCACGCAAGCTGCAGAAGGAGCTCTACCGGGAATACGGCACGACACTGAACGGGTTGATGACGCGCCACGGCATCGACCCCGACGACTTTCTCGAGAAGGTCCACGACATCGATTATTCCTGGCTGGTGCCAGATCCCGTCCTCGGCACCGCCATACGCCAGCTTCCCGGCCGCAAATTCATCTTCACCAATGGCGATCGCCGGCATGCCGAACGCACCGCGCGGCAGCTGGGCATTCTCGAGCATTTCGACGACATTTTCGATATCGTCGCAGCCGGGCTGAACCCCAAGCCGGCGCGACAATCCTACGAGAAATTTGCCGAACTCCACGCCGTCACCGGGCAAAATGCGGTGATGTTCGAAGACCTCGCCCGCAACCTGTCGGTGCCGAAATCGCTGGGCATGACCACGGTGCTGGTGGTGCCGCGCAATTTCGAGCCGACCTTCTCGGAAATCTGGGAACGCGACCCGGCCAACGAGGACGACGTGGACTTCGTCACCGACGATCTCGCCGGCTTTCTCACGGCGATCGTCGAAGTCCCCGCTTGAGGCAGTCGGCGCGCTTCAAATTCTTGCTTGCATATCAGAGCTTATAGAAGCGGCTGACGATCCCCCAGGCCTCGTCGGCGGTGTCGACGAAATCGATGATGTCCTGGTCGCCGGGGGTGATCGTACCTTGCTCGGCGAGGAAATCGAGGTCGATCGCCCGTGCCCAGAAAGCCTTGCCGAACAGGATGACCGGCACCCGTTCCATGCGGCCGGTCTGGATCAGGGTCAGCGTCTCGAAGAACTCGTCCATCGTACCGAAGCCGCCGGGAAACACCGCAACGGCCTTGGCACGCATGACGAAATGCATCTTGCGGACCGCGAAATAGTGGAAGTTGAAGCAGAGTTCCGGCGTCACGTAGGCGTTTGGCGCCTGCTCGTGCGGCAGCACGATGTTGAGACCGATCGACGGCGCGCCTACATCGTCGGCGCCGCGATTGCCGGCCTCCATGACGCCAGGCCCGCCGCCGGTCACCACGACGAATTCGCGATAGTACGAAGTGGCCGACTGCTGCGAGCAGAGGCGGGCGAATTTGCGCGCCTCCTCATAGTATTTGCTGTTTTGCTCGAGATTCTTCTTCTGCGTCTCGTTCTTGGCCGCCCAGGCTTCACCGCCGGGCTCGGGGATGCGCGCGCCGCCGAACAGGATGACGGTCGATTGGATGCCGCGCTCGGCCAGGATCATCTCCGGTTTCAGCAGTTCGAGCTGCAGCCTGACCGCGCGCAACTCGCGCCGCGTCATGAAATCGGGGTCGTTCCAGGCCAGCCGATATGTCTCCGCGCGCGTTTGCGGCGTGTCCGGCACGCTTTTCGACCGCTCCAGATCCTCGTCCGAATGCGGTAGCGGCGTCCACCCCGCCTTTTCCATGGGAGTCATATTTGCTTTACCCGTCCAATCATTCACTTGCGCCGTCCCGTGACGCTGCCGCGATTGACCCTCCCCAAGCCTTCACATAGGGTCCGCGCGACTTTCAAACAGGTTAAGGCGCCGGCCCTTAACAGCTTGGTAATGGAGCGAATTCATGTCGAAGCCCGATCTCGCGAGTCTCGAGAAGATCATCGAGAACGCCTTCGAGGAACGCGACACCATTTCGACCGCAACCCGCGGCGAGACGCGCGAGGCCATCCAATCGGCGCTCGACCTGCTCGACCGGGGCGTCGCCCGCGTCGCCGAGCGGCAGGCCGACGGCAAATGGCACGTCAACCAGTGGCTGAAGAAAGCGGTGCTGCTGTCCTTCCGGCTCAACCCGATGGAGATCATCAAGGGTGGTCCCGGTCAGGCGGTATGGTGGGACAAGGTGCCTTCGAAGTTCGACGGCTGGAGCGCCGTCGATTTCGAGAAGGCCGGCTTCCGCGCCGTGCCGTCGTCGATCGTGCGCCGCTCTGCCTATGTCGCGCCGGGCGCCGTGCTGATGCCGTCCTTCGTCAATGTCGGCGCCTATGTCGATAGCGGCACCATGGTCGACACCTGGGCGTCGGTCGGCTCCTGTGCCCAGATCGGCAAGAATGTGCATCTGTCGGGCGGCGTCGGTATCGGCGGCGTGCTGGAGCCGATGCAGGCCGGCCCAACCATCATCGAGGACAATTGCTTCATCGGCGCCCGTTCCGAAGTGGTCGAGGGCTGCATTGTTCGCGAGGGCTCAGTGCTCGGCATGGGTGTCTTCATCGGCCAATCGACCAAGATCGTCGACCGCGCCACCGGCGAGATCTTCTACGGCGAAGTGCCGGCCAATTCCGTCGTCGTCGCCGGCTCACTGCCGGGCAAGCCTTTTCCAAACAACGAGCCCGGCCCCAACCTCTACTGCGCCGTCATCGTCAAGCGGGTCGACGCAAGAACCCGTTCCAAGACCTCGATCAACGAATTGCTGCGCGATTGATCTCCCGAGAACGGATGCCCCGGGTTGACTGACAAACCTCAATTCCTATGGCTTTTCTTCAGCCTTTCTGGGCGGGTGAATCCGAGCGCTTATGTTTTGGCTGGCCTCTTGCCGGTCATCGTTCAACTCTTTCTGCTCTACCAGTTCGCGCGAACGCCGTTAGGCACTGCCGCGAGCCAGTATTGGGCGCTCGCCTTATGGATCGCTGTGTTCGTCTCGACATGGTCGACCTTTGCGCTAACGGCGAAGCGGTTCCATGATTTCGGCAAGCCTGCCTATTACGCATTGATCTCTCTCATTATCGGCTTCGTCCTGCTTTTTATCCTGGCTTTTTTCAAAAGTGACCCAGGCCCCAACCGCTACGGCAAGCGCACCAACGCACCGGCCGAACCCTGAGCGCCAATCGGACATTTCGTCATGCGCTACCGCTCGCTTGATTCGAAACTGATCCTCGAAACCGCCGAACGGCTGGAAGAGCGCGTCGCCGAGCGCTTTCCCGATGCAGGCCTGCGCGGCGTCGCCGCCGAGCTCGTGTCGCTGTCGCGCGATCTGGCAAAGGCAGCCAAGGCGCTGGAGGCGCCGATCTGGTGGCTGCGCGGCCTCATCATCGCCGCTTTCGTCGTCGGAGCGCTGATGTTCCTGTTCGTCGGCACAATCCTGCCGCTCGGCCGCATCTCGGGAAACCACGATGCCTTCCAGTCGGTGCAAGGCATCGAAGCCTCCCTCAACATGATCATCCTCGCCGTGCTGGGCTTCCTGGCCCTGATCCGCTCCGAGGAGCGGATCAAGCGCAAGCGGGTGTTCCGCCAACTCCACGGGCTGCGGTCGCTCATCCACGTCATCGACATGCACCAGCTGACCAAGGATCCGGCAGCACTTTCAGCCAGTTTCAAGCCGACTGCACATTCGCCAGCCCGCATCACCAACGCCGCCGACCTTGCCCGCTATCTCGACTATTGCTCCGAAATGTTGTCGATCACCGGCAAGATCGCCGCGCTGTTTGCCCAGTCGGTCAATGACGCCGTGGTCATCGATGGCGTCAATGACATCGAGAACCTGGCGTCGAACCTGTCGCGAAAGATCTGGCAGAAGATCACGCTGATCGAAACCCCTCATGGGCAGCCGGCACATGCGAAGAAAACCGATCCCGAGCCGGGTCCGCCGCGTCGGCCTGCAGTCCGCAGACGACCGGGGCCGGCAAGCTAAGACCCGCGAGCCGGCGGCAGATCGGCTAGAGCGGCAGAGCGGGGAGTTCCGAAACCCGGTTTTGCGCCGGACGCTCTAAGCGAATGTTAATCACCCTGGCCCAGCATGCCGGCGAAAACTGTGTCGACCGGCACGGAGCGCTCGACTGGCAAGCGACCTATCCCTGACCACCAAGGAGCCGCGCAAAACGTGGAGCGCCGCCGCTCGCCTGTTTGCCTGGTTCTCTTCGCCGATGAGATTGGAACCGGAAGCCGTCCGCGCCCGGCTTCTCGACACCACTTTCGACCGCAAATTCGCAGTCTTGTTCGGCACCATCAGCGTTCTGGTGGTTGCGGTCAGCGCCGCACTTGCCACGAAGGATTGGTGGCCCTACGCCTGGATCGCAGCCGACCTGATGCTTTTCGTCGTCCGCGTTCTGCTGATGCGGGAATGCGAGCAGGCCCGCAGGCGCGGCTCGAAAGGGCCGCTGGCGGGCCTGATGGCAGCCAGCGGTGTATGGTCGGTCGTTTTCGGCCTCGGCTGCTATGGCTGTGTTGCCAGCGGGAATATGGCGCTTTCCGTACTTGCCGCCTTGAATGTCGCAGGTGTCGTTGGCGTGGTGTCGTCACGCAATGCGGCCACCCCGCGCTTCGCCATATTCGTCATGTTGGCCGTAAGCCTGCCTTACGTGGTCGGTGCATTGTTTTCCGCAGCGCCCGGAATGCCGATCGTCGGAATTCAAACGCCGTTCTATGTGGCCGGCGTCATCATCGTGCTGCTTCAGAACCACGCAATCAACGCCCGCATGATCCGCGCCGAGCTGGACAATCGCGACCTGGCGATCAAGGACGCGCTGACCGGCCTGCCAAACCGCATCTTCCTGCAGGAAAAATTGCGCGACATGTGCCGCGACCTTGCGGCGCCGGCCGCCAATGGCGGCAAGCCGTTTGCCGTGCTCAGCATGGACCTCGACGGCTTCAAACAGGTCAACGACCGTTTTGGTCATGCGGTCGGCGACGTGCTGCTGCGCAAGGTGGCCGAACGATTGAAGCGCGGCTTCCGGCCGGGGGACGTGGTCTTCCGTATCGGCGGCGACGAATTCGTCATCCTTTTGCCCGCAACCTCGGAGATCGAGGCCACCTATCTGGCAAAGCGGGCCATCGAAAAGGTCTCGGTGCCTTTCGACCTCGGGGTCGGTTCCGCCATCCATGTCGGCTTGAGCGTCGGCAGCGCCTTTGCACCCGCCGACGGCGGCGATCCGGAAATCCTGCTCACCTGTTCCGACCATGCACTCTACGAAGCCAAGCGCACCGGCAAGGGCCGTTATTGGGCGCCTGTGCGGGCTACGATCTGACGGTCGCAGCGACAGCTTCCGGCGGCAAGCAAGGCGATCCGCGCCTCTCCTGCTCGGCCGCGCGCACCAGTGCAGTGACATGCTTCAGCAAAGGCGCCGGCGTGCCGGCCTTTTCGGCCAAACGCAGGACCGCGCCTTGCAGTTCGCCGATCTCCGTCGACCGGCGGCGCCGCAGGTCATCCCACATCGACGAACGCGCGGCCGGATCGATGGCAAGCATCCGCCGCGCCAAGAACTTGAACAGCCCGTCGGGCAGGCGAAGCACTTCGGCAGCAGTGCGGGACGCAGGCCGGCGATGCGAGCGGGTTCGATGCCTGTCGCCGTCATTGCCGCCAATGCTTCGTCGATCTGACCGGCCAGGATCAGCCGCCAGCGGCGATCGGCAAGCTCTGCCGCCAGCGGCAGACCGGAAAGCGCCACCAGCGCGTTGTTGAGGTTGAGCAGCAGCTTGTCCCATAACACCGCGTCGATGTCACCATGCGTCGCGACGGCAAACCCCTCGACATCAAGCAGTTCGTCAAGGCCCGCCGAGCCCTGTTCGATCATCACTTTGCCGCCGCTGGCGCGGTGCAGGCGAAGCGGCAATTCGCCCTCCGGCGATTGGACCACGTTGAACGGCACCATGCCCGCGAGCACCGGCTGGGCGGTGAGATGGGCTCGCAATTTATCGGCATTGTCGACGCCGTTCTGCAGGCTGAGTATCACCACGTCCGGTCGGGCATGGGCGGCAATCAGCCCGGCCATGTCTTGCGTCGCGCCGCTCTTGACCGTTACCAAAATGACATCGGCATCGGAGAATGCTACCGCCGGATCGGCGGTGACCGACAATGCGTCCGGTTTGACAGAACGGTCGCGGCCGTCAGGGTCGGTGATGCGCAATCCAGCTTCTTGCAGGGCCTTCTCGACGCGCGGTCGCGCCAGCAGAAACACCTTTCGCCCGGCAAGTATCAGGCAGCCGCCGGCGTAGCAGCCGATACTGCCGGCACCGGCGATTACGATCGTCTTGCCACGCGTGACCATGCGATGGCCCTGTTCTGGTCGAGAGACCTTGCCGCAATTATACGACATGAAAACCATAATGTCGGCGGCATGGCTGGCCCTCACGTCTGGCCGTGACAGACCTTGCGCTTTCGACTATCGCTTTTGCCCATGATGCTGCCTACCGATCCGGTTAGAAATCTCGCTGCACTCATCCGCTGTGCTTCCGTGACGCCCGCCGAAGGCGGTGCGCTGCGCGCGCTGGAGGCGATGTTGAAGCCGCTCGGCTTTGCGGTCGAGCGACCGGTGTTTTCCGAAGCCGGCACACCGGACATCGAGAACCTTTACGCGCGGCGTTCCGGCAATGGCCCGCATCTGATGTTTGCCGGCCATACCGACGTGGTGCCGGTGGGCGACGAGGCAGCCTGGACGCACCCGCCCTTTGGCGCCGAGATCGCCAATGGCGAGATGTTCGGCCGCGGCGCCGTCGACATGAAGGGCGGCATTGCTTGTTTCGTCGCGGCGGTGGCGCGACATGTCGAGCAGAAGGGCGGCCCGAAGGGGTCGGTCTCGCTGCTGATAACCGGCGATGAGGAAGGCCCGGCGATCAACGGCACGACGAAGCTGCTCGAATGGGCGGCCGCCAAAGGCGAGAAATGGGATGCCTCGATCGTCGGCGAGCCTACCAATCCCGACGCGCTTGGCGATATGATCAAGATCGGCCGGCGCGGCTCGCTATCGGGCACGGTCGTCGTCAACGGCCGCCAGGGCCACGCCGCCTATCCGCAGCTAGCCGACAATCCGGTGCGCGGCCTGGTGACGCTGGTCGACGCCTTGCTGCACCCCGTCTTCGACAACGGAACAAGGGATTTCCAGCCGACGAATCTTGAGGTGACCTCCATCGATGTCGGCAATCCCGCCACCAACGTCATCCCGGCGAAGGCAGCAGCTACCTTCAATATCCGCTTCAACGACACATGGACCGCCGAGACGATCCAGGCCGAGATCCACAACCGCCTCGACCGGGCGGCGAAACGCAAGAAATACCGCGCCGGCAAGAAGACGCCGGTCGACTACGAGATCGTCTGGCGCGACGGGCCGTGCCATGTTTTCCTGACACGCGACGACAGGCTGATCGAGACGCTTGGCGGTTCGGTCAAAGCGGTGACCGGCAGGAAGCCGGCGCTCTCCACCTCCGGCGGCACCTCCGATGCCCGCTTTATCAAGGATTATTGTCCGGTGGTCGAATTCGGCCTGGTCGGCAAGACCATGCACATGGTCGACGAACGTGTGGCGATTGCCGATCTCGAGACGCTGACGCAGATTTATCTGCGCTTCGTTGAAGACTGGTTTGCGCAGGACATATCCTAGTGATGCTTTCAGCGGATGAAACCTATGCTTCGCTTGCCGGCGCCTGGCGGCTGATGCTCGGCAAGGCCGACGGATTTCGCCTGCTCGACCTTTCGGCGGACGGTTTCTGGAACTCCTTTTTTGCCATCGTCGTCGCGGCGCCGGCATTGATCGTCGGCTGGGTCGGCATTGCCAACGAGATCGGCGATCCCGACGCATTCGTCGGCCGTTTCAGCATGTTGATCCGGCTGGCCACCGTCGATATCGGCGCCTGGGTGCTGCCGCTCATCGGCCTGGCCCTGGTCGCGCCGCGGGTCGGCGTCGGCAGCCGTTTCGTCCATTATGTCGTCGCCAGCAACTGGGCCTCGGCGATCATCGCCTGGATGATGCTGCCATCGGCGTTGATCCGGCTTTTCCTGACATCGGCCAACGAAGTCTCCGGGCTGGTGTCGCTGCTGCTGTTCGCGCTGTCAATGGTATTGACCTGGCGGATGACCAACGTTGCCATCGGCAGGGGTGCGGCTGTCGGCAGCGCTGTTTTTGCCGGCATGTTCGTGGCGTCGCTGATCGTCCTGTTCGGCCTGCAGGCGCTGCTCGGTATCAGCGTGCCGGATCAGCCAGGCGTCGGATAATCGACGCCGACTAGAAACAGCCCGTCGGGCGGCGCCACCTGACCGCAGGCCGCACGGTCGCGCGCCTCGAGCGCGGCCTTGAGGTCGGCAATGGCCCAGCCGCCTTCGCCGACACGTTTGAGCGAGCCGACCATCGAGCGCACCTGGTTGTGCAGGAATGACCGCGCCGAAGCGCGGACTTCGATGAAATCGCCCGCCCGGCTGACATCCAGCCGGTCGAGCGTGCGGACCGGGCTGGTGGCTTGGCACTGGGTCGAGCGGAAGGTGGTGAAATCATGCCGGCCAAGCAGCACTTTTGCCGCTTCGTGCATGGCGGCGGCATCGAGCTGCTTCGGTACCCACCAGATCTTACCCTTGTCGAGCGCTGCTGGCGCGCGGCGGTTGACGATACGGTAGAGATAGTGGCGGCCGATCGCCGAGAAACGCGCATCGAAGCCATCCGGCACGACGGCGGCCTTCAGGATGGCGATGTGCGCCTTGGCCGCTTGCAGATGCGCGTTGACGGCGTCGCGCACCTTGTCGCCGGGCCATGCCTTGACCAGATCGACATGCGCCACCTGAGCGGTCGCATGGACACCGGCATCGGTGCGGCCGGCGGCGCGCAGAGAGACCTGCTCGCCGCAGAACTTCTCGATCGCCTGCTCGATCGCCTGCTGCACCGAAGGCTGATTGGCCTGGCGTTGCCAGCCGGCAAAGAGACTGCCGTCATATTCGATGTCGAGGCGAAAACGCGGCATTCCCGGATCGAGGCGAAATCAGGCGGCGAGGGCTGAGCCGAAGGCCGAGGCGTAGACCAGCCTGCCGGTCTCCGGCGCCTCGCCCCAGGCAAGCGCCTGCAAAGCCTCGCCTTGGTAGTCGCTCTCGAATTTCGCTGCACGGGCGCGGCTGTAGCCGAAGCGGCCATAGTAGGCCGGATCGCCGAGCACCACAGCGAGCGTCTCGCCGGCGGCTTTCAGGCGGATATGAGCCTCGCGGACCAGGGCACCGCCGATGCCGGTGCCGTGGAACGACGGCTCGACTGCCAGCGGCGCCAGCGCGACTGCCGGGAAGCTCTTGCCGCCATTCTGCACGAAGAGCCGTGAAAACAGGATATGGCCGACCACTTGCCCGTCTTCGTCCGCCACCAGTTCGACGACGGCATCACCGCCGGTGACCAGCGCGTCGACCAGTCCGGCCTCCGCCTGCTGGCCGAATGCGTGTTCTTCGACAAGGCGGATCGCCTCGCGGTCCCGCGGCGTCGCCGCGCGTATGGACATCATGCTCATGACAATTTCATCCCTTTTTCGAGCTTGGCCCCGCGCAGAAACTCCTGCGCGGCAATGGGCCTTCCGCCCGCACGTTGAACTTCGACCAGCCTGATCGCGCCTGACCCGCAGGCAACCGTCAGCCGGTCATCGAGAATTCCTCCCGGTTCGCCGGCGCCTTGCGAGAGCGTCGAGCGAAGCAGTTTCAGCCGTTCCATGCGGCCGCCGATTTCGGCCTCGCACCATGCACCGGGAAAGGGCGATAGGCCGCGAATCTGGTTGTGCACGTCGCCGGCAGGTCGCAGCCAGTCTATGCGAGTCTCCGATTTATCGATTTTCTTGGCGTAGGTCACCCCCACCTCCGCCTGTGTGGTAAATGTCAGCGTATTCCGCTCGAGCCGTTCGAGCGCTTGCACCATCAGCGCAGCACCCAGGATCATCAGCCGGTCGTGCAGATCGCCGGCCGTCATGTCCGGTCCAATGGCGCATTTTTCAACCATTGCCACAGGCCCGGTGTCGAGGCCTTCCTCCATCCGCATCACCATCATGCCCGTCTCGGTATCGCCGGCCATGATGGCGCGCTGGATAGGGGCAGCGCCGCGCCAGCGCGGCAATAGCGATGCGTGGCCATTGAGGCAACCGAGCCGCGGCGCCTCGAGAATAGGTTTGGGCAGAAGCAGCCCGTAGGCGACGACCACGGCGACATCGGCGCGCAAGGTGCGGAACGCCTGCTGCTCCGCCTCGCTCTTCAGCGACACCGGCGACCGCACCTCGATGCCAAGCCGCTCCGCCTCACGCTGCACCGGCGACGGCGTCAGCTCGAGCCCGCGCCGGCCTGCGGCGCGCGGCGGCTGCGTGTAGACGGCTGCCAATTCATGCCCTGCCCCGGCGATCGCTCGCAGCGTCTGCACGGAGAATTCGGGCGTACCCATGAAGATGACACGCAGGGGCATTCGTCGACCCCTATCCCACCATCTTGCCCGGCGCCTTGTCCCTGGCGAGCTTCTTGAATTTCTTGACCACCATGTCGCGCTTCAGCTTGGAGATGTGGTCGATGAACAGCACGCCGTTTAGGTGGTCGATCTCATGCTGCAGGCAGGTCGCCATCAGCCCCTCGGCCTCGATCTCCTGCAGCTTGCCGTCGCGATCGAGATACTTCACCCGCACCGCTGCCGGACGCTCGACCTCGGCATAGTAATCCGGGATCGACAGGCAGCCTTCCTCGTAGACCGAACGCTGGTCGGAGCTGTCGAGGATTTCGGGATTGATGAAGACGTGCGGTGCCGGCGTCTCGTCCTCCTTGGCGAGGTCGATCACCAGCAAGCGCAAGGGTTCGCCGACCTGGATCGCCGCGAGGCCGATGCCGGGCGCGTCATACATGGTGTCCAGCATGTCGCCGGCCAGTTTACGCAAATCACCGTCGACACGCTCGACCGGTTTTGAAACCTGACGCAGGACGGGATCGGGGAGGATGATAAGCGGCTTGATCGACATGGCGTCTCACCTAAGACCTCGCAGGAAAAGCGTCAACCGGGACGCCTTCTGGTCGTTCACGTTTTGATCTGTGCCGCCAGACCGAATCATCTATGCTGTCGGCATGAACGATCTGGCCACCATCCTGTCCGAACCTGTCGCCCGCCTCGGCGCCACCACGATCACGCTCGGCCATGCCCTGGGTTTCGGCGCAATGCTGTTCCTCGGCCTGTTCGTGGCGCTCGTCATTGCGCTCTGGCGATCGGCCAAGGCGCGTGCAATGGCGGCCGCCGAAGCCGCCGACCACGCCCGCGACGCCGAGGTGCGGATGGCCGGCATCTTGGCAAGCCAGGCGGAAATGCAGGGCCGTATGGGCGCTATCGCCGAAGTGTTCGGGGCGCGTCAGGCCGAACTGACCCAGTCGATCGGCCAGCGCCTCGACGCCATGACCGGCCGCCTCGGCCAGACCATGACCGAGCAGACGAGATCGACGCATGAGAGCCTCGCCAAGCTGCAGGAGCGGCTGGCGGTCATCGATATCGCGCAAGGCAACATCCAGTCGCTGGCCGGCCAGGTCGTGCAATTGCAGGCGATCCTTTCCAACAAGCAGACGCGCGGCGCCTTCGGCCAGTCGCGTATGGAAGCCATCGTCGCCGACGGATTGCCCCACGGCGCCTATGAATTCCAGGCGACCTTGTCGAATGGCAGCCGGCCCGACTGCCTGGTGAAGATGCCGAACGGCGCACCGTCGCTTGCCATCGATGCAAAGTTTCCACTCGAGGCCTGGAATGCCATCCGTGCCGCCGAAGGCGCCGACCTGCAGAAGTCCGCCGCTCAGGCTTTCCGCCGCGACATCGAGGTGCATGTCCGGGATATTTCCGAAAAATACCTGATCCAGGGCGAGACGCAGGACACTGCCTTCATGTTCGTGCCCTCGGAATCGGTGTTCGCCGAAATCCACGAGAATTTCGAGGCCGTTGTCCAAAAGGCGCATCGATCGCGGATCGTCATCGTCTCGCCATCGCTTTTGATGCTGTCGATCCAGGTCATCCAGGCGATCCTCAAGGATGCCCGTATGCGCGAGCAGGCGCACCTGATCCAGGGCGAGGTCATCCGGCTGATGGAAGACGTCTCTCGGCTCGACGAGCGGGTGCGCAAATTGCAGACGCATTTCGGTCAATCGGCCAAGGATATCGAGGACATCCTCGTCTCGACATCGAAGGTGACCAGGCGCGGACAAAAGATCGAGGCGCTGGAGTTTGGCGTGCAGCCGGCGGAGGACACCGCTGGGTCGAATGGCAGCGGAGCAAAAGCGGAAAGCAGCGCGCGTGTTGCCGATTCGAAAACCGGGCAGCTGAGGCTAAGGGTCGTCGAAGGCGACGATTGAGAGCTACGCCGGAACCGGAGCCGAGGCTTCGCCCGGTCTGGCGCTACTGCTCCTCGATGATTGTTGTGCCTTCGAATTCCGGCAGCCAATGCAGCGCCGAGCGATGCCAGATCTGCTTTCTCGGCACCAGTTGATCGCGCTGCCATGCCGTGCCGACCCTGATGCCGTAAACCTTCGGTCCCGCGCCCGCCGACGTGGCGTAGAGATGCGAGCCGCACTCACCGCAAAATGCCTGAGCGCGCTTGGCACCACTCGAACCGGTCTTGATGTAGATTTTCGGCGCGCCCTTGGTGATCGTGTAATTGTCCTCGGACGCCGGCACGGTGACGCGAAAGGCCGTTCCGGTTAGCTTCTGACAATCGACGCAGTGACAAATGGTGGTCTTTTCCGGATCGACCTCGGCCTCGTAAGTAATGGCGCCGCAATGACACCCGCCGTCGATTTTCATCTTCGTTCCTCCTGGAGCTTTTGCGCGCAATCATAACCGGGACTGCCCGATGGCGCAGCCATTTTCCTCAGGCCGGCTCCCCTCCGGACGCCGCCAAGGCCTTGCTCCGCCGTTCCCAGGTGCCGGTGGTCTGCGGCTTGACGAACAGGCGCGTGACCTCCGGCATCTCCGCCTTCAGCCGTGTCTCGAGGCGTTCGACGCAGGTCTCTATCTCGGGCGCCGACAAGTGGTCCTCGAACTCGATGCTCAGAGCGGCGACGATCTCCTGAGGCCCCATATGGAGCGTCAGTACGCCATTTGCCCGCTGCACCGCCGGGTCCTGCTGGACAATGGCCAGCACTTTCATTTGCACCTCGGGCGAGGCCGGCTCGCCGAGCAGCAGGCTCTTGCTTTCGCGGGCCAGGAAGATCGCGGTCGCGCCCAGGATCAGCGCGATGCCGATCGACGCGGCGCCGTCGAGCTTCGGCATGTCCAGCAGTTCCGCCGCCAATATGCCGGCGAAGGCGACAACGAGGCCGAGAAGTGCCGCGCTGTCCTCGAAGAGTACGGTGTAGACACTCGGGTCCTTGCTGAGCTGCACCGCCTCGAGCCAGCCGTGGCTGCCTTTTTGGTGGCGGAACTCGTTCAGCGCCACCAGCCAGGAGGTGCCTTCGAACAGGAAGGAAAGGCCAAGTACAGCGTAGTTCACCTTTGCGTTGGCAATCGGCTCCGGCGCCATGATGTGCGTCACGCCTTCGTAGAACGATATGCCGGCGCCCAGTGCAAAGACGAGGAGCGCGACGATGAAGCTCCAGAAATACAGCTCGCGACCATGGCCTAGCGGATGCGTCCGATCGGCCGGCCGGGCGGCGCGGTGCATGCCGTAAAGCAGCAGGCTGCCATTGCCGGTATCGACGAGCGAGTGGACGCCTTCCGAGAGCATTGCCGAGCTGCCCGTGAACAAGGCAGCGGCGAATTTGGTCAGGGCGATCGCAAGATTGCCGGCGAGCGCCGCATAGATCACTTTTTTCGACCCGCCATGCGCCGCCATGGTGTGCTGCCTTGGTTGATGCACCGAGATTAGCGGAGCACGCCCACGCTCCACAGCTCGAACAACGCCCGAAGTGTCGAGTTGTTCAAAAGGGCAGCGCGAGAGGCTATTCGATGACCTCCTCCGTCCAGACCTTGAAGCCAGCCAGCGCGCCCGGTCCAAAAATGTGGGTGAGTGGGACATCGGCGGCATCGCGTCCGGAGGCAATCAGGATGCGGCCGATGCGCGGCGCGTTGTTGCGCGGGTCGAACGCGTGCCAGCGGCCCCCGAGATAAACCTCCATCCAGGCGGCGAAATCCATGTCCGACCACGGCTTTGGCAGGCCGATATCGCTGATATAACCGGTGCAGTAGCGGGTCGGGATGTTCAGGGCGCGGCAGAAGGCGACTGCGAGGTGGGCAAAGTCGCGGCACACACCACTCTGCTCGCGATAGGCTTCGGCTGCGGTGCGTGTCGGCCGTGCATTGAAATAGTTGAAGACGATATGGTTATGGACGAAGTCGCAGACCGCCTGGACGCGCGGGATGCCGAGCGGGGTATTGCCGAACAGCCGCCAGGCTTCGTTCGCCAGCACGTCGCTCTCGCAATAGCGGCTGGGCAGCAGGAACAGCAGCGTCTCCGACGGCAGATCGCGCACCTCATGCTGCCATGCCGTCAGCTCGCGCGTCTCGAAGGAGCCGGGGTCGCGGATGACCGCGTCCGTGCCGAACGCAAAGCGCCCGGCCGGCGCAACGAGACGGTTGCACCAATTGCCGAAACTGTCGCGATAGCTTTCGATCGGCACCGGCGGGTTCGACGTCAGGAAGTCCGGCCGCTCGAGATCGGATGCGCGCGAATAATGGACGTTGAGCATCGCGATCAGCGGTGTTTCCTGCGGGAAGTCGAAGCTCATCTGGCAACCGATGTGGATCCGCATTGTCGTCCTGACCGGACTGCGCGATCATCAGCCGGCGAAACGCAAGGGCTGATGCTGCAGTGCGAAGAGGACCATCGCACGGACCGCTGCGGTTTACGAGGGAATTAGAAACCGGTTGACAGCCATCGGCCAAGGCGACTGCACGGCAGCGGCCTCTTGCAGTCTAGCGTTTTCTCTTGTTTCACTTCGCCAGACATCAACCGGAGGAACGAATCATGGCTAAAGGTGCGATGAAGGCAGGCAAGGAAGCCCGCAAGCCGAAGAAGGACGCGAAGAAACCCGCTCCGGCGCCGGCCCTGAAGGCACCGCCGGTGAAGGCGATGAAGCTGAAGGACAAGTAGGGCCGCAGCTACCGTTTTGGCTTATTTCAACCGGCCGCAAATGCGGCCGGTATTGTTGTTCATTAAGCGCACGAGCATCCCATATGGATGCGGCGAAGATAGTTTTTGCGCTTTCAAGAGATCGGCCGGGAGCCATCGAAACGGAGCGTTCCGATGTCGTGGATTTTCCTGTTCTTCGCCGGCCTGTTCGAGATCGGCTGGGGGATCGGCCTAAGATACACCGACGGATTCTCGAAGCCGCTGCCAACCGTCCTGACGGTAGCCTCGATGATTGTCAGCCTGACCTTGCTCGGCCTGGCGCTGAAGGCACTGCCGGTCGGCACAGCCTATGCGGTATGGACCGGCATCGGCACCGTCGGCACGGCGCTGTTGGGGATATGGCTGCTCGGGGAGCCGGCGACCGCGATCAGGCTGGCCTGCATCGCGCTCATCGTTTGCGGCATTATGGGACTGAAGCTCGCGGCTTAAGTCGGCCCGACAGACCAAACGCCTTCAGGGCCGCTGCAAGGCGGCCCTGATTCTTGAATTCGGCTGATCAGCGCCGGAAGGCGCTATCGGGCGGAGAAGCCGGGCGGCGTCCTGCCGGTGCGCTGCTTGCGCGCGGCATAGCGTGCGTCACGCTTGGCCTTGCGTTCGGCCTCGTCGGCAAGAAAACGGGCGATGCGCTCGTTCTCTTCAGCTTCCCGGATCTTCGCTTCGGCCTGTGCTGCCTCTTCGGCGGCAATGCGTGCCGCTTCGGCAGCTGCCTCGCGCTCGGCCTTTTCGGCCGCTTCGCGCGCCAGCTTTTCCTGCTTCAGCCTGGCCTTTTCGGCCTCGCGTATCGCGCGGGCCTCGAGGATTGCCTTGCGCTCGGCCTGTCGTGCCAGCACCGCTGGATCATCTGCCGCCGGCTTTGCCTTGAAGCGCTCCAGAAGCGCCTTCTTTGCCTCGTTTGCGGCATTGCGCCGCTCGAAAACGTCTTTTTCCCTGTAGATAGCCAAGTCCACTTCCCTAGAGTCAATTTGCGAGGCTTACATACGCGTGAAAACCGAGAGTTCAAGCGCCAAAACGGTATGCCAGCCATGAAATTCTGATCTGTTGCAACCGGGAGACGCCATTTCGATCGAATTCGGCTGAAAGCCACCCGCACTGTTCACCATCCAGGCCTCTGGCGGCGCAGCGGACTGATCGCTACCTGTAGCGCCAAGACAAAACGCTAGGATGACACCACTATGGAACTCGGTCTCTACACCTTCGCTGACGTCAGCCCGGAACCGGGTCCCGGTGCGATCGGTGCGCATGAGCGGCTGCGCAACCTGATCGAGGAGATCGAGCTCGCCGATCAGGTCGGGCTGGACGTCTTTGGTCTCGGCGAGCACCACCGTCCCGACTATGCTGCCTCCGCTCCGGTGGTGGCGCTGGCGGCGGCTGCCGAACGAACCAAGCGCATAAGGCTGACCAGCGCGGTCACCGTTTTGTCCTCCGACGATCCGGTGCGCGTCTTTCAGCAGTTTGCCACCCTCGATCTTCTGTCCGGCGGCCGGGCCGAGATCATGGCCGGGCGCGGCTCGTTCATCGAATCCTTTCCGCTGTTCGGCTATAATCTCGAAGACTATGACGAGCTCTTTGCCGAGAAGCTCGACCTGCTGCTCGCCATCCGTGATCATGTCAAGGTGACCTGGTCGGGCAGTCTGCGCGCGCCGATCAACGATCGCGGCGTCTATCCCCGGCCCTTTCAGGACAAATTGCCGATCTGGATCGCGATCGGTGGTACGCCGCAATCGGCGGCGCGGGCTGGCGTACTCGGGTTGCCGCTGGCTCTGGCGATCATCGGCGGCGAACCGGCGCGGTTTGCACCACTGTTCGACATCTACAGGGATGCAGCCAGGCGGGCCGGCCGCGATCCGGCGAGCCTTGCCACCAGCCTCAACGTGCACGGCTTCATCGCCGACACCGCCGACCAGGCAGCCGACGATTTCTACAGGCCGCAGGCCGAAGTGATGAACCGCATCGGCCGCGAGCGCGGCTGGGGGCCGACGTCGCGGGCTCATTTCGACCAATCGCGCGGCCCGAACGGCGCCCTGTTCGTCGGCAATCCAGAACAGGCGGCCCACAAGATCATTGCCCAGCACAGGATATTCGGCAACGACCGCTTCCTGCTGCAAATGGCGATCGGCACCATGCCGCACGCCAAGGTCATGAAGGCTATCGAACTCTACGGCACCAAGGTGGCGCCGATCGTGCGCCGGGAAACTGCGAAGGCCGTCGCCGCGGCAGCGCCGGTTGCCTGATTCACCAGCAAAGCCGCGAGGCGGCCTTGCCGGTGACGCCGGCTAACGGAACCTTGAAGCCGCAGAGGCGTTTTCGCCAACGGTCTACACCAATCGCGGTGTGCCGCCGAGGGTCAGAATGAAGGCCGAACCCGCCGCTTCGGGCGCAAGCGCTGCCGAAAGCCCGGATTCGCGCGTCGAGGCGCGGGCGGATGCGCATCTGATGCGTTCGCTGCTCGTCGGCATCTTCATCCTCATGGCGATCTACGCGCTTTACTTCGCCCGCGCCTTCTTCATGCCGGTCATTCTGGCTTTTCTGCTGGCGCTGACGCTGACGCCGATCGTTCGCTTCCTGCGCAAGCATGGCATGCCCGATGTCATTTCGGCGACACTGCTGGTGCTGCTTTCGTTTTGCCTCGTCGCCGTCGCGGGATATCTGCTCAGCGGCCCGGTCATCGACCTCATCAACAACACCTCGACGATCGGCCAGCAGCTTACCGAACGTCTGGCACAACTGCGCCGTCCGTTCGAACGGATCGTGGAGATTTCGCGCCAGATCGAGGGCCTGACACAGACGTCCCAGGAGCCGGGCGTTCAGAGGGTGGCGATGGCGCCATCGGGTATTCTCTCGCAGGCCGCCGGCAATGTGCTGTCGGCCGGCGCCAGCGTCACCATCGTCTTCGTCCTGTCGCTGTTCCTGCTCGCCTCGGGCACGATGTTCTATGAAAAGATCGTCCAGTCCTTCCCCAGTCTAAGCGAAAAGAAGCGGGCGCTGCGCGTAGTCTATGACGTCGAGCGTGAAATCTCGCACTATCTGCTTACTGTCACGGTCATCAATACATGTCTCGGCGTGGTCATCGGGCTCGGCCTGTGGGCACTCGGCGTGCCCAACGCGCAGGTCTGGGGCGCGGCAGCGGCCTTGCTCAATTTCCTGCCCTATATCGGGGCGCTGACCACCATCACGCTGGTCACGATCATCGCGCTGATCAGCTTCGACACGATTTCCTATGCGCTGCTGGCGCCGGCCTTCGTCCTCTTATGCGACGTCGTCGAAGGCCAGTTCGTGACGCCGACGGTGGTCGGCCGCCGTCTCGAAATCAACGCCGTGGCGATCCTGATCGCCATCGCCTTCTGGTCGTGGCTATGGGGTTTCGTCGGCGCGCTGATGGCGGTGCCGCTGCTGGTCGTCATCAAGGTATTCTGCGATCATTTCGACGGTCTCAGCCATGTCGGCAATTTCCTCGCGGCGCAGCACACGGCGGTAATCGAGGATGAAGAGATTTCCGAGCCAAAAAGGTAGCGGCTTAAGAGCCCAAAAGCGTCACTGATTGGTGTGCATATCAACGACCTTGCATCGGTTGCACATCCGTCGGGCGCACAGCGCTCTATCAACATTTTGAATTTGCCGCCCCGGCAACGGCTTCCTACATCCGTCCGGTCCACAGGAATCCCCGCCGATGACCGCTCTTTCCGTTCTCGACCTGTCGCCGATCGTCGAAGGTAGCAATGCTTCGCAGTCGCTCGCCAATTCGCTCGATCTCGCCCGTCATGCCGAGCGGCTGGGATATAAGCGCTACTGGCTGGCTGAGCATCACAACATGCCCGGCATCGCCAGCGCCGCCACTTCGGTAGTCATCGCCCACGTTGCCGGCGGCACCAAGACGATACGCGTCGGCGCCGGCGGCGTCATGCTGCCCAATCATTCGCCACTTGTCATCGCCGAGCAATTCGGCACGCTCAACGCTCTGCATCCTGGCCGCATCGATCTCGGCCTCGGCCGGGCGCCCGGCACCGACATGCCCACGGCACGGGCGCTGCGCCGCAACCTCGACGCTGGCGCCGACAATTTCCCGCAGGACGTCGTCGAGCTGATCGGTTACTTCCAGCCAGCCGAAGACGGCCAACGCATCCGCGCGGTGCCCGGCGAAGGCGAAAAGGTGCCGATCTGGATTCTCGGCTCCAGCCTCTACGGCGCGCAGCTTGCCGCCATGCTCGGCCTGCCCTACGCCTTCGCTTCGCATTTTGCGCCGGCCGAGCTCGACCATGCGCTGGAGATCTACCGCTCGCGCTTCCAGCCTTCGGAGCAGCTCGACAAGCCCTATGTGATGCTCGGCCTCAATGTCTTCGCTGCTCCTTCCAATGCCGAGGCGCGGCTGTTGTTCACCTCGCTGCAGCAGGCCTTCGTCAATCTGCGCACCGGCCGGCCCGGCCGATTGCCGCCGCCGGTCGAAGGATATGAGCGCGACCTCGATCCAATGGCCAAGACCATGCTCGGCCAGGCGCTTTCCTGCGCTGTCGTCGGCTCCCCCGAAACGGTCAGGCAAGGCATCGAGGCATTCGTGCGCCGCACCGGCGCCGACGAACTGATGGTCACAGCGCAGATTTTCGACCATGCGGCGCGGGTGCGCTCGTTCGAGATCCTGATCGACGCCCACAAATCGCTGTCGGAAGCTGCCTGAGAGCTGGTTCGCCACTTGGCACTGTTGCGGGCAAGGCCGGCCTTAGGCAGGGAACATCGCGAACAGGTGTGCGAAGACATCGCGAACAGTTCGCGCGCTTTACGCGGAGAGTTTTCGATCCGTCATGCTCGTCTGTTAGACGGAAACGCGGCGTCTACTAAATGACGATCACCTTGGTGCCGATTGTGGAGCGGTTATAGAGATCGATGATGTCCTGGTTCATGAGGCGAATGCAGCCCGCCGACACAGCTTTGCCGATGGACCACCATTCAGGGCTACCGTGCAGGCGATATCCAGTGTCACCTTTCTCGTTGAAAAGATAGAGCGCCCGCGCCCCGAGCGGGTTCATGAGTCCGCCCTCCATATGAGCCGGTATGATGCGGCCCCGCTTCTGCTCGCGCACGATCATCGCAGACGGCGCGCTCCAATCCGGCCATTCGCGCTTCCTCGCAACGTGAGCAGTGCCATGCCACTCGAAGCCCGCCTTGCCAACGCCGATTCCGTAGCGCAGCGCCTGACCGTCTCCCAACACGTAGTAGAGGAACTTCGCTCCTGTATCGACAATGATGGTGCCAGGCGCCTCTTCAGTCGCATAAGGCACTGTCTGCCGAAGGAACTTTTGGTCAACCTTGTAGATCGGAACCGGCGGAACGCGAAAACCGGCGTCGGTGAGGCCGCCATAGGCCGAGGGGAAAGTCTTTAATGCGCCGCCGGTGGTGCAGCCGAAGAATGCGACCATCCCAGCAAGTACCAGCCCGATTAGGATCGATTTCACGCGCATGACTCAAGCCGGCGCCCGTGTGAGCGATCAGCCGCATCTCGTCATATTCCTAATCCGACATGCTTCGATTGCCAAGATTTTCCTGCTTGTCGGCGGGCTGATTGTTGGCCACTTGGCTCGATCAGCGCCGCGTCCTTCAATTGCTCGGTTTTCGAACGACGAACGCCCGTAGCGGCTGCGAAAGGGCCGGGGTCGGCAGGACAGAGGGAGCGCTGTCCGTCCGGCATTACAACGTTTCTGAACAGAGCCCAAGCGCTACGCGCTGACGCTTTGTGCGATCGCGCCAAGTGGCCGGCATGAATTGCGGATCATCAGGCGTCCCTTGAGCGTCAGCTTGCGCGGCGGCGCATCCCTGTTGCCGGCGAGCCGGTCGAGCAGCAGATTGGCCGCCTGTTCGCCAATCGCCTGCACCGGCTGTGCGACCGTGGTCAATTGCGGCCGGAACACATCCGACCACGGAAAATCGTCGAAGCAGGCGACCGAAATATCCTCCGGACAGGACAGGCCGATATCGCGGATGGCCTTCATCGTGCCGATCACCATCGGGTTGTTGGCCGAAAAGATGGCGCTCGGCCGGTCGTGCAGCGAAAGCAGCTGCATGGTGGCGTTGTAGCCATCGACTTCGTGGAAATTGCCGAAGCGGACGAGCTCGGGCTCGGCCGGCAGGCCCGCGGTCTGGAGGGCTTCCCGGTATCCCGCCATGCGGTCATGCATCGGCGAGATATCGAACGAGCCGGAGATGTAGCCGATGCGCCGATGGCCGAGATCGATCAGATAAGTGATGGCGTCGAACACCGCGCGCTGATTGTCGAGAACGACGGCATCGGTGTCGACACCCTGGCAAACACGGTCGAGTAGCACGACCGGCACATTGGCGTCGTCGACAATCCGTTTGAGGATCGCGCCGTCGCCGACACGCGCGACGATCAGCCCGTCGACCATCCGGTCGAGCAGCAGCCTGATCTGGTCGTCCTGCGTGTTCAGGTGCTCGTCGGTGCAGCACAGCATGACGGCGTAGCCGGCCCTGTCGAAAGCCTGCTGGATCACCGAAACCACGTCGGTAAAGAACGGGTTGGTGATGTGTGGGACGGTGAGCCCGATGGTGCGTGTGGTGCCCATCTTGAGGCTGCGGGCGATGGCGTTGCGCTTGTAACCGATGTCGCGGATCGCCTGTTCGATGCGCTGGCTGAGCTCGGGGCTGACGGTCGCGGTGCCGTTGATCAACGCCGATACGGTGGCCACGGAAACACGCGCCGCTTCGGCCACGTGAAGCATGGTCGGTGCAGTGGATTTGCGCTGCTTTTTTCGTCCTGACGCTGTCATTTTCGAAACGTTTCACCACTCCGCGGCAGCAATACGTACGGAATCTTATGGTTTTGCGCAAGAATTGAAATGGAACAATCTTCGACACCAGATATTGGCTTGACATGATCGAAACGTTTAGATTAGCGTTTGAGGCGTTCGGTGACGACGGAGGGAGGCCGTCCTTGTCATGCAGCACGGCAATTCCATCCCTGCGGAAGGCGTTATGGCGGACGGCTCGGCTATCGTGCTGAGCGCCGAGCACATCTCCAAGTCCTTCGGCGGCATCGCCGCGCTTGTCGATGTCGGCTTCGAACTGGGGCGCGGCGAGGTCCATGCGCTGATGGGCGAGAACGGCGCCGGCAAGTCGACGCTGATGAAGATACTATCCGGCGTCTATACGGACTATAACGGAACGGTCAGTATCGATGGCCATCCGGTGCGCTTTGCCGGCGTCCGCGAAGCCGAGCGCGCCGGCATCGCCATCATCCACCAGGAGCTGAACCTCGTTCCCGAACTCAGCGTCGCGGACAATATCTTTCTCGGCCGCGAGAAGCTGATCGCCGGGCTGATTGTCGACCGCAAGGCGAGCAGCCGCGCTGCCGGCGCGCTCTTGCAAAGGCTCGGCATCGAGCTCGACCCGGATGCGCGCGTCGGTGCCTTGCGCGTCGGCGAACAGCAGTTGGTCGAGATCGCCAAGGCGCTGTCTATGTCGGCGCGCATTCTGATCATGGACGAGCCGACCTCGGCGCTGTCGCCAGCCGAATGCCAGCGGCTGTTCCGCATCATCCGCCAGCTCGCCGATAGCGGCGTGGCGATCGTCTACATTTCGCACCGCATCGACGAGGTCATGCATCTGGCCAGCCGGGTCACCGTGTTTCGCGATGGACGCCACGTCCTGACGCAGACGATGGACAAGCTCGACGAAGACGCCATAATTTCGGCGATGGTCGGGCGAAACCTGCTTGCTTCCTCCCAGGAGCACCGCATCCCCGGTGGCAACACCATCCTTTCCGTAAGCGAGCTGTCGCTATCGAAGCCCAATCGCCATGGCTGGCGCACCGTGCTCGACGGCGTCAGCTTCGATCTTGCCGCAGGAGAAATCCTCGGTATCGGCGGGCTGCTGGGCTCGGGCCGTACCGAAATCCTGGAAACGATCTTCGGGTCCAGCGGAGGACGTGCTGGCGGTGAGATCAGGCTCGATGGCGAGGCAGTAGAAATCCGTTCGCCGCGCGATGCGCGCCGGCTCGGCATCGCCCTGGTCACAGAAGACCGCAAGACGCAAGGCCTGCATCTCGAGGCCTCGATCACCGACAATGTCGCGCTGCCGCTGGTCGGCGCGCTGGCGCGGTTCGGCCTGCGCTCGCTGGCCGGCGAGCAAGGGCTGGCACGGGACGCCGTCAAGGCGCTCGGTATTCGCTGCGAAACCGTCGAGCAGCCGGCCGGCACGCTGTCCGGCGGCAACCAGCAGAAGGTCGTCATCGGCAAATGGCTGGCGACGAGGCCACGGGTGCTGCTGCTCGACGAGCCGACGCGCGGCATCGATGTCGGCGCCAAGCGGGAAATCTACGATCTCATCTTCAAGCTGGCGCGAGACGGGCTGGCGATCGCCGTCATCAGCTCGGAATTGCCGGAGCTGCTGCATCTTTCCGACCGTATCCTGGTCATGGCCGATGGCCGCCAGACGGGAATCCTGTCCCGCGCGCAAGCCAGCGAGGAGGCCATCATGCGGCTTGCAGCGCCGCGACGGACCATGACGAGGCCTGCTGCATGAGCATTTTGCATATCCTGTCCCGGACGAAGCTCTATTGGGGCCTGATCGCAATCTTCCTGATCGGCGTGCTTGGCTCGCCGATCAGCTCCAAGGGCAACAACATCTTCCTGTCCTACGGCAACCTGCTCGATGTGCTGCGCCAGGTGTCGACCACGGGGCTGATTGCCACTGGCATGACGGCGGTAATCATCACTGGCGGTATCGACCTTTCCGTCGGCTCGCTGATGGCGATCTGCACGGTAGTCTGTGCCATGCTGCTGACGGTCCCCGGCGTGACGCCGGCGGTGGTGCTGGGGGTGCCGACAGTTGCTGTGGCAGCCCTTTGCCTCGGCATTCTCGTCACCCGTTTCATCCTGCTGAACATCGAAAAATCCCGCGCCGGCGCGCAGGCCACGCACGACATCAGGTTGGATAGCGTTCGTGGGCTGGTTACCCCCGGCATTGTCGGGGTGATCCTGTGCAGTCTGGTGCTGTGGTTCCTGCTGCCGCAGGTAGGCTCAAAATTCGGCGTGCTCGGCGTGCTGCTGGTGGCGCCTTGCGTCGGCCTGCTGTTCGGCGCGCTCAACGGCTTCATCATCGTCGCCGGACGGCTGCAGCCCTTCATCGTGACGCTGGCGATGATGGTCACTGCGCTCGGCATCGCCCGGCTGACAGCCGGCCAAAACAATGCGGTGCTGCCGGTCTACACCGGCTCGAATGCCACCGCCGATTTCGAAATGCTGCGCTCGCTGGTGTTCGGCGTGATTCCGATGCCGGGCCTGTTCTTCCTCGGCGCGATCCTGATCTACGGCGCCGTGCTGCGCTTCACGCCGTTTGGCCGCTATGTCTATGCCATCGGCGGCAATGAGGAAGCGGCCCGGCTGTCCGGCATCGCCGCCGGCCGCGTCAAGATCGCCACCTACGCGGTTTCGGGGCTGCTGGCCGGCATCGCGGCGGTGCTCTATGTCGCGCAATACCGGCAAGGCAAGCCGGACGCCGGCGCCGGGCTGGAACTCGACGCGATCGCCGCCGTGGTCATCGGCGGCACCAGCCTGATGGGCGGACGCGGCAGCCTCACCGGGACGTTCTGCGGCGTGCTGATCTTCGGGCTGCTCTCTAACATCCTGCAGCTGCACAACATCAATTCGAACCTTCAGCTGGTGCTGAAGGGGATGATCATCATCGGTACCGTGCTCGTACAGGAGCGCAATGCCGGCGATCTTCTCTTCTATCTGCGATTGCCCGGTGGGCAAGCGCACAAGGAAACGGCCGCGGCAAAGCGGCCGTCGCAAGAGACCGCGTCTCTGAATATTGGAGGAAACAAGAAATGAAACGACGTGAATTGTTGAAGCTTGCCGCGCTGACAGCGGCACTCCTGACCACGACCGCGATGCTTGCCAGCGGTGCCCACGCGCAGGACAAGAAATGGAAAATCGGCTTCTCGCAGGTTACGACCATCGAACCCTGGCGTGCCCAGTTCAACAAGGACATCCTGGCCGAAGCGGCCAAGCATCCGGAAGTCGAGCTGATCGTAACCGACGGCGAGGACAAGACCGAGAAGCAGGTCGCCGATGTCGAAAACCTGATCCGTCAGGAGGTCGATGCGCTCTTGGTGTCGCCGAAAGAGTCCGCCGGCCTGACCGGCGTCGTGCAGCAGGCGATCGATGCCAAGATCCCGGTCTTCGTGCTCGACCGCAACGTCGAAACCAACGACTACACGCAGTTCGTCGGCGGCGACAACAAGCTGATCGGCCGGGCTGCCGGTGAATATGCCGTCGAGCTGCTTGGCGGCAAGGGCAAGGCCGCCGGCAACGTCGTCGAAATCTGGGGCGGCATGGGCACCCAGCCGGCGCATGACCGCCATGACGGCTTCCATGAATTCACCGACAAGGAGCCGGGTATCAAGAACCTGCTCGACCAGCAGTCGGGCGACTGGAAGCAGGACCAGGCCTACAACATCATGGCCACGGCGCTGCGCAACAACGAAAAGATCGATCTCGTCTACGGCCACAATGATCCAATGGCCTATGGCGCCTATCTTGCCGCCAAGGACGCCGGACGTGAGAAGGACATCAAGTTCATCGGCATCGACGGCCTGCCCAATGAAGGCGTGCAACTCGTCGCCAATGGCGAGCTGACGGCGACGTTCACTTATGTGACGCCGGGCGCCGAAGGGCTGCGGCAGGCGATCAAGTTCCTGAACGGCGAGAAGGTGGAAAAGACCATCATCCTGCCGACGCAGAAGATCACCAAGGAAAATGCTGCCCAGATCCTGAAGGACAACGGCCTCTGAGACGAGGCTTTCCTGCCGGGCGTTCAGCGCCCGGCAGGAGTAACAACTAAACGCTCGGCAGGTGGCAGCTCAAGCCAGCTTGGCCAGCAGCTTCATGAAAATGGCAGCCTCCTTGGCGGAAAGCGGTGCCAGCGTTTCCTGCGTAATCTCGCGGGCAAGCGGAATCAGCCGCTCGATCGAGTCGCGCCCCTCGGCCGTCAGATTGACCAGCAGGCGCCGTTTGTCGACTTCGTGTTTGCTAAGTTCGACAAAGCCTCGCGCTTTCAGCCGGTCGATGACACCTTTCACCGTCGCCGCATCCATGGCGATCAGGCTGCCAAGCTGGTTCTGCGAGGTCTCGCCGACGTCGCGCAATTTGGCCAGGGCGGCAAATTGCGGCGGCGTCAGATCGGCGATGTGTGCGGCGAAGATCGAGACATGGCGCTGGTGCGCCTTGCGCAGGATAAAGCCGACCTGCTCCTGCAAGCGATAGTCGTTTTCGTCAGGTTCCTCGGCCTCGACCAGCTTGAGCAGATTGTCTTCGGCGCTCACCTCAGCCCATCCCATGCCTTGATGTCCTTGGCAGCCAGCCCGCCCATGCGGTCATGCACGCGCGGGCCGCAGGTCATTGCGAGGCAAAACAGGATCTCGTCGGGACGCGGGCCATCGCTGATGCCGATTTCCATGGCATCGAAATGGCTGCGCACATAGGCCGCGTTGATGTGGCCGAGCGGCACATCGAGCCGCGCGCCGAAGCCGCCGACCTTCTTCGACGACGGCACGATCGACTTGGCGTCGCCAAGCCGTTCGCGCATGGCATAGCCGCCCGGCACATGCCACAGCGCGCCATGCTCCAGCTCGCCCGCCGCGCCGACGATGGCACCCTTGCCATAACCGTCGATCTGTTTCACGTCGCCGCCCAATGCGGCAATGAGCCTGTCGGAGAGCAGCAGCCCGAGCGGCTTCAAATCCTCCATCGCGCTCTGCAGTTCCTCGACGTAACGGCCGGCGAACGGGTTCTTCACCACGGCCATGGCCGCGGCGCGGCGCCGCGGCACCTTCGCCACCGGCCCGCCTTCGTGAAAAATCTCTTCGGTCAGCACGGCGATCTTGCGGATCGGAAACTCAGGCATGGGCAATTTCCCTCTCTAAAACTTTATTGGCGAGCGCCATCGGACCTGCGATGCGCGCCTGACCGTCGAGGAAAAGCGCCGCGGCGGCAATCAGGCCGCGCCGCCGAAAGTCTTCCGCCACGGCAAGCCCGCTGTCCAACGCGGTAGCGATTTCGACGGCGGACAGTGGCCCTACGTCTTGCGTCACCTGTCGGTCGCCCAGATCGCTGTCCGGGGCGAGATCGCGCGCCCGTACGCGCGTAACGGCGGGATGACCGGGCAGATCGACGGCGTTGGCGATCAAGGTCGCGGCGGCGTCGGCTTCAGCACCCGTCCGCGCCAGCACGGTGACGGCGTCGGCGATGCCCAGCGAAAAGGACCGGCCGCGCCAGCCGCTTGTTGCGACGCCGCGGATCCCGTCTTCGGCGCGGATCGTGAGACGGTCTGCCAGTCCGTGACCTGTTCCGGCAATGGCAAGCGTCATCGACTGGCCGTGGCCGAGATGGATCGCGCTGTCGCCGCCATTGTTGACATAGGCGCGCTCGAGCCGGCGGCCGGCGAGCAGAACGCCAAGCACTTCGTCGGCTACCGAGCCGGCGACGGCCGCCATCGGCGTGATGAATTGTTTCGCTAGCGGAACGACCGCCGCTTCCATGCGACGTGCCGTCGGGCCGACAAACATGCGAGGACGCAGCGGCGCCTGGCGACGCAGTTCGGGCAACTCTTCGACCAGTTCGGGCAGGATTGTCTGGAAGCGCGTTGCCGCCTGATGATAGGCGGCGCGGCATTCGCTCGCCTCGCCGAAGGCCTCGACGATCAGATCGATCGGCCCATGATTGAGGTGAAGCCTTCGGCCGTCCTCGAGCCAATGCGCCTGCGGGCCGTTCATCACCCTGCCCCATTTGTCGTCGCGCGCCGCAGCTGCACCAGCGGCGGCCAGGGATTGTCGCGAGGTGCGGCCTTGCCGCGGCGCGGGTTGAGATACTCGCCGCCCTTGGCCAGGATATCGTCGACGCTGCGGATTTCGGCTTCATAGCCGCCGAGCCTGACATAATCGTCGCGGCGCATGGTGAATTCGATGGGCGCCACCAGCGCCGGCGTCGGGACATAGCCGAAGGCGCCTTCCGGCACGCGGATGACGTCGACCATCAGCGTGATGCCGCCGCCCGGCCAGACATAGACCGGCGCGCCGCCGACCGTCACATAGGTCTTGAGGCCCTGCACCGAGCGGGTCAGATTGACCGGGTTCTCGGTGACGCCGGCGCGCAGCGAGCCGCCGGCGCCGCCGACGAAAAGCACGGTGCAGAGCGCCGGCTCGCAATTGTCCTCGATCAGTTCAACCGACTTCCGCAGCCGCTCCGGGAACGGTTTCTGCACCGGCTTCAATTCGTCGTCGAGCTCGTAATAGGCGAATTGCTCACCGGTGGTCGAGACCATCAGCAGCGACATGCCGGGGCGCGCACCCTTTTTGGCGCTCCATTCACCAAGGATCGACAGCGGGTCGGAGATATTGGTGCCGCCCCAGCCGAGGCCGGGCTCCGACACCTTGAAATAGCGGCCCGGCGTCGAACGGCGGCCGATGATCTTGATGCCGGTATCCTGCCAGCCAAGCACCTTGCCCGCCTGATGCTCGGAGACGACGCCGGTGATGTGGTCGTCGACCACCACCACCTCGTCGACAAGGCCGCGCCACTGGGTGGCGAACATGCCTATGGTGGCCGAACCGCAGCCGACGCGCATGCGCTGCTCAAGTTTGCCGTCGATGACAGGCGGTTTGCCGGCTTCGACGATGACGGTGGCGCCGCCGTCGATGACGAGCTCGACCGGCTTGCGGTTGCACAGCCTGAGCATGGCATCACAGGTGGCGCGCCCTTCAGCCTTTGAGCCGCCGGTCAAATGATGCACGCCGCCCAGCGACAGCATCTGCGAGCCGTATTCGCCGGTGGTGACATGGCCGATCGCCTCGCCTTCGGCACGGACCGTTGCCGTTTCGGGGCCGATATGACGGTCGGTGTCGATCTTCACCTTGACGCCGCAATAGGAGAAGATGCCCTCGGTGACGACGGTGACCAGATCGACGCCCTCGACCTCCTGGCTGACGATGAAGGGCGCCGGCTTGTAGTCGGGATAGGTGGTGCCGGCGCCGATCGCGGTGACGAAGCGGCGGCCGGTGTTGACCAGTTCGCCGTCCCAGCCCTTGCCTTCCTCGGCAAAGGGCACGACCGCGCCGCCTGTCTCGGCCGCGTGGTCGAGGATGGTCAGCGGATCCATCCGCACGATCCTGCCGCCAACATTGCCGTAGCGATCGCAGGCGCCGGTGCGGCCATCGGCGATGTAGCACATGACCGGACAGGCATCGCACCGGATCTTCTCCGCCACCAGCTTCTCGCCGGGATCGTGTGTCTCGAAGCGTTCGGCAAGCTCGCTCATCGGCGCGCCTCCTTGTCGAGGATGGCGGCGCGGATGCGGGTCGGAGTCGCCGGAATCTTGGTGACCACCACACCGGCGGCATGGCGTATGGCGTTGAGGATCGCCGGCGCCGTCGGGATCAGCACATGCTCGCCCAAACCCTTGGCGCCGAAGGGTCCTTCCGGATCCGGAACTTCTATCAAGATGGTCTCGATCGGCGGCACGTCGCCGATCGTCGGGATCAGATAGTCGTGCAGGTTTTCGGTGCGGCCGGGGATGTATTCTTCCATCAGCGCCATGCCGATGCCCTGGGCGATGCCACCCTCGATTTGGCCTTCGGCAAGCAAGGGATTGATGGCCTTGCCGACATCGTGCGCGGCGGTGATTTTTATCAGCTTCACGGTGCCGAGCCTGAGGTCGACCTCCAGTTCGGCGATCTGGGCGCCATAGCCATAGACGGCGTAAGGCTTGCCCTGACCTTTTGCATCGAGCGGCTGCGTCGGCGGGTCGTAGCTTTCCTCGGCCCGGAAGACGAATCCTTCGGCGTCTGCCTTCAGCGAGGAAAGATCGATGCGGCGCGTCGCTTCGCCTTCCCCGATGCTCAGACTTGTGCCGTCCAGCGCAATCGCCGCCTTTTCCGAGACATTGGCGAAACGCAAGATCTCATCGCGCAAGGCGCGGCCGGCCTTTTCGGCGGCCTTGCCGGTGACGAAGGTCTGGCGCGAGGCCGATGTCTTGCCGGCGTCGGGGGTGATCGCCGTGTCGGCGCCTTTCAGCCGGAGCTTTTCAAGCGGAAGCCCCAACGCGTCGGCGCAGATCTGCGCGATGACAGTGTTCGAACCTTGCCCGATATCGACCGCCCCCTGATGCAGGACGACTTCACCCGATACCGAGATGCCGACCTTGACGGTCGACGGATTGGGCAGCGAGGTGTTGCCGCAGCCGTACCAGCAAGAGGCCACGCCGACGCCGCGTTTTTTGATGCTGCTACCGGCATTGAACGCTTCGGCATCACGAAGGGCACGCCGCCAATGTGAGCGGAGGGCCTCCAGGCAGTCGGCGATGCCGACGCCTGACTCGAGCCGCTGCCCGGTAACTGTTTCGGATCCGTTCCGAAGGCAGTTCTTCAGGCGAAAGTCGAGCCGGTCCATGCCTAGCTTGTCGGCCAACTCGTCATAGAGGGTCTCCTGCATGATCGTCGCCTGCGGCACGCCGAAACCGCGAAAGGCGCCGGCAATCGGGCCATTGGTGTGGATGGCGCGGCCTTCGGCGCGATAGTTCGGCGTCGCATAGGGGCCGGAGGCGTGCACCGGCACGCGGTTGGCGACCGTCGGCCCCCAGCTGGCATAGGCGCCGGTGTTGAAATCGCCGGCGAAGACCATGCCGGTGACGCGGCCGTCGGCATCGGCGCCGATGCTCGCTCTCATCCGAGCGGGATGGCGCTTGGTGGTCGAGATCATCGATTCGGTGCGGGTATAGGCGAGTGCCGCCGACCGGCCGGTTTTCATGGCGACGAGGCCGATGAGCGGTTGCAGCGAGACATCGAGCTTGGAGCCGAAGCCGCCGCCGGTGGCGGTCGGCACGATGCGCACCTTTTCCGGGGCAAGGCCGAGCACTTTTGCCGTGTCGTCGCGGTCCATATAGGGGGCCTGCGTGCAGGCGACGACAACCAGCGTATCGCCGTCCATGAAGGCATAGCCGGCTTCCGGTTCGATATAGGCATGCTCGACATAGGAGGTGTCGATGGCGCCGGAAACGACGAAAGCCGCACCGGCAAGGGCGGCCTCGGGGTCGCCACGCTCGACGAAGCCGGAGGTGAGCAAGTTCGAGGGCCGGTTTTCATGGACCAGTGGCGCGCCGCTGGCCTGTGCTTCGCAAGGGTCCAGACAATGCGGCAATTCGGTCCAACTGACAGGAAAATCGGCAAGGTCGAGATCGAGGATAGCCTCGCGTTCGCCGGCAACCAGGGCCACCGCCTCGCCGCGAAAGCGCGAAAATCCTTCGGCAAGCGCCGGCTGGTCGGCGAAGGGGGCAATGACGCCGAAACAATTCTTTCCCGGGATATCGGCGGCGGTAAAGACGCCGGCAATGCCGGGACAGGATTTCACCCAGCTGCCGAGATCGCCAAAAGTGAAAGCGGCATGATAATGCGGCGAGCGGACGACCAGCACTGACAGTGCATCCGTGGGGAAGGAATCGCCGCCGAATTTCTCGACGCCGGTGACTTTCGGCACGCCATCGAGGCGGATCGGAGAGGAGCCCACGGCATGGCCGGATCGTGGCAGGCGCGGATCGAGACCGTCGGCATGGCGCGAAGCATCCATCACCGCGGCGACGATCTTGCGGTAACCAGTGCAGCGGCAGAGAACACCGCCCAGTGCATCCTGCGTTTCGGCCTCGGTCGGGTAAGGCGTCCTGTCCAGGAGTGCCGTTGCGGCGACCAGCAGGCCGGGCGTGCAGGCGCCGCACTGTGCTGCGCCATGGCTGAGGAACGAGGCCTGCAGCGCCGACAGCCTGCCGTTGGCGAGACCTTCGACGGTCGTTACCACGGTGCCGGAGGCGGAAGCCGCCGGCGTCAGGCAGGCGCAGACCGGCTCGCCGTCGACCAGCACCGTGCAGGCGCCGCAATCGCCGGCATCGCAGCCGATCTTGGTGCCGGTCAGCCGCAGCTCGTCGCGCAGCACCGCGGACAGCCGTCGCACCGGCGGTACGCAAACGCTGACGGCGGCGCCGTTGACCTCGAAGGCGATGTTGGCTCGCTCCATGCCCATCAGGCCGCCGCCCTTTCGCCGGGAATAGCGCCCATCGCACCAAGCACGGCGCGGACGACGATCTCGCGCGCCGCATCCAGCCGGTATTCGGCGCTGCCGCGCACGTCGCCGATCGGCGACAGATCGTCCATTGGCGCGGATTGGATGGCAGTGGCCAGCGCGGGGCCGACCGGACGGCCGCGCAGCGCCGCCTCGACGCCCGCCAAGCGCCTGGCGACGACCGAGCAGGACCCGACGGCGACGACCGCGTTCCTGACGATGCCATCTTCGATGGCCAGGCGTGCGGCGGCCATGGCGATGGAGATGACGAGATAACGCCGTGCGCCAAGCTTCACGAAGGCGGAGCTGCCGGCGGTCGCGGGTTTGGGAATGCGGATTGCCGTGACCATTTCGCCGGGCTGCAGAGCGGTGCGACGGTTGCCGAGGATGAATTCTGCAAGGGGCAGATGCCGGGTCGCCACCGAGGAACGCAGTTCGACCTCGGCGTCGAGCACCAGCAGCGCCGGCACGCCGTCGGCGGCCGGCGAGGCATTGCAAAGATTGCCGGCAATCGAGGCAACGTTCTGGATCTGCACCGAGCCGACTTCCCGCGCCGCCTGCTTCAGCGCGTCGAAAGCCGCCGGCAGCGGATGGCGGACGAGATCGGTCCAGGTGGTGCGCGCGCCAACGAGCCAATGGTTCTCGGCTTCGGCAATGCCGCGCAATGCCGCCAAGCCATTGATGTCGAGGACATTGTCGCGGAAAGGCTTGCTGCCCTGTGCCGGATAGAAGTCGGTGCCGCCGGCGAGGATGCGCCATTGTCCTTCGCCCAGCAAAGCGAGGGCGTCGTCGACCGTGGTGGGTTTTGCGTAACGGATCACGCTTTGCCTTCCCAGAATGGACTTCCCGAGAGGGGATCCTGCCGAAAGATTTTCCCGAGCATGCAAGGCAGGAAATTCATTCGTATGCAAATGATATCAAGCCGGCAGGAATTGTCAAAGCCAGAGTTTGCACGGCTATGGGCACCGGTGCGCCCGGAACGCATTTGTTATGCCGTGAGAGGTTGACGCAGCCGGCCATCTGGTCAAGTTTCTGCGTCCGGTCGCGTTTTCATTGGAGCCTAAGCTCAAGACCAAGAAAATAAGGAGGCTCCATGGCCGACGAAGCGCTTGTCGTCATCGACCTGCAGAACGATTTCTGCCCGGGTGGCGCCCTGGAAGTGGCTGGCGGCGACGAAATCGTGCCGTTGGTCAACGACCTGATCCGGCGGACCGAGCACGTCCTGCTGACGCAGGACTGGCACCCTGCCGGCCATTCCAGCTTTGCCTCCAGCCACCCCGGCAAGCAACCGTTCGAAACGATCGATGTGCCTTATGGCCACCAGACGCTGTGGCCGGATCACTGCATCCAGGGCAGCCTGGGATCGGATTTCCATTCGGGCCTCGCCTGGAGCAAGGCCGAGCTGGTGATCCGCAAAGGGTTCCGTCCTGCGATCGACAGCTATTCGGCATTCTTCGAGAACGACCGGACGACGCCGACCGGCCTTGCCGGCTATCTTCGGGATCGGAACATCGAGACGCTGACCCTGGTCGGCCTAGCGACGGATTTCTGCGTCGCCTTTTCGGCGCTCGACGCGGTCAAGCTCGGTTTTGAGACGTCCGTGCGGCTCGACGCCTGCCGCGGCATCGATCTCAACGGCTCCGTGGAGAGGATGCTGGGCCGGATGCGCGATGCCGGCGTGGCACTGATTTGAACGTCATCCAGCCGAACCTGACAGACTTTTGAGGGGCTCCATGCGGTTTGCGGCGTTGACGGCAAGTGCTGCACTGATTGCCGCAATCTTTTCTCCGGGAGCGGTTCTCGCGGCCGAAGCGCACGAATTGCCGGGCGCCGCCATGTCGCTGTGGTGGGTGCTGCCGTTTGCCGGGCTATTGCTTTGCATCGCGACCGGGCCGTTGCTCTTCCGTCATGCCTGGGAGCACCATTACGGCAAGGTTGCCGCTTTCTGGGCAGCGTTGGTGATCGGGCCGCTGGCGCTCGCCTTCGGCATCCCGTCGGCAACGCAGGCGGTGCTGCACGCGCTGCTCACCGAATACATGTCGTTCATCATCCTGTTGTTCGCACTGTTCACCATTTCGGGCGGCATCTTCGTTGCCGGCAACATCCACGGCACGCCGCTGGTCAATGCCGGGCTGTTGCTGGGCGGCGCTGTGCTTGCTTCGATCATCGGCACAACCGGCGCCTCGATGATCCTGATCCGGCCGCTCATCCGCGCCAACGACAACCGGCGCTTCAACGCCCATGTCGTCATCTTCTTCATCTTCCTGGTGTCCAACATCGGCGGGTCGCTGACGCCGCTCGGCGATCCGCCGCTGTTCGTCGGCTTCCTGCGCGGCGTCGATTTCTTCTGGACGACAGTTCACCTGTTGCCCGAGACACTGTTCGTCGCCGGCGTGGTGCTGGCGGTTTTCCTGGCGATCGACATCATCATGCATCACCGGGAGGAAGGCGCGCCGAAGATCAAGGATCCGACGCCCGACAGCAAGGTGCGCATTCGCGGCCTGGCCAACATCCCGCTGCTGGCAGGGGTGATCGCCGCGATCCTGATTTCCGCTGCCTGGAAGCCGGGAGTGAGTTTCTCTTTTCAGGGCGTCAGCCTCGAGCTGCAGAATCTGGTGCGCGACGCCGCCATCCTGATACTGGCCTTCACGTCGCTTGTCGTCTCGCCAAAGGAGTTTCGCGGCGCAAACGCCTTCAGCTGGGGGCCGATTGCCGAGGTGGCGAAGCTGTTCGCCAGCATCTTCATCTGCATCGTGCCGGTCGTCGCCATATTGCGGGCCGGCCTCGACGGCGCGCTGGCGCCGTTGGTGCTGCTGGTCAGCTCGCCGACCGGCGCGCCCGACAATCTCGCTTATTTCTGGCTGACCGGGGCGCTGTCGTCCTTCCTCGACAATGCGCCGACCTATCTGGTGTTCTTCGAGCTGGCCGGCGGCGATGCGCAGCATCTGATGACCGAGCTCGCCTCGACGCTGGCGGCCATCTCGGCCGGCGCGGTGTTCATGGGTGCCAACACCTATGTCGGCAATGCGCCGAATTTCATGGTCTATGCCATTGCCAGGCATCGCGGCATCAAGATGCCGAGCTTCTTTGGCTACATGGCGTGGTCGGGCGCCGTGCTGATCCCGACTTTCCTGCTCGCCGGCTTGCTGTTTTTTGCCTGATCAGCCGACGCCGACATAGCGGCGGACCGCCGAGGGATCAGCACGCAGTTCCTCAACGTCGACCGTCTCGCGGTTGCGGCCGTTTTCGATGAAGCAAACGCGGTCTGCGACCGAGAGCACGGCATCGACGCGCTGCTCGACAAGGATTGTCGACACGCCAAGCGCACGCAGCTTCGAAACGGTTTCGCGGATCTTGGCGATCATCGACGGCATCAGCCCTTCGGTCGGCTCGTCGAGTAGGAGCACCTGTGGTTCCAGACACAGGGCGCGGGCCATGGCCAGCATCTGCTGCTCGCCGCCCGATAGCGTGCCAGAACGCTGCCTGAGGCGCTGGCGCAGCAGCGGGAAGAGATCGAGCACGTTTTCGCGCGTCGCCTTGCCCTTGTTGCGGGCCATCAGGCCGATCTCGATGTTTTCAGCCACCGTCATCTCGGCGAACAGCCGCCGGCCCTGCGGCACATAGGCGACGCCGGCCTTGGGCACCTCGTGCGCCGGCAGGCCGGTCAATTCCCGCCCTTCGAGCCGGATCGAGCCGGCGCTTGCCGGCACCAGGCCCATGATCGCCTTCAGCGTCGTCGTCTTGCCGGCGCCGTTGCGGCCGAACAGGCAGAGCACCTCGCCCTCGCTCAAGACGAGATCGAGGCCATAGAGCACCTGGACCTCGCCATAGAAGCAATCAAGCCCGGAGATCGTCAGTGCCCTGGACTGGGCCTCAGCCATGGGTCGTCCCCAGATAGGCGTCCTGCACCGCGGCATTGGCGCGGATCTGCTCGGGCGTGCCTTCAGCTAAAATCCTGCCGGCGTTGAAGACGGTGATGCGGTCGGCGAGCTGCATGACCACCGGCATGTTGTGCTCGATCAAAAGCACGGTGGCGCTATCGGCGATCTCGCGCACCAGCTCGATGAAATTGTCGATCTCGCTGTCGGCCAGCCCTTGCGTCGGTTCGTCGAGGATCAGCAGCCGCGGCTTCAGTGCCAGCCCCATCGCCACTTCCAACAGGCGCTGGTGACCGTAGGACAACTGCCCGGCCGGCATTTGCGCCCAGTCGGCAAGTCCGGTGCGCTCGAGCGCCGCCATGACGCCGGTGTGAACCGCGCCCTTCGAGCGGCTGTCGGTCAGCGTGCGCTGCACCGGCAGGGCAACATTGTCGTAGGCGCTGAGATTGGCAAAGACGCTGGTGATCTGGAATGTATAGGCGATGCCAAGGCGAACCCTGGCGTAGGCAGGCAGGCTGGTGATATCGGCGCCGTCGAAGATGATCGTGCCCGACGAGGGCTGGATGCGGCCGCTGACCAGGCTGACGAAGGTGGTCTTGCCGGCACCGTTGGGGCCGATGACAGCGCGGATCTCGCCCGGCATCAGCGCGAAGTCGACGCCGTCGACGGCGCGCAAGCCGCCGAAACTGCGCGACAGGTCTTTGGTGGTCAAAAGCGGCATCATGGCAGCCATCCGAGCCAGCGCTGGCGAATGCTGCCGAGAATGCCTTTTGGGAAAAACAAAACCAGCAGGATCAGCGCGATGCCGACGATCAGCAGATAGGCGGAGGTGTAGCCGCTAGCGACGTCGATGACATAGTACATGAACAGCGTGCCGATCAGCGGCCCGAGCGTGGTGGCAGCACCGCCCAGCAGCACCCAGAGCAGCGGCAGGATGGAATACTGCACCGAAGCGAAGCTCGAGCCGACATAGCCGAACAGCAGCGCATAGGCGGCGCCGGAACCCGCGCAGATGGTGCCGGAGACGATGACGGCGGCGAGCTTGTTGGAAAACGTATCGTAGCCGAGCATTTTTGTCCGCTCCTCGTTCTCGCGGATGGCGACCAGCACGCGGCCATAGCCGGAGCGGACTATGGCCAGGCTTATAAGCAGCACGATCGAGAACAGCGCCAGCGCGCTCATATAGCGCACGGTCGGGTTGGTGAGGTCGAGCGACGTGCTGCCCAGGACAAGGACACGCATCGACTGCGGTACGACCATGCCCTGGTCGCCGCCGGTCCAGGCGGCGAGATAGAGGATGACGAGATAGAATACCTGAGCGAACATCATTGTTACGATCATGAAGGCGACGCCGGAGGTGCGCAGCGCCAGCAGCGCGATCACCAGCGCGAGAAGTGCGCCGCAGGCAAGCCCGGCTGCGAAGGCGGCCGATACGCTCCAGCCGAGATGAATGACGGCGAGGCCGGCGCCATAGAGCCCGGCTGAAAAAAACATGGCATGGCCGAGGCTGAGCAGCCCGACATAGCCGAACAGCAGATTGTAACCCATGGCGAAGACCGCCAGCACCATGATGCGAGCGAGCAGGCCGTGATGGTATTCCGGCAAGACGAAGCTCAGGGCGAAAAGCAGGGCGATGACGCCGAGGTGCAGCGCATATGGCTTTGCCGGCGAAGCATCCTTCATCGCGATGCCGTCCCGAACAGGCCCTGCGGCCGGAACACCAGCACCATGGCGACGAGCAAGGTGGCGATGATCTTGGCCAGCGTCGGTGAGAAGAACACCGAGATGATGCCGTCGGAAAGGCCGATCAGCACCGCGGCGACGACCGTGCCGCGCAGCGAGCCGAGGCCGCCGATGATGACGACGATGAACGACAGCAACAGCGGGTCTTGTCCCATCAGATAGTGGGCCTGGCTGATCGGCACGATCAGCACCGCGGCCACAGCCGCCAGCATGGCGCCGAGCGCGAAGACGCCGGCATAGACTCTGGTCACCGGAATGCCAAAGGCCTGCGCCGTCTCGCTGTCATATTGCGTGGCGCGCATGATGAGGCCGATTTTCGTGCGCGTCAGCACCAGCCAGGTCGCGACCAGAAGCAGCGCGGATGCGGCGATGATCGACAGCTTGTAGCCGGAATAGCCGAACCACGGCAGGAGGATGCGGTAGCTGAACGGCGGCTCCACAGGCCGCGCCTCCGGGCCGTAGAAGGTCAGCGCCAATTGCTGGATGATGTAGAGCATGCCGATGGTGGCGACGATGGTGGCTTCCGGATTGTAGTTGAGCCGGCGCAGGACCAGCCGTTCGGCGAGCAGTGCGATCAAGCCGACGATCAGCGGCGCCAGCACCAGGGCGGCCAGGAAGCCGAGCGCCGGATGGCCGGATATCGCCGTAGAAATCGCCCAGGCAAGCACCGCGCCCAGCATGAAGAACTCGCCATGCGCGACATTGACGACGCCCATGACGCCGAACACCAGCGACAGGCCAAGCGCCGTCAGCGCCAGGACGGCGGAGGTGACGAGGCCTTCGAGGGCGGCGAGGAGCAGGTGGGGTCCGAAGTGCATCGGCTAAGCACCGGCGGATGCGCGAAGCACCCCCCTCTGGCCAGAGGGGGGTGTCTTGGCGCTCACGCTTGCTGCAGCAGCCAAGCTCACAGCGCCTGCGTCGTGTAATCCCCTTCCGGCTCGTAGAGGCCGTCCTCGATCTTGGTCTTGTGGACGACATTCAGCCGGCCGCCTTCGACCTTGGAGATGTTCTGGATACCAAAACACTGGTGGATCTTGCCGTTGAAGGTTTTCGGTCCCTGCGGATGCTCGGGCCCCTCGGCGAACTCGGTCAACGCCTCGGTCGCCTCGACCAGCTTGGCGCGGTCTTCCGGGCCCTTATAGCCGGCATCCTCCATCGCCTTCTTGACGACGTAGAGCGTTTCCCAGCAGCCGAACATGTGCGCGGCGGTGGAGACGTCCTTGGGATCGCCGACAGATGCACCATTGTCGTCGATGCCGACGGCGGCACGATAGGCCTTCTGTGCAGGGGAGTCATCGGGCTGCGCATAGCGTGGCGAGCCTTCCCAGAAATGGCTGCCATCGAGGAATTCGAGGCCGGGGCTGTTGATGTCGGTGGCTTCGAGCGAATCGATGAAGCCGAACAATTGCGGCCGGTTGGAGCCGTAGAACTCGCCGAGTTCCTTGACGAAGGTGAGCACCGCCGGGCCGACCATGACGTGGTAAATCACCTCGGTCTCGGCCGGGATCTGCGGAAAATATTTGGTGAAGGAGGATTCCGTCGGCGGGATGGCGATCTGCGCGATGACCTCGGCGCCTTGCGCCTTCAGCGCCGGCGGCAGGTAGTCGCGATGATCGTAGCCGAAAGCGAAATCGGGGAATATCTGCGTCACCTTCTTGCCGGCATTGGCGGCAATCCACGGCGCCATCGACTGGATCTGGCTCTTCACGTCGGTGATGCCGGGCTGGAAGACGTAGCGGTTCAATTTGGTCGACGCGACGTGGTGACCTTCACTGACGACGAAATAGGGCATCTTGGCCTCGCCGGCGGCCGGCGCCGAGCCGATGACGACATGCGAAAACAGCGTGCCGTAGACGATGTCGGTCTTGTGCTGGGAGGCGAATTTGCCGACCACTTCGGCGCCCCGGCCGGGATCGGTGCCGTCATCCTCGATGATCACCTCGACCGGCCGGCCGTTGATGCCGCCGGCATCGTTGATCGCCTTGACCGCCGCGGCCGTGGTCTTCTCGTACCAGCGGCCATAGGCGGCGCCGATGCCGGTGCGGTGCGACTGGAAGCCGATCTTGATCGGCGCCGAGCTCTGCGCCTGGCTGTAGCGCACGAAGCCCGGCGCGACGGCAAGACCGGCGCCGGCGGCAAGGACCTTCAGCGCCGTGCGGCGGGTGAGAGCGGATCTGGAGAGATCGAAAAACCCATTCTTGTCAGTCACGGCAGTTCCCCTTGTTTTTGAGCTTTGACCAATGGCTGTAGCGAGGCGGGCCACTCTTGCTAAGAGGGCCGAAAATTGCATGTGTACAAACTAAATCACCAAAGCTCTGACGTGGCAAGCGAGCTTTCCCCAAGGTTCGATTGACGGGCATCGCGCATCTCGTTCACCCGGCGGTTGGCGTCGCAAGCAGCCACAAGCCGAAGACGGTGTAGGCGATCATCAGCAACGTGAGCGGAAACTGGCTGAGCGCGGCGCGAGCGGGAATGGGGTGCAATCGCCAGGCCAAGCCATGGGCGACAAGCACTGCAAGCATGTGGCCGGCTATGATGACGCCGGCCTGGAGATTCCACAGCCACCACGCCGAGCCGGCGCCGGCGACGACGCCGGCTTCAATTGGCAGTTCAGCGGTGCCGAACAGGTTCCAGCCCAGCGCAAACGGGTCGGAGAGAGCGGCAATCGCATATTGGCCGTCGACCAGCAGCGCCGTCAGATAATGCGCGAAGTGATAGGCGAGCGCGATCGGCACGATCGACCAGACTAGTAGCCCTGCGGCGTGAGCGAGGGAATGCTTGCTGCCGGCAAGGTGCTGGCCAAGAAAGACGGCAAGCGCGAACACGGCCGCAAGCACGACAAAGGTCAGCACAAGGCCGAAACTGCCGATGCCGATCAAGGCGGTGCGTCCCGGAAACTCCAGCGGATTGATGCCGAACCGGCCTAGCCAGAAGAAGGTTTTCGACAGGCCGTCGAAGGATACCGACGACAGCGCAAGCAGCAGGAAGGCGACGCCGCTGAGCGGCAGCGGCGCATCCTCGAGCAGCTTAGCGCCCGGCCAGCAGAGTTTGAGCCGGCCGTCCTCGTTGCGTTCGACGATGGCGAAGCGCGCCACCATCGAAAAGAACACTGTCAGGAACTCGCCGCTGCGGGTCCAGCCGCGGTAGCCGAAGACCTGCATGGCCGCGAAGCTTAGCAGCCAGTAGACGCCGGCGGCCCAGGTCAGCCGCCCCGGGTCATCGGGCGCCGGGTCGATCAGCTCGAACCCGGCGAAGGCGAAGAACAGCACGAAAGCCGGCCAATAGCCGAGCCACTGGGGCAGCCGCCGTGGCTCCGTTCTGTCGGACAGGCGCGAGACGACGCGGCAAGGCCCGTACCACGGATTGAGCCACGACCAGAGATCGCCGCTGAGCCCTTGCAGCAAAGCCAGCCCAACCCAGAGCAATGTCCATACGGTCAGCGGCAGCGGATTGGAGAGCGGATCGCGGCTGCCGAACAGGCCGGCGGCAGTGAGAATTGCAAAGCCGGCAAAGGATATCAGGCTGACGGCAGTCCGCGCGCCGTCGCCGAAGGTGAAAAGCGGCAGGCGTTTGCGCCAGAAGCGGTCGAGGGAGTCCGGCCTCAGTAGCGCCAGGACAAGGAAACTGGCGGCGACGGCGAGCGCGCCGCCGGCGACGTAGTAGCCGGTGGGGAGGAGCAGGACGTGGCCGCGGTCGGAGGCGTGGGCGAAGGCGGGGGTGGGCAGGAATACAGGTGCAAGGGCCAGGAAGAAGGAGAACCGCGGCAGGGCTACTAGGTTATGGCAGCGCTCTACGGCACCCCCCTCTGTCCTGCCGGACATCTCCCCCTCGAGGGGGGAGATTGGCAGTTGAATCGGCCGGCGCTTTTCTTGCCTCGTTGAGGGTTGGCCAGAGCGGAGATGAGAGCCAATCTCCCCCTCAGAGGGGGAGATGTCCGGCAGGACAGAGGGGGGTGGGCGGGAACTCATGCTTTCCAAGAAATACTTCTTGTCGGCCCTCACACCTTCACCAGCTGCTCCACGCGGTCCTTTTGGCCGAATATCCGCAGATAGCGCTCGATCTCTTTCTCGTCGCCTGTCGACTTGGCCGGATTGTCGGAGAGCTTGACCGCCGGCCTGCCGTTGGCTTCGGTGACCTTGCAGACCAGCGAGATGGCGTCTAGCCGGTTGGTCTCGGTCGGCGCGCAGCCCTCGAAATCGTTGGTCAGGTTGGTGCCCCAGCCGAAGGACATGCGCACCTTGCCGCGGAAGTGGCGGTAGGTTTCCTCGATGGTCTCGACCTCCAGCCCATCCGAGAAGATGAGCAGCTTCTGCTTGGGGTCCTTGCCCTTTTCGCGCCACCAGGAAATGATTTTCTCGCCGCCTTCGATCGGCGGCGCGCTGTCGGGGCGGAAACCGGTCCAGTCGGCGACCCAGTCCGGCGCATCACGCAGGAACGCCGCGGTGCCGAAGGTGTCCGGCAGTACGATCAGCAAATTGCCGCCGTAGTAGCGCTGCCAGTCCTGCAGCACGTTGTAGGGCGACTGTTTCAATTCCTTTTCCGAATTGGTGAGCGCGGCGAACACCATCGGCAGTTCATGCGCATTGGTGCCGAGCGCCTCGAGATCGTTGTCCATGGCGAGCAGGACGTTGGAGGTGCCGGTAAAGGCCTCGCCGATGCCCTCCTTCAACGCTTCGACGCACCAGCGCTGCCACAGGAACGAATGACGGCGGCGGGTGCCGAAATCCGAGATGCGGATGCCGGGCAGCGCCTTCAGCCGCTCGGTCTTGGCCCACATCTTGGCCTTGGCGCGGGCATAGAGCACGTCGAGCGCGAACGGCCCGAACGCCCGCATGGCCGCGCGAGATCGAAGTTCATTGATAATTGCCAGCGCCGGGATCTCCCACAGCGTCGTGTACATCCACGGGCCGCTGAAGGCGAGTTCGTATTGGCCGTCGCGCCTGGAGAGCTCGTATTCGGGCAGCCGGAAATTTTCCAGCCAGGCGAGGAATTCCGGTTCGAAGATCTGCTTGCGGCCATAGAAGGTGTTGCCGCCGAGCCAGATCATCTCTTTCTTCGAGAAGCGCAAGGTGCGGGCATGGTCGAGCTGCTCGCGCAGCTCCGTCTCGTCGATCTCCTCGGCAAGGCGGACCGAGGTGGTACGGTTGATCAGCGAGAAGGTGGCGTCGACCTTGGGATACATGCCCCAGATCATCTGCAGCATCAGAAGCTTGTAGAAATCGGTGTCGAGCAAGCTACGCACGATCGGGTCGAGCTTCCAGGTGTGGTTGTAGACGCGCCGCGCTATATCGGTCTTTGCCATCGCTCAATGCGCCTTCGCTGCTCGCTCTAGCTTTTGTCTAGCGCAATTCCGGACGGAAAACCGCTGCGCACTTTTCCTGGAATTGCTCCAAATGCCTCTTAGCATCGAATTTTTGAACGCGCCTCCCGCTTTGCGGGCTGGCCCGACAAAAAGAAGCCCCTGCGGCAAGCGGCGCCCACGGCAGTTTCGGCCTCAGGATGCGGTCTTGGCGCCGACCACCTTGAGCGCTGGACGCTTGCGGCGAAAGCCGATGCGGCCTGCCACCGGCGCGTCGGCGCGGCGATCGGCCTGCTCTTTCTCGGCAAACAGCCAGTCGATGAACAATTGCACGATCGGCGCCGACCGCATCTCGTTGCGGCAGACGACGTAGAAATCGTCGACGGCCGGCACGGAAAGGCTGAATGGCGCGACAAGCAGACCCCTGGCGAGCAGTCCGCTTGCCGTTACCGTGTCGCCGAGCGCCACGCCATGGCCGTGAACCGCAGCCTCGGTCGCCATGCGCGCGTCGCCAAGATGATGGCGGCGGCCGCGCTCCAGGTCCAGCGCGTCGGCGGCGGCCAGCCAGGTGTGCCATTCGCGGCCGTCGTCGCCATGCAGGAAGACGTGATCGGCGAGGTCGCGGACGGTGCGGATCGGGCGGTTGTTGATCAGCGTCGGGCTGACCACCGGGAACAGTTCGAGACCCGACCATTTGCGCATCCAGCAGTCGGTCCAGCTGCCGTCACCATAGTGCACGCAGACATCGATATGCGGGGCGCGGACGTCCTTGGCGTCATTCGATGGGATCAGCGTCAGCCGGATATCCGGATATTGCGAAGTGAAGCTGCCGAGCCGCGGGATCATCCACAGCAACAGCAGCGCCGGCACGCAGGATACCGACAGCGCGCCGGTGCTGGCCGGCCTCGTCATGCGCTGCGTGGCGGCGGCAATGCCGTCGAAGGCGGTCGACACCGCCGGCAGCAATTCGGCGCCGTGCGGCGTCAGCTTCACCCGCTGGCCGGCACGCTCGAACAGCTTGACGCCCAACGATTGCTCGAGCGCCTTGATCTGATGGCTGATGGCACCGTGGGTGACGTTGAGCTCGGCCGCCGCCTTGGTCAGCGAGGCATGGCGCGCCGTCGCCTCGAAGGCGCGCAGCGGGTTGAGCGGTGGCAAACGCTTGGCCATTTGGAACCTAAGCTCTGTGAGATTTTCTCACAGCGAACACCCTAACAATATCAATTGATTTTTCAATGCAGCTACAGGACACTTTGCCCAAGCATTGCATCAAGACGTGAAATCTGCAGGCAGCCAACGGCTGCGGCTATCGAGGCCGCCGTCCGCGCTGCACCAGCCATGGAGGACCGACATGGGTTATGACCGCGGCAAGCTCGAAGCGCTGCGCCGCAAATACGGCGAGAGCCATGGCGGCGAAATGTTCGACCCGAAATTCCAGCGTGTCGCCGACAAGATCTTCTCCAAGACCGGCACGCGGCTGGCGCCCTATTCCGGCATCCCGACCTTCCTCGCGGCGCCCTATCGTGAAATCGCCGCCGACAATCCGGATTTCGGCGATCTTCAGGTGGCGATGATCGGTGTGCCGATGGATCTGGGCGTCACCAACCGGCCGGGCGCCCGTTTCGGGCCAAGGGCGCTGCGCGCCATCGAGCGCATCGGCCCCTACAATCATGTGCTGGAATGCGCACCGACGCATGAGCTGAAAGTCGCCGACATTGGCGACGTGCCGTTCCAGAGCCGCTACCGGCTGGAGACCAGCCATGACGACATCGAACGCCGCACCAACCAGATCGTCGACGCCGGCGTCCTGCCCTTGTCTGTCGGCGGCGATCATTCGATCAGCCACCCGATCCTGAAAGCTGTCGGCAAGAAGGCGCCGGTGGGCATGATCCATATCGACGCCCATTGCGACACCAGCGGCCTGTTCGACATGACCAAGTTCCACCATGGCGGGCCGTTCCGCAACGCGGTGCTGGACGGCGTGCTCGACCCGAGCCGCACCATCCAGATCGGCATTCGCGGCTCGGCCGAGTACCTTTGGGAGTTCACCTACGAGTCCGGTATGACCGTGGTGCATGTCGAAGAGGTGACCGGCCTCGGCATCCCCGCCATTATCGAGAAGGCGCGCAGGATAGTCGGCGACGGCCCGACCTATGTCTCCTTCGATATCGACAGCATCGATCCCGCCTTCGCGCCGGGCACCGGCACGCCGGAGGTCGGCGGGCTGACGACGCGCGAAGTGCTCGAGCTGCTGCGCGGCCTGAAGGGCCTCAATATCGTCGGCGGCGACGTCGTCGAGGTGGCGCCGCAATATGACGCGACCACCAACACGGCGCATGCCGGCGCGCAGGTGCTGTTCGAGATCCTCAGCCTGATGGTCTTCAGCCCGGCAATCACCAGCAAGGCGGGCTGACACGCTCGACCATGATCCCGAAAAGTGGGAACCGGTTTTCGGAGACGATCATGGTCCACTAGAAAATCCCAAAGGCGACCGCCGCGCTGGAGCCGGCGGTTGCACTCACATAAACAAGCTTCCAGCAGGGGAACGACAATGACATTTCACATGAAACTCAAATCATCCATCGCCGCCGTGCTGATGCTCGGCGCAACCGGCTTTGGTTTCACGACCCAGGCCGCCAATGCCGACGCTATCGACGACATCACCAAGGCCGGCGCCATCAATGTCGGTATCTTTTCCGATTTCCCACCCTTCTCCTCGGCCAGCGCCGACATGAGCATCAAGGGCTACGACATCGACGTGGCGCAATCCATCGCCGAGCAGCTCAAGGTCAAGCTCAATCTGGTCAGCGTGACCGGCCAGAACCGCATCCCATATCTTACCGACAAGCGCGTCGACCTGCTGATGAGCGTCGGCTATTCCAAGGAGCGTGAGCAGGTGATCGATTTCGCCGCCGCCTACGCGCCTTACTACATCGCCGTCATCGGCCCGGCAGCACTTTCGGTCAAAGGCAAGGAAGACCTTGCCGACAAGTCGATCGCCGTCAATCGCGGCACGCTGGAGGACACCTCGCTGACCGAGGCAGCACCCGCCTCGGCCGACATCCGCCGCTTCGACAACTATAATTCCGTCATCCAGGCCTTCATCTCGGGTCAGACCCAGCTGATGGTGGTCGGCAACGATGTCGGCGCCCAGGTGCTCGCCCGTCAGGAGGCGCTGAAGCCGGAGCAAAAGTTCCAGCTTCTCACCTCGCCCTCGCATATCGGCCTCAACAAGAAGGAAGACCGCCTCAAGCAAGCGGTCAACGATGCAGTTGCCAAGATGCTGGCCGACGGGAGACTGGACGAAAGCTCGAAGGCCTGGCTGAAGACACCGCTCGATCCCGCCAATCTCAAGGATTGACGGCCGGTGACCTATAGCCTCGACTTCGGCTGGCTTGCCGGGGCGACAGGGGCGATCGCGCGCGGCGCGGCCACGACGATCCTGTTGATCGCCGTGACCACGCTGGCGGGAACGTTGCTCAGCATCCTCGGCGCGGCAGGGCGGCGAAACGGCCCGCTGCTGCTCAAGCGGGCGATCGGCGTCTATGTCGAGGTGATCCGCAACACGCCGTTCCTGGTGCAGCTGTTCTTCATCTTCTTCGGGCTGCCAAGCATCGGCGTGAGGCTCGATCCCGTGCTGGCAGCCATGCTGGCGATGACGCTCAACATGGCGGCCTACACGATCGAGATCGTTGGCGCCGGACTCGACGCGGTGCCGCCCGGGCAGACGGAAGCGGCAATGGCGCTTGGGCTCAGGCCGCGCCAGGTCTTCATCAAAATCGTGCTGCCGCAGGCGCTCAAGGTGATCTATCCGGCGCTGACCAGCCAGATCGTCATCATGATGCTGGAATCCGCCGTGGTGTCGCAGATCGCGGTGCGCGAGCTGACCTATGAAGCCGACATGCTGCAGGCGCGCACGTTCCGGGCTTTCGAGACCTATTTCGTGGTGACGATGGTCTATCTCATCCTGTCGATTGGGCTGCGCCGGCTGCTGGTCGGCGGCGGTCGCCGGCTTCTTGGAGCCGGCGTGTCATGATCGAATTCACCTTCTGGGACATTCTGCGCAACCTGCTGCTGGCGGCGCGCTGGACGGTGCTGTTGTCGTTGGCTGCCTTTGTCGGCGGCGCCGTGGTCGGCATGATCGTGCTGTTCTTCCGGATCGCCAAGAATAAATGGGCGCGCCGGTTTGCCTCCGGCTACATCGCGCTTTTCCAGGGCACGCCGCTGCTGATGCAGCTCTTCCTGATGTTCTTCGGCTTGCCGATGCTGGGCCTGCGCATCGAGCCGTGGACCGCGGCGGTGCTTGGCCTGACCTTCTTTGCCAGCGCCTATCTCGCCGAGATCTGGCGCGGCGGCGTCGATGCATTGCCACGCGGCCAGTGGGACGCCGGCGCCAGCCTCGGCCTGCACTATCTGCAGGAACTCCGGCTGATCATCCTGCCGCAGGCGTTTTCGATCACCCGCGCGCCGACCGTCGGCTTCCTGGTGCAGCTGATCAAGTCGACCGCGCTGACCTCGATCATCGGTTTCGAGGAGCTGGTGAGGACATCCAACGCAATCAACAATGCGACCTTCGAACCGTTCAAAGTCTACGGGCTGGTAGCGCTGATCTTCTTCGTCATGTGCTTTCCGCTGACGCAATATGCGCGCTCGCTGGAACAGCGGGCGGCGGCCCGCTGAGCGGGCGACCAGCAATTCAACGCCCGAACACCAGCGGCGGCGCGATCCTGTCCCGCCGCAGCCAGCGTCCCAGCAGGAGTGCAGCAACCACCGCCAGTCCCGACGATAGGCCGATCCAGATGCCGACGCCGTTGAAACCGAAATGGAAGGCGAGCAGCACGCCGAGCGGCAGGCCGATGCCCCAATAGCCGATCGCGGCATAGATCATCGGCACCTTGGTGTCGTGCAGGCCGCGCAGCATGCCGCTGGCTACCGCCTGCGCACCGTCAAAAACCTGGAACAGCGCGGCAAAAGCGAGGAACGACACGGCCAGCGCGACCACCTCGGCATTAGCCGGATTGCCCAGATCGATGAAGGCCCCGATCAAGAGGTGCGGCCACAGGATCATCACCAGCCCCATCAGCGCCATGAAGGAGACACCGACGACATAGGCGGTCCAGCCAGCCCGGCTGACACCTTCCGGATTGCCGGCGCCGTGGGCAAGTCCGACGCGCACCGTCACCGCCTGGTTGAGGCCGAGCGGCACCATGAAGGTGATCGAGGCGATCTGGATGGCGATCGCATGGGCGGCAAGCGAAGCCGCATCGATCAGGCCCATGAGAAAGGCCGCCGCGTTGAAAATCGTCACCTCAAACGCCAGCAGGCCGGCGATCGGCAGGCCGAGCCGCAGCAGGCCCTTGAAGCGCGGCCAATCGGCCCGCCAGAAGCGTCCGAACAGACGATAGCGCCGGAATTTCTTCTCAAGCATCACCACCGCCGCCATGCCGGCGAACATTAACGTGCTGGACAGCGTGGTGGCGAGGCCGGAGCCGGCGATGCCCATCGATTGGATGCCGAGATTGCCGAACATGAACAGCCAGTTGAAAAAGGCGTTGCAGGCGACGGCAACGAAAACGATGATCAGTGCCCAGCCCGGCCGCTCCCAGCGCCGAAATAAACGAGCGCAGGACGATGTAGCCGAAAAAGGGCAGCACCGCCCATTCGAGCCAGCGCAGATAGATGCCGGCCTGATGCGCCAGTGCCGGTTCCTGACCCATGGCCAGCAACACGGCCTCGCCGTGCCAGAGAAAGACCCAGATCGGAATGCAAATGAGGATCGCCAGCCACAGACCCTGGCGCACGGTGCGGCGCAGGTCGCGCACCGAGTGGCGGCGACGGCCGAGCTCGGTCGCCATCATCGGCGAGGTCGCCAGCATCAGGCCAAGTCCAAAGATCAGCGGCATGAAGTAAAGGTTGGCACCAAGCGCACCGCTGGCCAGCGTGTCCGGCCCCAGCCGCCCCATCATCATGACGTCGGTAGCGGTCATCGCGGTCTGACCGAGATTGGTCAGCACCATCGGCCAGGCGAGCGCCAGCATCGCCCTGATTTCCCGACGCCAAAGGTTTTCCGGCGCGCGAGCGTCGGCTTCGATCGCAGACATTTTTTCCGCCTATCCGATTGCGGCACGTCGGCAAGAGCCGGAAGCCGCGTCTCAGCGCGGAAAATGGCCAAGATCGGCCGGATTCCGCATTACGACGGGTTTGTCTATGAAATGGGCACCGGTGGCAAGAGGCTGACTTGCGGAAGGGTTAAGCCAGTCGGCTCAATGCAGGCTATTGGAGAGGCCATGGAAGCCGCTATGGTCACGGTGGATTCCTTTGAAAGGCAGCCTGATGAGCGCGTTTCCCGAAATCTATCTGGTTCGGCATGGCGAGACGGAATGGAGTGCGTCCGGAAAACATACCGGCCGGACCGACATACCGCTGACGCCGGCCGGCGAGGATGGGGCAAGGCGGGTCACTGAGCGGCTAAAGGGTCTATCCTTCTCGGCGGTGTGGTCGAGCCCGTCGCAGCGCGCCCTCAACACCTGTGCGCTGGCCGGCTTCGGCTCGTCAGGCGTGAAGAAGGACGATCTGGCGGAGTGGGATTATGGTGCCTATGAGGGATTGACCACCAAGCAAATCCTCGCCGAGCGTCCCGGTTGGCGGCTCTTTCGCGACGGCTGCCCGCGCGGCGAGTCCGCCACGGATGTAGGCTCGAGGGCGGACCGGATCGTCAGCCAGTTGCTCGAGGCCAGCGGCAATGTCCTGGTCTTCTCAAGTTCGCATTTCCTGAGGGTGCTAGCCGCACGCTGGCTCGGCCTGCCACCGCAAGACGGCGCGCTTTTCGTGCTGGATACCGCCAGCGTAAGCGTGATCGGTTATGAGCACGGCCTTGACGAACCGGTCGTCCGGCGCTGGAACCAGAGATAGCCGCCGATCCCGATCTATCGGATCGCGTCCAGCGCCTGCCTTTGCCGATGCATCTCGAGAAACACGCGGTAGTCGCGATCGAACCGGCCGGCGGCAGCCGGATTGGGCTCGCGCGTCCTGCCGCCTTGCTGCATGGCGACGCAAGCGGCGTTCAAATCGGGAAAAAGCCTGGCAGCGGTGGCGGCAATCATGCCGGTGCCGAGCAGCACCGCCTCGTCCGCCAGCGGCTCGACCACCGTGCATCCGGTGGCGTCGGCATAGAGCTCCATCAGCAAGGGGTTCTTGGTGTGGCCGCCGGTGACGTGCAGCGTGTCGATCAGATAGCCGTTCTCGTTCAGCGCCTCCAGCACATGGCGGACGCCAAGCGCGATGCTGACGGCGGTGCGCCAATAGAGCTTGCACAGACTGTCGAAGGACGAATCCAGCGTCAGCCCGCTGATGACGCCTACGGCATGCGGGTCGGCGAGCGGCGAGCGGTTACCGTGAAAATCGGGCAGCACATGCAGCCTGGCGGCGAGGTTGTCTCCTTCAGCGGCGCGCAGCTCGGCGACGCGGCGGGCGATCCTGGCATGCATGGCGGCATCCGGCTCGCCGCCGGCGCCATGCCAGCGGATGATGTGATCGAGCAGCGCGCCGGTGGCTGACTGGCCACCTTCCGACAGCCACAGGCCGGGAAGGGCGGCGCCATAGTAAGGACCCCAAACACCGGCGAAAGGCTGCGGATCGGGCGACATCGCCATGACGCAACTCGACGTCCCGGCGATCAGGGCCAGATGGCGGCCGATATCCTTCGCGTTGCCGGCGAAGCCTCCGAGCACGCCAAGCGCGCCGGCATACGCATCGATGACGCCTGCACCGACCCGGCATTTTTCGGTGAGGCCAAGCTCCGCCGCGGCTTGCGCGTTAAGCGCACCGATATCGGCACCGACCGGGCTTGCCTTTTCCGGCAGATTGCCGTGCTCGAAAAGGTCGCCGAGCCCGACGGCTTCGAAGAAGTCGCGCCGCCAGCCGGTCGCTTCATGGGCAAGATAGGTCCATTTGGCGGTCAGCGTGCATTGTGAACGGGCGAGCGAGCCGGTTGCCTTCCAGGTCAGGAAGTCGGTGAGGTCGAATAGGTAGCCGGCTTCGTTCCATGTTCCGGGCAGGTTGCGCTTCAGCCACATCAGCTTCGGCGTCTCCATTTCCGGCGACATGACGCCGCCGATATAGTCGAGCACGGCATGGCCGCTTTCGGTGCATTCGTCGGCCTCGGCAATGGCGCGATGATCGAGCCATACGATGGTGTCCCAGCGTCTTTCGCCTGATACCGACACGCTGAGCTGGCCGCCATGCCGGTCTCGCACCACCAGCGAGCAGGTGGCGTCAAAGGAGATGCCGACGATATCCTCAGCCTTCACGCGCGCCTTTTCGCGGGCAGCGCGGACGGCCATGCACACCGCCGACCATATATCCTGCGAATCGTGCTCGGCGTGGTCGGCTTTCGGCTGTTGCATGGCGATCGGGTGCTCGGCGCGGCCGAGCAAGGCGCCACCGGTGTCGAGAATGCCGGCACGGGCGCTTCCGGTGCCGACATCGACCGCGCAAACGAAACTGTTGGTCAAGGTGTTCTTGCTCTCGCTCCCAGGCCTGCAATCAGATCGGGCAATTGCAGCATGTCAGCGAATATAAAGTCCGGCTCACTCGACGCAAGCCGCGCTTTCAGTGCCGGGTTGCCGGTGTGCGAGCCCCCGGTGAAGGCAAGGACGCGCATGCCTGCCACCCGCGCCGCTTGGATGCCGGCCGGGCTGTCCTCGACGACGAGGCAGTTTCGCGGGTCCGCTCCCATTTTAGCAGCCGCATGGAGAAAAAGATCGGGCGCCGGTTTGCCCCGCGCCACCATGGCAGCGCTGAACAAATGCGGCTCCAGCAGCCCAAGCAACCCCGTAACCTTGAGCGCATAGCGGATCCGCTCCAGCGTGCCGGAGGAGGCGACGCAGCACGGCACGCCGAGCTTCGGCAGGACCTGTGCCATGCCTGGCATCGGTTTCAGCTCCTGGCGAAACTTGCGCATCAGTTCGGAGCGCATCTCGGTCAGATGCTGGTCGGTGAGATCGAGCCCGAAGTCGCTTGCGAGGATTTCGCGGACGCTCTTCATGCTCTTGCCGAGGAAGTGCTCGTAGGCAACGTCCTCGCTGACGTTGCCGCCGGCAAGCGCGATCATCTCCAGCAATGCCGAGACGGACAGCATCTCGCTATCCACCAGCACGCCGTCACAGTCGAAAATGACCAGTTCAGGCGTCATCGCGCTGGATCGGCTTCAGAGGTCGCCGGCGAGATAGCGCGTCAGTGTCGCGCGCGCGCCGTCCGCCCACAGCGATTTGAGCGCATGGGCGAACGCTTCGGCGAACGGCGGCGAGCGGCCGACATCGCCATAGATGTCCTCCATGGCAAGCCAGGCGGCAGGCATGTCCCTGGCCGCCTTGGCCGTCCCCTGCAACCGGCCCCAGTTCGGGTCGTTGGGCTCGGTGACGGCACCGGAATCCGTGGTGCCGAAGCAGTAGCGACACCAGAGCGCAGATTCCAGCGCCAGGCCGGTGACACTTTTGCCAGCCTTCAGCCGGTCAGCGATGGTCGGAATGATGAATTTCGGCTGGCGGTTAGAGCCGTCGAGGCAAAGCCGGCGTATGGTGTCGCCGATCTTCGGATTGGAGAAGCGGTGCTCGATGAGCTGGTAGTAATCTTCGAGGTCGGTGTCCGGAACCGGCGGCACGGTCGGGATGATTTCGTCATGCTCGAGCTTGTCGAGGAAGCCGCGTACCAGCGGCTCCTGCATCGCCTCATGGACGAAATGGATGTCCATCAGCCCGGCCGGATAAGCGATGGTCGCATGGCCGCCATTGAGGATGCGGATCTTCATCAGCTCATATGGCGCGACATCGCTGACGAACTGCACGCCGACCTGTTCCAGCGGCGGGCGGCCGTCGATGAAACGATCCTCCAGCACCCACTGCTTGAACGGCTCGCAAAACACCGGCCAATTGTCGTCGAGGCCGAACTCGCTGGAGAGAATGCCGCGCTCGCGGTCGGTGGTGGCCGGCGTGATGCGGTCGACCATGCCGTTGGGAAAGGCGACGTTTTCGCTCACCCAGTTTGCCAAACCTTCGTCGATCAGCCGCGCCAGGCCGACGACGCCATCCGAGGTGACGTGGCCGTTATGGGGGATGTTGTCGCAGGACATGACGGTGAAGGGCACGATGCCGTCGGCGCGGCGGCGCAGCAGCCCGGCGAGGATGAGGCCGAAGACGGTCTTCGGCGTCGCCCCCGGGTCAGCGTCGGCAACGATGTCGGGATGTGTCGGATTGAAGACGCCGGAAGCCGGATCGATGAAATAGCCACCCTCGGTAATGGTCAGGGAAACGATCTTGATCGCCGGATCGGCAAGCCGCTCGACGATTGCGGGCGCGTCGCCCGGCATCAGGAAATCGATCATAACGCCGGTGACGCGCGCGCTCATATGGCCGCTGTCCTGCTCGACCACGGTGGTCAGCCAGTCCTGTTCCTGCAGCTTGCCGCGGCCGACCTTCTCGCCCTCGAAGACGCCGGCGCCAACGATGGCCCAGTCGTGGCCGACGCCCGAATTGAAGAGGTCGTCGAGATAGACGGCCTGATGCGAGCGATGGAAATTGCCGACGCCGAAATGCACGATGCCGGCCTTGAGCGCGGCGCGATCATATTTCGGGCCGGCGACCTTGGGCGGCAGCTTGGCGAGTATGGAAGAAGAGAGTTTCACGGACATCTGCTTTACCCTTTAGCGGGACGACTCTTCCCCCCGTGGAGGAGACGGGGAGAAGAGCGCCTTCGCCCCCTCAACTCATCCACTGGCCGCCATCGACATTGTAGGTCTGGGCAACGATGTATTCGGCCTCATCGCTGGCCAGGAACACCGCCATGCCGGTGAGGTCTTGCGCCGTGCCCATGCGGCCATAAGGCACGGCTTCGCCGACCAGCCTCTTCTTTTCGCCTTTCGGCCGGTTCTCGAACTTGGCGAACAGGGCATCGACGTGATCCCAATGCTCGCCGTCGACGACCCCCGGTGCTATCGCGTTGACATTGATGCCGTGCTTGATCAGGTCTAGCCCTGCCGACTGGGTGAGCGAGATGACCGCCGCCTTGGTGGCGCAGTAGACGGCGACCAGCGCCTCGCCGCGGCGCCCGGCCTGGCTTGCCATGTTAATGATCTTGCCGCCCTTGCCGCGGGCAATCATCGAACGGGCCGCAGCCTGAACCGTAAACAGTGTGCCGGCGACGTTGACCGAGAACAATTTGTCGTAGCTCGCCTTGCTGATCTCGACGACCGGCGCCAGGTCGAACAGCGCAGCGTTGTTGATCACGATATCGAGGCCGCCGGCCCTTGTCTCGACCGCCTTGACGGCCGCATCGATCGACGCGAGATCGGTGACGTCCAGCTTCACCGCGTAGGCGTTGCCGCCGATTTCCGAAGCCGTCTTCTCGGCAGCCTCGAGATTGATGTCGCCGATGGCGACGGTCGCGCCCTCCCGCATGTAGGCTTCGGCAAACGCCCTGCCGATGCCGCGCGCCGATCCGGTGATCAGCGCCGATTTACCTCCGAGCCTCATTGCAGCATCGCCTTCCCATCGGCGCCAAAACGATGCAGCTTGGTCTTGTCCGGTGTCAGATAGATTGTGTCGCCGTGATGGGCGGCAAGTTCGCCGTCGGCACGCACCGTCAGCTGCCCGACACCATCCGCCTGGACGTGCAAAAACGTGTCGGAGCCGAGATGTTCGGCAACGCCGACGGTCGCCTTCCAGTCGCCTGACGTCTTCGAAATGTTCATATGCTCCGGGCGGATGCCGACTGTCCTGGCGCCATATTTGGCGGCCGGCTCGCCTTCGATCAGGTTCATCTTCGGCGAGCCGATGAAACCGGCGACGAACAGGTTCTTCGGTGTCTTGTAGAGCTCCATCGGCGAGCCGACCTGCTCGATATTGCCGGCGTTGAGCACGACGATTTTGTCGGCCATGGTCATGGCCTCGATCTGGTCGTGGGTGACGTAGACCATGGTGGTCTTGAGCTGGTGATGCAGCTCGCTGATCTCCAGCCGCATGGTGCCGCGCAGCGCCGCGTCGAGATTGGACAAAGGCTCGTCGAACAGGAAGGCGGAAGGCTGGCGCACGATGGCGCGGCCGATGGCGACGCGCTGCCGCTGGCCGCCGGAGAGCTGGCCGGGGCGGCGATCTAGGTAGTTGGTGAGGTTCAAGATGCGGGCGGCGTCCTTCACCTTCTTGTCGATGGTCGCCTGGTCCTCGCCCGCCATCTTCAGGGGGAAAGCGATGTTCTTGGCCACCGTCATATGCGGGTAAAGCGCATAGGACTGGAACACCATGGCCAGCTTGCGCTTGGCCGGCGCCTCGCCGGTGACGTCGCGGCCATCGATGATGATGGTGCCGCCGCTGGTGTCCTCCAGGCCGGCAATCAGACGCAACAGCGTGGACTTGCCGCAGCCCGACGGGCCGACGAAGACGACGAACTCGCCGTTCTCGATGACCAGGTCGAGGCCGGGGATGATGGACGTCGCCCCGAAGGATTTGGAGACGTTCTTGAGCGTGATGTTTCCCATGATTTCCTCCCCCGAAGGGCTGTTTTTCGTTTTGCGTCAGGCGATGCCCGTTACTTTACCGCCCCAAACGTCAGGCCGCGGACCAGCTGCTTCTGGCTGAACCAGCCCATGATCAGGATCGGCGCGATCGCCAGTGTCGAGGCGGCCGAAAGCTTGGCCCAGAACAGCCCCTGCGGACTGGAGAAGGAGCTGATGAAAGCGGTGAGCGGCGCTGCCTCAGTGGTGGTCAGCCGGATCGTCCAGAACGCCTCGTTCCAGGCGAGAATGATGTTGAGCAGCATGGTCGAGGCGATGCCCGGCACCGCCATCGGCGTCAGCACGTAGATGATCTCGTTCCAGAGCGATGCGCCGTCCATGCGCGCCGCTTCCAGGATCTCTCCCGGGATCTCGCGGAAGTAGGTGTAGAGCATCCAGACCACGATCGGCAGGTTGATCAGCATCAGCATGACCATCAGGCCGATGCGGCTGTCGAGCAGTCCGGTGTCGCGGAAGATCAGATAGATCGGGAACAGCACGGCGACGGCCGGCATCATCTTGGTGGAAAGCATCCACATCAGGATGTCCTTGGTGCGTTTGCTTGGCGAAAACGCCATCGACCATGCCGCCGGTACGGCGACAAGCAGAGCCAGGACGGTCGAGCCGACCGACAGGAACACCGAGTTCAGGAAGAATTTGAAATAACCGTTCTGCGCCTGGACCTCGGAATAGCTCTCCGTGGTTCCCGACGGGAACAGGTTGAAGCCTTGGATGGCCTCCTGCTCCGATTTGAACGAAGTGATGATCGTATAGAGGATCGGGAAGAAGATCAGCAGCGCGACGATCCAGGCGGCCGCGGTCGCAATCGTCTTGTGCTGGGTGGTGACTGCACGTGCCATCGTTTCCTCCCTTATTTATCCAAATTCTTGCCGACGGCGCGCATGGCGAAGAAGGCGACGATGTTGGCGAGAATGACTGCGATGATACCGCCGGCGGACGCCTGGCCGATTTTGAACTCCAGCAATGCCTTCTGGTAGACGAGGAAGGGCAGGTTGGTGGAGGCATAACCCGGGCCGCCATTGGTGGTGACGAGGATCTCGGCATAGACCGACAGAAGGAAGATCGTCTGGATCAGGATGACCACGGTTATGGCGCGCGACATATGCGGCAGCGTCAAATAGATGAAGCGGCTGATGAAGCCGGCGCCGTCCATTTCGGCGGCTTCCTTCTGCTCGCCGTCGAGCGACTGAAGCGCGGTCAACAGGATCAGCGTCGCAAACGGCAGCCACTGCCAGGCGACGATGATGATGATCGCCAAAAGCGGGTGCTGCCCGAACCAGTCGATCGGCTGCCCGCCGAAGAAGCGCGCAATATCGGCGAAGACGCCGTATTGCGGATGCATGATCATGTTCTTCCAGACCAGTGCCGCCACCGGCGGCATGACGAAGAACGGCGAGATGACGAGGATGCGGACGATGCCCTGTCCCCACATCGGCTGATCGAGCAGAAGGGCCAGCAAGATACCGCCGATCACCGTGATCAAAAGCACGCTGACGACGATGGTGAGCGTGTTGAGGATCGACTGCAGGAATGCCGGGTTGGAATAGAACAGCGCGTAGTTCGAAAACCCGACGAAGCCGTCGCGCATCGGATTGAGCGGATTGTACTGCTGGAAGGAGAACCACAGTGTGAATGCCAGCGGTACAATCATCCAAACCAGCAGCAGCACCACGGATGGCGCCATCATGAAGCGGGCAAGCGAACGGGTCTGCTGAGTAGCCATGACGGTCACCCTTCGAGGTCAGCCAAGTTTTCAGCGGTGTGAAAGCCGGCCGCCCGAACTGGGATTCGGGCGGCCGTTGCCGGTCGCCATTGGCAACCGGCACCGGGAGGAGCCTACTTGATGTAACCGCCCTCGGTCATCGTCGCGGTGGCGGCGTCCTGCGCCTGCTTCAGGGCGTCGTCGACGCTCGACTGGCCGGCAAGTGCCGCCGAGAAGAGCTGGCCGACAGTGGTGCCGAGGCCCTGGAACTCAGGAATGGCGACGAACTGGACGCCGACATAAGGCACCGGCTTGACGGTCGGATGCGTCGGATCGGCGGAGTTGATCGAGTCCAGCGTCATCTTGGCGAAAGGTGCTGCCTTCTGGTACTCGGGATTGGCATAGAGCGAGGAGCGCGTTCCCGGCGGAACGTTGGCCCAGCCTTCCTTCGAGGCGACGAGCTCGGCATAATGCTTGCTGGTAGCCCAGGATACGAACTTTTGAGCGGCGTCGGCCTTCTGCGTGCCGGCGGGGATGGCCAGCGACCAGGCCCACAGCCAGTTGCCGCGCTTGCCGAGGCCATTGTCCGGCGCCAGCGCATAGCCAACCTTGTCGGCGACGGTGGAGTTCTTCGGATCAGAGACGAAGGAAGCAGCGACGGTGGCGTCGATCCACATGCCGCATTTGCCCTGCTGGAATAGCGCCAGGTTTTCGTTGAAGCCGTTGGATGATGCGCCCTCGGGGCCATCGGCCTTCATCAGGTCGACATAGAACTGCAGCGTGTTCTTCCACTCGGGCTGGTCGAATTGCGGCTTCCAGTTCTCGTCGAACCAGCGCGCGCCGAACGAGTTCGACATGGCGGTCAGGAAGGCCATGTTCTCGCCCCAGCCGGCCTTGCCGCGCAGGCAGACGCCGTTCACGCCGTTGGCGCGGTCGGTCATCTTGTCGGCAGCCTGCTTGATGAAGTCCCAGGTCGGTGCATCGGGCATCTTGAGCCCGGCCTTTTCCATCAGATCCTTGCGGTACATGACGAAGGAGCTTTCGCCGTAGAACGGCGCGGCGTAGAGCTTGCCGTCGACCGACAAGCCGCCGGCAATGGCCGGGATGATGTCCTTGACGTCATAGTCGTCGCCGAGCTTGTCGAGCGGCAGGAGCCAGCTCTGCTTGGCCCAGATCGGCACCTCGTAGGTGCCGATGGTCATCACGTCGTATTGGCCGCCCTTGGTGGCGATGTCGGTGGTGACGCGCTCGCGCAGGACATTTTCCTCGAGCGTGACCCACTGCAGCTGGATGTCGGGATTCGTTGCGGTGAAGTCGTCGGTCAGCTTCTGCATGCGGACCATGTCGCCATTGTTGACCGTGGCGATGGTGATGGATTCGGCATGCGCGGCGAAAGCAAGCGCGCTGGCCGGCAACAGGCCTAGGGTGAACGTGCGAAGTTTCATCAAAATTCCTCCCATGAACCAAGATGAGCATTTGCCTTGGCTGTGAGCAATTACTCACTTGCCGCAAATTATGTCAAGCCGGATTCGTTGCTGCAGCGCAGCACGCGGTCTCGTGCAGCGGCAAGCCTGGGACACTCGCGGTATATGTGGAGAAGGGTTGGGTCGGGCTCATCGCGCCGTCAAAAGCCGGAGCTTTGCTGTCCGGGTGGCCTGGATTCGGCCTACTGGCAAGCGATCTCGTTCAGGATCCAATCACGAAAGGCGCGGATCTTCGGCACGTTGCGCCGCGCTGTCGGGTAGACCAGCCAATAGGCATGGCCGTCGTCACCAACAAGATCGAAGGGCTGAATCAGGCGGCCGTCGGCAAGTTCGGTCTTGAACAGCGCCTTGGTGACGATCGCCACGCCGTGGCCGGCAATCGCGGCATTGGCCTCGTAGGCCTGCGCGCCCATGCTGGTGCCGGTGCGTTTGGCCAATTCCGCGACCGGCAGGCCGGCGGCGGCAAACCAGTCCCGCCACCAGATGTCGCCCGGGTCGAGGATCGGCAGCCGTAGCAGGTCGGCCGGTTCGTTGACGCCGCCGATGCTTGCCGCGAGCTTTGGACTAAGGACCGGCGTGAAGTCGGCCCGGAACAGCATATGGGTCTCGACGCCCGGCCAATTGCCGCCGCCGGAGCGGATGGCGATGTCGATATCCTCTCTGGCAAAGTCGACAACCCTGTTCGAGGTATCGACGCGCACCGCCAGCGACGGATGCGCGACCTGGAACGAGCCGAGATGCTGCGCCAGCCAATTGGAGGCAAAGGTCAGCAGCGTCGAAACGCAAAGCACGCCATCGGCGCCGGTGCGCGCGGCGGCATAGGCGCCGCTCAACAGCGCGAACGCTTCGCTGACCGCGGGCGCCAGGCGTTGGCCAGGTTCGGTCAGCACGATCTGTTTTGGCTGGCGCAGGAACAAGGGTGCGCCGATGCGCTCCTCCAAAAGCTTGATCTGATAGCTTGCCGCCGCCTGCGTCATGCCAAGCTCCTGGGCGGCCTTGGTGAACGAGAGATGCCGCGCCACCGCCTCGAACACCCGGATCGCCTGAAGCGGAGGAAGCTGCGAAACCAGCTGTCGTGAATTGAGCTCCGGCATAAGCCCTCCTTATGGGCAATGATCGACGTTTGATTGGCGGCACCGGCCGGTCCTACCGATATTCCGTGTTGAAGATCAATTACGCCTAGAGATAGCGAAGGCTGACGATCATGACCACATTACAGGAAAAGCTGCTTCTTGCTCCAGCCCATGGCTGGTTTTCACGGCTGGCGCGGGGATTGGCAAGGCACGCGGCGCGGAAACGGGCCTATCTCGACGTCCGGGAACTGCCGCCGCATCTCCAGCGCGACATGGGCTTCCTCGACGGCAACGATCCTTGTGGCCGGCACCAATAATGTCGCTCGTTTTATCGAGGGTTCAGCTGCGTTTCGATTTCACCTGATCGTTTCCGACCGCCAGCGGCTCTGAGATCATGCGCCGGCCAGCAAGGCGGCGGCGGTCCGCTCATCGGTGATGAGGCCGTTGACCAGCCGCCGGTTGACGGCGGCGAAGATGCCCGGCAGCTTGCGGTCGCCCATGGCAAGCGCGATCACCAGCGACTTTTCGCGCGACGGCAGCGGTGCCGACGAGACCCGGTCGTTGGTGATGCCCTCGATCATGCGGCCGTCACGATCGAATACCCAGCCGACGATCTCGGCGACGCCGCCGGCCTTCTGCAGCGCCTTCAATTCACCCTCCGAAATGAAGCCGTCCTCGTAAAGCGGCGCCTTCGGGCCAAGATCGCCGATGCCGACAAAGGTGACGTCGGCCTCGGCCGCAAGCGCCAGCGTCGGCTGGATCATCGGCTGGCTGAGCAGCATCTCGCGCTCCTCCGGCGAGGAGACGATGACCGGCAAAGGCATCGGAAACGAGCGCGCCTTGACCCTGTCGGCCATGGTGAAGATGACGTTGTAGAAGGCCGCCGAACCGTCTGGCGAGATATTGCCGGTCAGCGACACCACCTTGTGCTGCGGGCATTCCATCGGCGGCAGCTGCTCGATCGCGGCCTTCAGCGTGCGGCCGGTGCCGATCGCCATGACGATCGGTGTGGGCGACCGCAGCCGCCGTTCGATCTCCGCCGCCGCCGCCTCCGCGACCCCGATGACGGTGGAGGACGAAGAAGGGTCGCTCGGCACCACCTCGACCAGATCAAGCGCAAAGCGCGATTTCAGCCGTGCCGCAAGGTCGAGGCAATTGGCGATCGGATGGTCGACGCGCACCTTGATCAACCCTTCGGAGACTGCAAGCGACACCAGCCGCTGCGCCGTCTGCCGGGAGATGCCAAGCGTGGCGGCGATCTGGTCCTGGGTGTTGCCGGCAACGTAATAGAGCCAGCCGGCGCGCGCCGCGTCGTCCAGCCTGTTGCCGCCGCTATCCTGCCGCGAATTCAAGGTCCTGCCTCCCAGCCCGCCGAGCATAAGAGGCGGAGCACCATAGTTTCGCAGGGAATGAGGTCGTGCGCAATTGCCTATTGTACGAGCAATTGCTTAAGGTCCGGACTTGGTGGCTCGAACGAAGTGACGGGGTCGACCTAGTCTCGTCGCAACAGCAAGGCTGTCGAGGTCGCACCAATCTCGGTTCCAAAGCGCGACGTGTTCGATCGGCCTCATGCGACGCGCTTTAGATTCTTTTTTATGCATGTCGTTATCACAAAACCGCTGCACACTTTTGCGCGACATGCATTAGCGGGGACGCGGCGGTTTATCTCCCGAGCTAAACGCTTTAAGGGATTCTGGAGAATGGAGCCTCGCATGACGCCGAAAGCGGTTTTCTGGGATATGGACGGCACGCTGGTCGACAGCGAGCCGCTGCACGAGGCGGCGCTGGTTGCGGCGCTGCACAGCGTTGGCATCGCCCCGCCAACCGACCTGCATGAGCGCGTGCTCGGCATCGCCGCATGGCCGGTCTACGAGATGCTGCGCGACGAGTTCGGCCTCGACCTGCCTTTCGACGACTGGATCGTACGCAAATACGATCACTATCTGCCGATGGCGCAAACGCTGACGCCACGCAGCGGCGCGATCGAGATTTTCAACGAGCTGCGCGCGCTTGGCGTGGAGCAGGCGGTGGTGTCCAATTCCGACCGGCTGATCGTCGACGCCAATCTGCGCGCGGTCGGCCTTTTCTACCCCGGAATGAAGACCATCAGCCGCAACGACGTGCGCGAAGGCAAGCCGCATCCCGAGCCATTCCTGCGCGCCGCCTGGCTGGCCGGCGTCGATCCCGCCGAGGCCGTAGCGGTCGACGACAGCATGACCGGCGCCACGGCGGGGCTGGCGGCGGGAATGAAGACGGTCTTCTGGCCGGAGGCGCCGATGGAAGGGCCGCCGGGCGCGATTGTCATCAACAGCGCCGACGAATTGCGAGCCCATCTGGGACTTTAAGCTTGGCTGAAAAGGCCGCCTCAAGCTAGACTTCCTGCAACGCCGATGATTGGCGAAACCAGCGATGACAGCGTCCTTCTCCCCGTCATTGTACGGGGAGAAGTGCCCGGCAGGGCGATGAGGGGCGGCGCCGAGCTTGACAATTAACGCCCCTTTCCGGGCGCATTGAGATCACTGGCAGGCCGAGTTTTGAGTTCGTCGCAGGCTTTCGGGCGCTTGCGCTGCCCCTCATCCGCCTGCCGGCACCTTCTCCCCGTATAGCGACGGGGAGAAGGGCGCAGCTCAGTACCGGTAGACAGGCTCCTGCTCGTCGAGGATCGCCTTCAGTTCGGAGAGGTGGCGTTCGGCCTGGCCCGGATAATCTTCCTGTTCCCTTGCCGCTTTCTCGGCGATCTCGTCCGACAATACCCGCAGCGGCCGGCCGGTCCACAGCGCCTTGATGTAGGTTTCGGCGGCGCGCTCGAAATAGAACATGCGGTTGAAGGTGTCGGCAACGCTGTCGCCGATGACCAGCACGCCATGGTTGCCCATCACCATGACCTTGACCTTCGGGTCGACAAGAAGCTGCGAGCAGCGCTCGCCTTCTTCCTCGAAGGCCAGCCCGCCGTAATGCCCGTCGACGACATGGCGGTTGAAGAAGATCGCTGAGTTCTGGTCGACCGGCGGCAACGTCGAGTCGGCGAGCGAGGCAAGCACCGTGGCGTGGATCGAGTGGACATGCATGACGCAGCGTGCATGACGCACATTGCGATGGATGGCGCCATGCAGGCCCCATGCCGTCGGGTCAGGTGCATTCGGGCCGGAGAGCGTGTCGGGATCGTTGGCGTCGATCAGCAGCAGGTCGCTCGCTTTGATGCGCGAGAAATGCACCTGATTGGGATTCATCAGGAATTGCGAGCCATCGTCGTTGACCGCCAGCGAGAAATGATTGGCCACCGCCTCGTGCATGTTGAGCCGCGCCGTCCAGCGGAAGGCGCAAGCGAGATCGACACGTTCTTCATAGAACGGCAGGTTGGTCAGCACTTCCTTCTGCAGGCGCGTGATGCTCATCGTAGACCTCCGTGAAAGAGGCGAGGATGCCGCGCGGCGGGAAGACGCGCAACCGGTTTCGTTTGGTGCAGGCGAACGCGATTGCTATGCTGCCGTACTGGCGGCGGCGCCGACCCTTAGGCCGCCATGCTCGACGATAAAATCGATGACCTCCTGCAGCCCCTTGCCGCGCGACAGGTCGGTGAAGCCGAACGGCCGTTTGCCGCGCATGCGGGCAGCGTCGCGTTCCATGACATCGAGATTGACGTTCACATAGGGCGCAAGGTCGCTCTTGTTGATGACCAGGAAATCGGACCGGGTGATCGCCGGTCCGCCCTTGCGCGGAATCTCCTCGCCCTGGCAAACCGAGATGACATAGAGCGTCAGGTCGGCAAGGTCCGGCGAGAAGGTGGCGGCGAGGTTGTCGCCGCCCGATTCGATGAAGATGATGTCGAGATCCGGGAATTTTTTGGTCATTTCGGCAATCGCCTGCAGATTGATCGAGGCGTCCTCGCGGATGGCGGTGTGCGGGCAGCCGCCGGTCTCGACGCCGATGATGCGATCTTCGGGCAGCGCCTGGAGGCGCGCCAGCATCATGGCGTCCTCCTTGGTGTAGATGTCGTTGGTGACGACGGCGATCGAGAACTCGTCGCGCAGCGCCTTGCAGAGCTTTTCGGTGAGCGTCGTCTTGCCGGAGCCGACCGGACCGCCGATGCCGATGCGAAGAGGGCCGTTCGGGGATATCATGCGGGGAACTCCGTGAAGGCAAGGATGGCGAAGCCGAGGCCGATCAGCAGGCACAGCGGCGAATAATAACGCAGATCGAGCCGCGCGAAAGGTTGCTCGGGCGTCAGCCGGCGCCACCACGGCGTGAAGCCGGCAATGCCGCGCGCCAGGAAAACCAGCGCGATGAGCAGCGACGTGGCGGCAAGCCCGGCCTTGGGAAAGGGCGTGGCAAAGATGCCCTCGAGCGCCATCGGCCACAGTGTCGCCAGGCCGAGGCAGGCGGCAACGGCGAAGCTGGCGAAGGGTGCCGGCATTTCATCGACGCCATGAAAGCCGATGACGGCGCGGGCGCAGGAGGCAGCATCCATGCCCGGCCAGATGCCGCCAATAGCCCAATAGACATGCAGCGCGGTGATCAGCAGCAGGACCAGCGAGAGGGCGAAAGCGAGGACGATCATGAGCGGAACAGCCGCGAATACTGGGTCTCGTGCTTCATCGCCGTGATGTCTGAGATAAAAGCGCAGCCGCCGAGATCGTCGAGGGTCGAGTCGGCAGCGCGGGCTGCAGTCGCCAAGGCCAGCGGCTCGAAGCCGGCGAGCAGCGCGGTCGCTCCGGTCTGGCCAACGACACCAAGCCGGATCGCGGCCTGGACGAGGTTGGAAAAGAAGGCCTGCAGGAAGCCGGCCAGCGCATCCCGCAGCATAAATCCGTGGCCGCCGGCGACGGCACCGACGGCGACGCAATAGGCACATTCGGCCGGCAGGCGGTCCAGCACCTGGCACGGCCAGGCCGAGGCCGCCTTCAGGAAGGCGGCGCCCTGCAGCATGGTTTCGGCATGACGCTCGCGCGAGCCGGCTAGGGCCTCGGCGAGCGCAGCGACCTCGACCAGATCGCCGGCTTCGCGCGCCCGGCGCCAGCTTTCGGCAAACAGCACCGCATCGTTCCAGCCGGAACCCATCTCGACCAGCGTTTCCAGCCACGCTGCAAGGTCTTTGCTGTCGGCAACCAGCCCGGCATGCACGGCTTGTTCCAAGCCATGGCTGTAGGAAAAGCCGCCGACCGGGAAGGAAGGCGACAGCCACGCCATCAGCCGCAACAATGCAATGTTGGAAGGCTGGTCAGTCATGGTCATGGTCGTGCGAATGGCTGTGGGAATGCGATTCGCTATGGCTATGAGAATGCGCTTCGGCGTGGCTGTGCGTATGCGCCTCGGCATGAGCATGGCCGTGCCCGCCATGGCCGGAATAAGCGCCGCGCACCGGCTTGAACGGCTCGGAGACGTCGCTCACAATGGCGCCCAATCCCTCCAGCATCGCCTTGATGACATGGTCGCGCAGGATGAGGATGCGCCCAGCTTCGATTGCGGCGGCGAGATGGCGGTTGCCGATGTGCCAGGCAAGCTCGGCCAGATGGACAGGATCGCTGGCCCTGATGTCGTAGAGCGGCTCCGCGGCCGCGATGATCTCGATTTGGCGGCCATCCTCCAGCACCAGCCGGTCACCATGGTTCAACGTCACCGGTTCGGGCAGGTCGACCAGCACCTTGTCGCTACGGGCCGTTTCGATGGCGCGACGGCGCAGATGCCGCTCGTCATGAGCAAGCACTGCGCTGTCATATGGCGTAGTGGTTCCGGCTTCGCCTGCGGCCAGGACGGAGACCGCGCGCGGGAATTTGGTGAAGTCGGTGCGAATATCGAGCTTCATGTAAGACTGCCTTTCGCAAAAAGCCTAGACTATCCGGTCCGCCGCCCCAATGGGGCTCAGACGATCGTGTCGAAGAGCCGCAGGATGAACGATATCTGATAGACGAGCGCGCCGGCGACAAAGGCGATGTGAAAGCGGCGGTCGCGCAGCAGGATCGCAATGACGCAAAGCGCGACGAAAACCGGCGTGCGGATCAGATATTCGATGCCGAAATGGGCGAAATGCTCCGGCCCTTTCAGCAGCGTGTCGATCACGTCGAGCAGATAGGTCGCCGCCAGCAGGCCGAAGAACCAGGCCCGGCGCGAATAGAAGAAATCCTCATAGCTGGTGTAGTCCAGCATCGAATCCGGGAACAGCAGCGCGCAGACCAGGAACAGCGTGACGGCGTAGAAGATGATGAACAGGTATTTGCCGAAGGTCCAATTCTCGATCTGGAACAGGCCGAACTCCCACCACCAGAAATGCACCAGCATCAGAAGCACCGACGCAACCCAGGCGAGGTGCACGGGATAGAGCCGGTACTGGCCGGGATGCTGGACGATGCGGGCGAGCCCCGACAGCAGCCGTGTGACGCCAAGGCCGATCACCATGCCCAGGACAATGCGGATATGCGGGAAAATGTCGTGGGCGTAAGGGAGTTGCTGGTCCATAGGCTTGGCGCGGCATGTTCTACATCGGTCGTTCTAACGCCTATGGTTCAGAACAGGAAGTAGCGTTGCGCCATCGGCAGCACGGTGGCCGGCTCGCAGGTGAGCAACTCGCCGTCGGCGCGGACCTCGTAGGTTTCGGGGTCGACCTCGACATGCGGCGTGGCGTCGTTGAGCACCATCGAATGCTTGCCGATGCCGCCGCGGGTATTCTCGACCGCCACCATCTGCTTGTCGACGCCGAGCCTGCCGCGCAGGCCGGCGTCGAGCGCGGCTTTCGAAACGAATGTCACCGACGAATTGGTCATCGCCTTGCCATAGGCGCCGAACATCGGCCGATAGTGCATCGGCTGCGGCGTCGGGATCGAGGCGTTGGGATCGCCCATCGGGGCGGCGGCGATCATGCCGCCGATCAGCACCATGTCCGGCTTGACGCCGAAGAACGCCGGATTCCACAGCACGAGATCGGCGCGTTTTCCCACCGCCACCGAGCCAATGTCCTTCGACAGGCCATGCGCGATGGCCGGATTGATGGTGTATTTGGCGATGTAGCGGCGGACGCGGAAATTGTCGTTGTCGCCGGTCTCCTGCGGCAGCGAACCGCGCTGGCGCTTCATCTTGTCGGCGGTCTGCCAGGTGCGGATCGCGACTTCGCCGACGCGGCCCATGGCCTGGCTGTCCGACGAGATGATCGAGAAGGCGCCGATGTCGTGCAGAATGTCTTCGGCGGCGATGGTTTCCTTGCGGATGCGGCTTTCGGCAAAGGCGATATCTTCGGGGATCGACGGCGACAGATGGTGACAGACCATCAGCATGTCGAGGTGTTCGGCCAGCGTGTTGACCGTGTAGGGGCGGGTCGGATTGGTCGAGGACGGAATGACGTTGGGCAGGCCGCAGACCTTGATGATATCAGGTGCGTGGCCGCCGCCGGCGCCTTCGGTGTGGAAGGCATGGATGGTGCGGCCCTTGATCGCCGCCACCGTGTTTTCGACGAAGCCGGACTCGTTCAGCGTGTCGGTGTGGATCATAACCTGCACGTCGTAATCGTCGGCGACCGACAGGCAGCAGTCGATTGCAGCCGGTGTCGTGCCCCAGTCCTCATGCAGCTTCAGCGAGCAGGCGCCGGCGAGCACCATCTCCTCGAGCGCGGCAGGCAGCGACGCGTTGCCCTTGCCCGACAGGCCGATATTCATCGGGAAGGCATCGAAAGACTGGATCATGCGTGCCAGATGCCACGGCCCAGGCGTGCAGGTGGTGGCCAGCGTACCGTGCGCCGGGCCGGTGCCGCCGCCGAGCATGGTGGTGATGCCCGACATCAGCGCTTCCTCGATCTGCTGCGGGCAGATGAAGTGGATATGCGCGTCGAAGCCGCCGGCGGTCAGGATCTTGCCCTCGCCGGCGATGATCTCGGTGCCCGGGCCGATGATGATGGTGACGCCGCCTTGAGTATCCGGATTGCCGGCCTTGCCGATCGCGGCGATACGGCCGTCCCTGAGGCCGATATCTGCCTTGACGATACCGGCGGTGGCATCGACGACCAGCGCATTGGTGATGACGGTGTCGACCGCGCCTTGCGCGCGCGAAACCTGGCTCTGGCCCATGCCATCGCGGATGACCTTGCCGCCGCCGAATTTCACCTCCTCACCGTAAAGGGTGAGATCCTTTTCGACCTCGATGAACAGTTCGGTGTCGGCGAGCCGGACCTTGTTGCCAACGGTCGGGCCGTACATCTGCGCATAGGCGGCGCGGGTGATTTTAGCCATCAGCAATTGCTCCCGAAATACAGCCCGAAAATACCGCTTGTCGAAGCCGGGACCCACATTGCCGCCATCCTATGGTCACGCAATGACCCGCTGAGCGACACTTTCCGATCCCATTTGGCGGTTGAGGTGGGCGGGCCACCCCAAAACGACCATTTGCCAATCGATGGAAAGGAACATCCATGCGCAAAACGACCCTTCTGGCAGCCGCCGCCACGCTGGTGCTCGCAACCGCCGCCAGCGCCCAGCAACAGCCTGCGCAGCAGCCCAGTCCGGCGCCGGCCGCTCCTGCTCCTGCCGCGCCCGGGGCGCAGCGGCAGGCGCCCACCATTCAGGCGATCAATGTCGTCGATATCAAGGATCTGCCGGCGGACACTCAAGCCAAGGTCAACGAGGTGATCGCTAAGCGCAGCGATGCCGATTTGCAGAAGCTGCGCGGCTCGATCGACGCGACACCGGAGGTCAAGTCCGCGCTCGAAGCGAAAGGACTCACCTCGGCGCAGGTGATCGCCGCCAGCATGAGCACCAATGGCGCGCTGACGCTGATCACCAAGAAAGCCAGCTGACGAGGCGAGGCGGCGGGCCGGCGCCCGGTCAGCCCGCCGCATCGCAAAGGGAACCTTCACAGGGGAAGTTACGTTTCGGTCCTGTCGCCCTGACACAAGCCTCGAAAAGGAGCCTGAGAACGAGCGATGGCGATCACCACCTTCTCCGACACCAGATGGCTGCATGGGATTGCTGCGACCGCGTTTCTGGCAGCCAGCATTCCGCACGCCGCGCTGAACGCGCAGAGCCTCGATAGCGCCGAGACCGTCAACCGGATCGTCGGCTCGGAGGTCGGCCAGGAAGAGACCAAGACAAATGCGGAAGCCGGCAAGGTCAGCTCGGCGATCGACCGCACGCGTGAAAACATCGCTGTCGTGCGCAAGACGTCCAAGCTCGACAAGGTCGATATCGTGTTTCTTACCGACGCCGCGCGCACCGAAGGCGGCCCGCCGCCGGCGATCGAAAACAAGGTCAGGCAACATCGGGACGACATTGCCGAGCTGCGCAAGGAGATCGAGGCGAACGCATTGCTGTTCAACGCCATCGACTCGCGGAGAGTGCAAACCGAGGACGTTCTGGCGGTGGAATTCGACGATCCGGGAAAGGTCGTCATCTATGCGGCGGCCAAGCCGCCCGGCTGAGCCGAAACTGCTCGACGCCTTCGATCTCACAGCTTGCCCATGATCTTCTGCTGAAATCCGTAGACCTCGCGCTTGCCGCCGAACGGCACCAGGGTAACGTCACGCTCCTGCCCCGGCTCGAAGCGCATGGCGGTGCCGGCAGCGATGTCGAGGCGCATGCCGCGGGCCTGGTCGCGATCGAATCTCAGCCCTTCATTGGTCTCGAAGAAATGATAATGGCTGCCGACCTGGATCGGCCGATCGCCGCTGTTTGCTACCTTCAAGGTGACGGTCGCCAGACCCTTGTTCAGCTCTATCTCGCCGCTTGCCGTGATGATTTCACCTGGGATCATTGCGGCCCTCACAGGACGCCGAAAGCAAGGCCGGCGCCAATCGTGGCACAGGCGGCCCCGGCGACGCGGGCAAGTCCGCGGAAGCGCCAGCCGAGGTTGAAACCGGCAGTGATGCCGACGGCGTGGAGCAGCGCGGTGGCGGCGGCAAAGCCCGCCATGTAGCCGAGCCCACCCGCATTTTCGGGCACCTCGGTGCCGTGGGCATAGCCGTGGAACAACGCGAACAGGCCGATGACGGCGACGCCGGCCGAGACCGGAAGGTCGACGGCGAGCGCAACCAGCAGCCCGAGCACCACGACGGACGCCAATATGGCCGGCTCGACGAAAGCCATCGGCACATGCAGGATGCCGAGCGCGCCGCCGGCCAGCATGATGCCGACGAAAGCCAGCGGCCATGCCCAGATCGCTTTGCCGCCCTTGAGCGCTGCCCACAGGCCGACGGCAATCATCACCGTCATGTGATCGAGGCCGGAGAGCGGGTGAGTGAAGCCGGCGGTGAAGGACGAAACCGTGCCGTCGCCGACATGGGCATAGGCTGGCCCAGCTGCCGCCAGCAGCAGGACCGCCGACAGCGTTGTGCGTTTCATCGTAGCGGGGATCATCGGCGTACCTTCCATCTTCGAGATCATCATGCCTCTCACGCGGCCTTGCGGGCCGGGCCGCAGCCCTCTGCCTTGAGAATGCGCTGGGTCGAGGCCGGATATTTCTTCAGCATCGCTGCCGGACGGATCGGGCGGGCCGAGAAGTTGCCGCCACAATTCGGACAGGCGCCGCCGAGCACGTTTTGGGCGCAGTCCGCGCAGAAGGTGCATTCGAAGGTGCAGATCACCGCATCTGTCGCATCGGGCGGCAGATCCTTGTCGCAGCATTCGCAGTTGGGACGCAGCTCAAGCATTTTCCTCTCCTCGCCTTTGGTGATTATCTGACCGGTTCGTGCACGGTCACCAGCTTGGTGCCGTCGGGAAACGTCGCCTCGACCTGCACATCGTGGATCATTTCGGCAATGCCTTCCATCACCTGCGCCCGGGTCACGACATGGGCGCCGGCCTCCATCAGCTCGGCGACCGCGCGCCCGTCGCGGGCACCCTCGACGACGAAATCGGTGATCAGCGCGATCGCTTCCGGGTGGTTGAGCTTGACGCCGCGTTCGAGCCGCTTGCGGGCCACGATCGCCGCCATGGCGATCAGCAGCTTGTCTTTCTCCCTCGGCGTCAGATTCATGCTTTTTCCTGCAGTGGCATAATCGAAATCAGAGTGACCATAATTTGGGCAGGCCCGCCCGCCCGTTGAGCAATTCGACAAGCGGCACCAGCCGCTTGCGGAGCTGGTAGCCGTCCTCGGCGAACAGCCTCGCAAGAAGCTTGCCAGATTTCCGCACACTCCAGAAACTGACGCCGCCCTGGCCGCCGACCATGCCCCGGGCCGGCTCGAGCAAAGCCTCTGCCCGCGGCGACACCATCAGCAGCGTCGCCACGGCGATGCCGCCACCGGCCACAGCCGTACGGTTCAAGGTGGCCGCAATGTCGGGCCCGATGCGGAACTCCTCGGCATGGACCAGCGCTCCGTCCTGGCGAACGCGCCAGCGGTCGTGGAAATAGCCTTGCGCTGCCCGTTCGCCCATGGCCAGGCGGCCGAAGACAGTAGCCTCCAGGATCAGCGCCTCGGCTCCGGCGGCAAGCTCCACGTCAAGCGTGCGGGCAAAGACCGAGCGGTCGAAGACGATGGTTTCCTGCGGCAGCCAGGCAATGTGGCCGCCTTCGCCGACGGTCAGTTGCACCCGCACTTCGGCGCGATCGGATGCGGCGCGGTAGATTTTCTCGCAGGCCTGCGTTGTTATGGTTGCGGAGGCGCCGGCACCGACATCGACCTGCCAGGCGAGACGGTCGCCACCGGTCAGGCCACCGGCAGTGTTGATCAGGACAGCTTCGAGCGGATCGGCCGAGACTGCCGGCATGCGGATCTTGGCCGAGCCGTCCTGGTACAGGCGCCGAAGACGCGTGCGGCCTCCGTTCCAGTCGCAGCCAAGCCGCGCGACGCCGGCAACGCGCTGGGCCGGCGGCACCGAGCTCAAGCTATATGCGATCGTATCCACGACACCAACGTTAAGCACTGCGGCGGCTTTGTCGATATATAGCTTGTTGCTTGACAGCGTTTCGGTTTCTATAGAGGGAGCCACCTTGGTACGGTCATCGGCGCCTGGCGGGGGTAAAAGGCGACGATGACGACGTAATCGAGGACAAAAGGGGCGCTGATCAGTTGGCGTCGGGAAACGACAGAGTTGGGGAAGAAACCGAATGGCTGACCAGCTGGCAAACGATATCATCGCCAAGATCAAGGCTCATGCCGAGCCGGGCGGCGAGGAAATCACCACCAGTACCGAACTGACCGCCCTTGGCATCCATTCGCTGGAACTGACGGAAATCATCTTCGATCTCGAGGAAGAGTATGGCATCGAAATCGAGATGAACACGGTCGATGCCTGGAGCAATCTGAAGAATGTCGGCGACATGGTCGAGGCGGTTCGCGCGCTGATCGCGAAAAAAGCCTGACTGAATGCACAAGCGCATCGTCATCACGGGCATCGGCGGATTATGCGGCCTCGGCACCAACGCACCAGCAATCTGGAACGAGATGCGCACCGGCCGTTCGGCAATCGGTGCGATCGTCAATTCCGAGCTGTATGACCTCAAGGTCAGGGTCGGCTGCGAAATCAAAACGCTTCCCGATCACGGCATCGACCGCAAGCAGGTCGTGTCGATGGACCGCTTCAGCCTTCTGGCGACGATCGCCGCGCGGGAGGCGGCACAGCAGGCGGGATTGAACCTGCACGCGGCCAACACCTATCGGATGGGCACCATCGTCGGCGTCGGCGTCTGCGGCTGGGAGGCAATCGAAGAGAGCTATCGCGCCATCCTGCTCGAAGGCAAGAACCGCGCCGGCATCTTCACCGTGCCGAAAGTAATGCCGGGCGCGGCCGCCGGCCACGTCAGCATGAATCTTGGTCTGCGCGGGCCGGTATTCGGCATCACCTCTGCCTGTTCGTCATCCAACCACGCCATTGCCTCGGCGGTCGACCAGATCAGGCTCGGCCGCGCCGACGTCATGGTCGCCGGCGGCACCGATGCGCCGCTGGTCTGGGGCATCCTCAAGGGCTGGGAGGCCCTGCGGGTCTTGTCGCCGGACACCTGCCGGCCGTTTTCGGCCGATCGCCAAGGGCTTGTGCTCGGCGAGGGCGCGGGCATGGTGGTGCTGGAAACCTACGAGCATGCCATGGCGCGCGGCGCCGCCATCCTTGCCGAAATCGCCGGCGTCGGCCTTTCCGCCGACGCCTCCGACATCGTTGCGCCGACCATCGAAGGGCCGGAGGCGGCGATGCGCTTCTGCCTCGTCGATGCCGGGCTCAATCCGGAGGACGTCGACTATCTCAACGCGCATGGCACTGGCACCAAGGCCAACGACCAGATCGAGACGGCGGCGATCAAGCGTGTCTTCGGCGGCCATGCCTACAAGCTTTCCATCTCCTCGACCAAATCGATGCACGCCCACTGTCTCGGCGCGTCCGGCGCGCTGGAAATGATCGCCTGCGTGATGGCGATCCGCGACGGCATCGTGCCGCCGACCGCCAACTACCGGGAAGCCGACGCCGACTGCGATCTCGACATCACGCCGAACGTGGCGCGTGAGCGCGCGGTGCGCACCGCGATCAGCAACAGCTTCGCCTTCGGCGGCACCAATGCGGTGCTGGCGGTCAAAGCCGTCTGAACCGCACCCCTTGCCGGGTTTCGTCGGGGCCGGTGAAACTTTCCATGCGCATATTGATCGCGCCAGGCGTCGCGCCTAACTCTCTGCGACCCGCCGTGACCGCGCCGTTCGGGGCGCCCCCCGACCAGGAGTTTCGATGACCGATCTGTCCGCGTTTCCGATTGCCACGCGCTGGCCGGCAAACCATCCCGACCGCATCCAGCTTTATTCGTTTCCGACGCCGAACGGGGTGAAGATATCGATCGCGCTGGAGGAACTTGGCCTGCAGTACGAGCCGCATGCTGTCGACATCGGCAAGAACGAAAGTTGGACACCGGAATTCCTGTCTTTGAACCCGAACGGCAAGATACCGGCGATGATCGATCCGGACGGCCCGGGCGGCAAACCGATCGGCCTGTTCGAATCCGGCGCCATCCTGCTCTACCTCAGCGACAAGACCGGCAAGCTGGTCCCGGCAGACGCAACGCTGCGTTACGAGACGATCCAGTGGGTGTTCTTCCAGATGGCTTCGATCGGGCCGATGTTCGGCCAAGTCGGTTTCTTCCACAAATTCGCCGGGCGCGAAATCGCCGACAAGCGCCCCCTGGAACGTTATCGCGACGAGTCGCGACGGCTGATCGGCGTCCTCGAAACGAGGCTCAAGTGCCGCAGCTGGATCATGGGCGACGATTACACCATCGCCGACATTTCGATGCTTGGATGGGTGCGCAATCTGATCGGCTTTTATGAGGCACGGGAACTCGTCGGTTTCGACGATTTCCCCAGCGTCGGCGCATGGCTGGAGCGCGGCCTTGCCCGGCCGGCGGTGCAGAGGGGCCTCACCATTCCGGCCAGAGCCTGATCGAAAGCCAGACTGGCCCGGCTATTTTGCCTTGGTCCGGGGTTTCGAGCCCTTGCCGACTACGGAAGCGGCAAGCGAGGCCGCACCTTTGGCGGTCGCAAGCACGGCACCGGCGGCGACGTTGGCCGTCGTTTTGACGGTGCGCATTGCGCTGCCTGCGATCGATCCTCTGCTGCTTGCCGGCTTTTTGGGCTTGGGTGCAGCGGCTTTGGCCGCGGCAGGCACCACCTTCTTCGGCGCCGCCTTGCCAAAGCTGGGCTTTGCCGCGTCCTTGGAGCGGGCCGCCACTGCCGGGCCGGCGCTGGTTTTCGCTCGCGTTGCTTTTGATCGTGTTGCCCTGCCCTTGGCGGGCGCAGGCTTTCTTGCCATGGTTTCCATCGAACTGTTCCCTCATGCGGCACGATTGCCGTGTCCGGGATAACGGCCTGAAAGTGTTAAGGTTCCGGCCGAACAGTCCTTACAGATCAGGCGTGTTCACCAACCACCAGGTCGGCGGGCCGCCGACGGGCAAGCACGCGATCGATGTTCGGCATGTCGTTGGAAGCAATCCAGGCGCGCGCGTCCTCGTCGGACCGGCCGTGCTCGTGCCATCGCTCCAGCAGTCGGCGCTCGAGGTCGGCGCGCGGCACATCGACAAAGATCGAGAAGTCGAACAGCGGCGCCAGCCGCGTCCATGGCTCTTCGTCGAGCAGCAGATAATTGCCTTCGACCAGGATGAATTTGGTGTCGGCGGCGATGATCGCAGCGGCGGCGCGCGACAGCTCCATGCTGCGGTCGAAGACCGGGATCGCGATATCCGGCTCGCCGGCGCGGATGCGCTTGAGCAGCGTTTCGAAGCCGGCAAAATCAAAGGTTTCCGGGGCACCTTTTCGTTGGCGAAGGCCGCGTCGCTCGAGCACGACATCATCGTAATGGAAGCCATCCATCGGCACGACTTCCGCCGTGCCTTCCGGCAGCAGGTCGTGCAAGCCTGCCGACAATGTCGATTTGCCGGCGCCGGGCGGACCGGCAATGGCAACGATGAAGCGCGGCGCCTTGCCGGCGCGCTTGAAGATGGCAGCAGCAATATGGGCGATCTCGGACATTGGAGCCTTTCTGGCTGAGTGTTTTCGATCTTGGCGACAATTCGCGGGAATTTCAAACCCGAGATTAGTTTCCTCGCTCAGGGATTTTGACCGTCCGTCGGCAAATCGCAAAGCTTTGAGATTGCCCGAAACGATCGTCCCTTTCGTCATCCTGGGGCGGAGGAAGGAGCGAAGCGACGCAGCGCAGACCCCGGGATCCATGCCGTGACATCAGGGCGCCTCAGCGGCGCAGAATTCTGTTCCGCCGCATTCCTCGACGACGGTCGCGGCATGGATCCCAGGGTCTCCGCGACGTCGCTTCGCTCCTGCTCCGCCCTGGGATGACGAAGGTGGGGAGGCGAGCTCTCAAGCTGGGGCCGACCTGCCGATCCGCAGGAAGTCGCTGTCGAAGCCAATGTCGCGCACGGCGCCGTCGGCGGCCAGGATGCGCATGCGGCCCGGTAAGCTCGCGACGTCGCGCGGCGGCTCGCCGGACGGCCACGGCAGTGCGCCGATGACATGGCGGAACGAAAAGCTGCGCCCTTCAGAAAGCGCAAAGGCGGTCGCCACGCCTTCGCGCTTCAGCCAGTTGTCGCCGAGCGATGCGGCGTGGCCGACAGCGGTGCGGCCATCCTCGATGCCGAGCACGCCGCGATGGCGGCCGCTCCATGGCGCATAATCGCGCCCGCCATTGCTGACCCACAGCATGGTCACCGGCAGTTCGGCTGGGTTCTTCAGCACCAGCACCAGATCGGCTTCCGCCTGGCGCGCCAGCGCGGTCCAGCCCGGCCCGCCATGATCGGCCTCGACCAGCGTCACGAAGTCCTCACGCTGCTGGTCCATGCGATAGCCGGTCAGGTCGATCGTGCCGCCGCCGGCGGCGGGAAAGCGCGTCAGGTCGGCGGTCCGCGCCGGGTAGGCGAGCAAAGAGCGGCCGCGGGCGGGATCGGGCTCCGGCGCCTCATTAGGCGTCGCGGCAAAGCGCTTCGGCGAGAAGGCCAGCCTGCCGCCGGTCGTCATCACCGTCATCGGGTGGTGGGCGACGGGAATGGCGCCGGCGCCGCCGGAAAAGACGTGCTCCTGATAGAGAAACGGATGATCGTCGCGCAAGGTCAGGATCTTGTCGACGGTCGCGCCCATGACCGGGCGCTGCAGACGGAAGACGGCGCGCCAGCCATCGGCCGTTGCTGCGCTGTCGACGACGTCCCAGCGACTATTGGCCGGCCAGCCATGCAAAGGTGCCGCTTCGACGTCGCTGGTCGAGAACGGCGCGCAGAGGAAATCGCCGGACAGGTGGACCGTCCCTTCAGGCAGATCTTTCGGCAGCGTCTCGCGCGGCTCTTCGACCCAGGGTGCGCGATGCAGCGGCTTCAGCCGACGGCCGTCGATCTCGATCGCCATGTCGGCGAGATGGCCGACGGCAAGATCAACCGATACCGAAATCCCCTTTGCCGTAATCGTGACCGTATCCATGTGCGCACCTACCGATTCTGCCAGCCCGATTCTGGCGGCCCGATTCTGCCGGCGCCAGCAAAGCCCACTCGCCGCCCCTTGCGCAAGCGCGGCGGCCGGCAATTCGCATCGGACGGCTTGGCACAGCCGCCACGTCGGCCTGTGGACAGGGCACCATTCCAGGGCCCGACGATATTAACCAAATGGACTGTGCCTTTGCGTTAAGATAGCTTCGCCTCGTCTCAGAAACAGCCTGCCTTCGGAACCGACTTGTCCGCCTTCCGCTTCTTTTCGCTCATCCACAATTACGTCGCGGTGCTGATGCTGCTGCTGTTTGCGGCCGGCTGTACGACGGTGACGCCCCCTGACAGCGTGCTGGCGGTGCCGGCGCCGCCGCAGAAATATGCCGCGATGGTCATCGATGGCGGCACCGGCAAGACGCTGTTCGAGGTCAATTCGACGGCGCCGCGTTATCCGGCGTCGCTGACCAAGATGATGACGCTGTACCTTCTGTTCGAGGCGCTGGACCAGGGCCGCATCAGCAAGGAGACGCAAATTCCGGTGTCGGACAACGCCGCCCGGCAGCCGCCGACCAAGCTGCGGTTCAGGCGCGGCGAGACCATCGACGTCGATTCGGCGATCCGCGCCATCGTCGTCAAATCGGCCAATGACGTGGCGGTCGCCGTTGCCGAATATCTCGGCGGCAGCGAAGAGGCGTTCGCCGGCATGATGACCGCCAAGGCGCGCCAGATCGGCATGAGGAGCACCGTGTTCCGCAATGCCTCGGGGCTGCCGGACGGCGACCAGCACACGAGCGCGCGCGACATGGCGGTGCTCGGCATGGCGCTGCACGCCCGCTTCCCGCAGCATTTCCACTATTTCTCCGAAAGCGACTTCATGTTCCGCGGCAGGCTGGTGCGCGGCCACAACGACATGCTCGGCCGGGTGCGCGGCGTCGACGGCATCAAGACCGGCTACATCAGGGCTTCCGGCTTCAACATCGTTACTTCCTATGATGCGGACGGGCACCGGCTGATCATCGTGGTGATGGGCGCCGACAGCGCGCGCCAGCGCAACGACCATGTCGAGGCGCTGATCCAGCGCAGCCTGTCGACGGCATCGGCGGCAAAGACGCGGCTGCTGTACGCCGAGGAGCAGTGACGGCTGACGTCCGGCGGGCGGCGGATCAGGGCGCTCATCGGGCGACAAACGCAGAACCGCCGTTTTGAGCGACACTGCTGAGATACTTCGCAGGCGGCTTGCCAAGCGCTTTCTTGAACATGGTGATGAAGGCAGTGACCGATTCGTAGCCGAGATCGGCCGAAACCTGCTGCACGCTCGCCCCGGAGGCGAGCGCGCGCATTGCGACGATCAAGTGCAATTGCTGGCGCCAGCGCCCGAAGGTCAGCCCTGTCTCCTTGACCACGAGGCGGGCGAGACTGCTTTCGCTGAGCGCGACGCGATTGGCCCATTCCGCCAGGGTGCTGCGATCGGCAGGATCTTGCGCCAACGCCACCGCGATGCGCCTCAAGCGCGGCTCGGACGAGATCGGCAAATGCAGCTGCTGGACAGGCATGCGCGGCAGTTCGGTGAGCAGAGCCCTGGTCAGGAGCTCGCCCCTCGCGTCATCGTCCTCACCGCGATCCGCCAGCTCGATGATCAGCTCGCGCAGCAACGGCGAGATCGAAAGCGTGCAGCACCGGTCCGGCAGGTCGGCAGCTTCGGGCTCGATATAGACGAAAAAAATCCGGGCATTGGCGGTCGCGATATTGCTGTGCTCCATGCGGCCCGGAATCCACACCGCGCAATGCGGCGGCACCATCCACAGGCCGCTGGGGACGCGACATGTGACGCCGCCGCCGAGCGCGAAGACGAGTTGCCCTTTGCGGTGGCGGTGGTCCGGCACCTCCGCCCTGGTTTCGGTAACGTCAACGCGCACGGCGATTGCCGAGGCGAGGACATCATCCGGATCGAAAGGCCAAGGGTAGCGGAGAGGCTGCCTCATATTGACTGATTTTAGCGATGAAATGCAAAGATATCTAAATTACTCAAACAGGAAAGTCGATAGTTTAGGGCCTTGAGTAACTCAGAAGCCGGCAGGCGGGCTTTCAGTGCCCTGCTTGCGTTCTGAACGTCGGATCAACAAGCCCGGCGCACGAAAACAGGCTGGCGTCCCCCATGCAGCAAGAAGGTACGATAGCAATGCTCGCCTTGGTCACATCTTCCGATAGCGCCACCGGGCTGAAACTCGCCGAGCTTGGCGAGCCCGAGCCCGCCCCGGACGAGGCGCTGGTCTCGGTCCGGGCAGTCTCGCTGAACCGCGGCGAACTGCGCCTGCTCAAGATCCGTCCGAACGGCTGGGTGCCTGGCCAGGACGTCGCCGGAATTATCGAGCGCCCCGCGGCCGACGGCTCCGGGCCGGCCGCCGGCGCCCGGGTAGCGGCTCTGGTCGACGAGGCCGGGTGGGCCGAACGCGTCGCCGTTCCAACCGACCATCTCGCCGTGCTGCCGGACGATGCCAGCTTCGTCGCCGCCGCCACTGTTCCGGTTGCGGGCACGACCGCGCTGCGGACCCTGCGCCTCGGCGGCGACCTGGCCGGCCAGCGGGTCCTGATTACCGGCGCAAGCGGCGCGGTCGGCCGTTTCCAGATCCAGATCGCCCGCCAGCAGGGCGCGTCGGTGGTCGCGGTCGCCGCCGCCCGGCATGCCGCGGATCTCCGCGGCCTCGGAGCCGAGCAGGTCGTTGAAACGATCGAGCTCGCCGAAGGACTGTTCTCGCTGATTACCGAATCGGTCGGCGGCGATAGCCTCGCCCACGCGATCGAACGGGTGGCGCCCGGCGGGACCATCGTCATGTTCGGTTCGAGCAGCGGCGAACTCACGCCGATCGGCTTCCGCCAGTTCGTTCCGGGTCACGAAGGCGCGCGGCTGCAGACCTTCGCCTACTACGCTTCCGGTCCGGAGGTTGGCGCCGACATCGGCTCGCTGCTCGCGCTGATCGCAGCCGGCCGGCTCGAAACGCGCGTGGTCCTGACCGTGCCGTGGCGGGACGTCGGCCAAGCCCTGGACGCGCTGCGGCAGCGCAGCATCAGCGGCAAGGCAGTGCTTACCATGATGCAATGAGCAGGCGGCGACCGCCGGACGGGACACCGTCTGGGCTGCTACGGCAATCTGAGCCCGTCCGCGATTGCCCGTTGAAGCCGGCGCCTGCTTCCGCTAAGAAGCCGTGGCTGGCCGGTTACCCGGCTGGTTCGTTTTCCGGATCACCGATCCTGAAAGCACCCGTAGCTCAGCTGGATAGAGCGCTGCCCTCCGAAGGCAGAGGTCACAGGTTCGAATCCTGTCGGGTGCGCCAAAGAATTGCCTCGCCCTCTTTTTCTAGCCTACTGGAACCATAGTCCAGACGATGGTCGATAGCGTTTCCTCAGAAGTTCGCTCGCGGATAATGAGCCTGATTCGAGGCAGGAACACGCGTCCGGAGATTTATGTCCGGCGGATCCTCCACGCTGCCGGCTATCGATTCCGCCTTCATCGTAAGGATTTGCCGGGCCGACCGGATATCGTGCTGCCGAAATATTGGACTGCGGTGTTCATAAACGGCTGCTTCTGGCACGGTCACGATTGCAGGCGAGGTAAGCGCCCGTCTTCGAACACGGCATTCTGGGCAGAGAAGATCGACAGAACCAAGGGCCGCGACCGATGCAACTCGGAAGCCCTGACGGCGGCCGGCTGGCGCGTAGTGACCATTTGGGAATGCCGCCTCGAAGCCGACACCGATGCCCTGCTGGCAGACTTGGCAGATGTCAGCGGACGCGCGACGGTTCTATCGAGTTGACAAGGTACCCGGCAAAATAGCGAGCCAGCTTGGGAGGGACGGCATTTCCGATCATCCGAGCAACAGGCTCGATCTGCTCCGTCGGATAGAAAATGTACTCATCCGGAAAGGATTGCAGGATGGCTGCCTCCCGAAGAGAAATCCCGCGAACTTGGTTGGTGTCGAAATGCCCAAATCGCCCATTTGAAATGCTGTGGCACTTCGTCGTGATAGTCGGCGACGGCCGATCTGGATGCATTCGGGTGTAGACATCGCTGAAGCAGCGGTCGTTGAGACGCTCGTTGACCTTCCGGTGGCAGTCGAGCGTCAGGTCACCATATTGGGTGTTTGCCATGTAGGCGTTCGACTCTCCGGGCTTGGCCGAAGACAGACGCATGAGGTTCAGCTCGCTCAGCGAACGGGCCTTGTGGTTGGGGATTTCCGGATGGACTTCGCCCGCGGCCACAGGGGGCAAGTGTCCGATCGCACGGGACACCGAAACCAGAGTTTCGTTCGGATCGGAATCCGGCACCAACAGCTCGGTTCCCATGAGATCGGCGAAACGCTCCTCGCGAACAAGGTCGCGTCGAACCGCGATTAGGATCGACCGTTTGCGGAATTGAGGGATGCCGAAGTTCGAAGTGCACACCACCTTCGAGCCGGTCACGTAACCCAGCTGATTGAGTCGCACTCTGAAATCTTCCCAGATGCCTCCGTACTTGGCATCCTTGATACCTGCAACATTCTCGGACAACACCATTTCAGGCTTGTAGCGGTCGACGTATTCGGCAGCTTCCGTCAGCAGGCTACGGTCCTTCTCCCTTCCCAATCGACGCTTTTCGCTCAGTTTCTTGCGGGAAAGACGGGTACGATCCCCCGGCCAGATCTTCAACCTACTCCCTTCCATCACGGGCATTCGCCTGGCGATTGGGGAACGGCCGTGGCGGGGAAACCCCGAAACCTCCAGTACTCGATGGTCCGCTGCCAATCGCCAACGGGATCGAGCTGGCAAACACCACCTTTGGTCGAGAATTTGTTCGAGCGAGTGACCGATGCCGATTGACCTATGACGCGGTTGATATTTGTCGCCGTTTTACGGCGCACCACTTTGATTCAGCGCTTTATGCTTCTCCGTCAAGCTATTTCCGGAATTCCCCCTAGACTAGTTCAGCCGTATCTCGTGCCCGTCGAATCAGTCCTGCCGGCCCCTGTCAGCTTCCACCTCAGCGATCGCCTGGAACTCAATCGGTCCCGAATGATTTGTCTGTGAGGTAAACTTAAGGAGCGCCCCCGTGCCTGCACCACCTGAAATGGATGTCGTCCTCGAAAAGCTGCCTTTGAGGATCGGCGCCTATATCCCCGACGACTTGCTGGAGGACTGGTTTGCGCCGGGGACGGGCATGAATCCGGTCAGCAAGGAGGCGCTTGCCGCCGCGAAGAATTACGGTTGGCTTTTCGAATGCGAGTTCAAGCACTACCCCGACCGCAAGGAGGGCGTGTTCTGGAAGTGGGTGCCGGCGATCTGACCGGCGCTTCTCAGCCTATCGGCGTCATCACCTTGCCGGTTCCGCCGCATTCGGGGCAGGTCCGGCCGTCAGATCATGCCTGACCCTGCACAGCGGCGGCAAATGTTCTCGCCAGCGCCGGGGATGCCTGCCGGAACCTCGTCCATGTTGGTTTGAGCGGCTTGCCGCGGCTTGCCCTGCAGCTTGTTTCTCAACCGGGCGACCCAGCCTTCGTCGACCTCGAGCGGCCTGCTGCTGTCGTCCGGCAGGCCTTCGCCGGATTGGCCGATGGTTTCATTGCTCGGCCGGTCGTTCATGCCTGTCGTGATCTTCTGAGCCATTGCCGTTGCCTTTACGCCTTGCAATTTTTCGAACGCCTCAGCTCCGCGGAGGTTCCGGTTGCGGCCAGCCGCCTTCAGCCGGGTTTTGCCCGCGCCGGCCGGCGGCCGCGGCTGGCGAGGATGGTGGGAAGCGTGACCGGACGAAAATCCCAGCTGTCAACGCCGACGTCATACTGGCGCATGACCGGGGTGAGCCGGCCGTGGGAATGGCCATGCAGGTCGATCGATTTCCTGCCGATCTGGTTCCAGGTACGAAAAGGATAGTGGCAAAGGATCAGCAGACTGCCGTCCAGCGTCAGCTCCTTGTAGTGTTGCGTGCTCGCCCAACCCCTGGCGTCGATGGTGGCCGCAGCATCGTTGTTGCCGATGATCAAATGCTTGCGGCCATGAAGAGAGGCCAGAAGCGACGACACGAATGCGGCCGATCCCCTGGCAAAATCGCCGAGATGCCAGATGTCGTCGTCCGGGCCGACAGTCTCGTTCCAGAACGCAATGAGCGCCCGATCATGCTCCGCCAGCGAGCCGAACGGGCGGCGGTCGATGCGCAGAATGCGCGGGTCGCTGAAATGCGTGTCGGCGGTGAAGTAGATCATGCGCGCTCGTTGGGGCCTGTTGTCGAACTGCCGCGCATGTAGGCGCGTGGCGCACCAAGTCCATCTTGCTCTCCCCAATGCTTGCTCAACCCGCTCGATCGTCGGTTGTTCCTGTAAACAGGCCTGGGCGGCTTCCGCTCGTTGGAACATTAAGAAGGGGGAACTTTAAGAAGGGGGAACTTTGAAACGTGGGAACTTTGAAATGAGACGCAGGTTAGAATGCTTGAGGCCGATGCTCTGAAAGGACCTCGACGATGACCGACGCAGCACCTGTTGGGCGAAGCCCGGCTCAAGCGCGGGGCGATATCGACGCCGGGCGCGGAGGGGATAAGACACCGGGGATCGACCCAGCCGCGGCTCCCATGGAGACGGACGCGGAATCGGCCGGCAGCGTTCCGGCAAAGGATCGGTCTGCGCCTCATGAAAAGCCGGAGTTCACCAACCAGGCGAGCTATGCCAATGCGATGCGTCCGCTGAAGGATGAGCCCGACGTCCAACCGAGTAGATATGGGCCAGTCATGGTGATTGCCGCCATCGTCGTGCTGGCCGCGGCGGTTTTCATCGGCGCAGCCCTGCTGCGCTGAATATCGCATATCCGAGAGCAGTGGCTGGACATTTCGTGTCCGGTCCAGGAACTTGCTGCCGCGCCAGGTTGAGGCGCGATCCGTCCGGTGCACTTTGACCACGAACCATCAATTCTTTGCCCGAGACGCCACCATCGTGGCGCGTGACATGATTGGCGCCACGCTGCTCTTGCATGGCGTTGGCGGCATCATCGTCGAGACCGAGGCCTATCGCCCGGATGACCCGGCTTCGCACGTTTTCGGTGGCAGGACGGCGCGCAACGGCGCAATGTTCGGCGCCCCCGGCAGCGCCTATGTCTATCGCTCCTATGGCCTGCATTGGTGCCTCAATGCCGTCTGCCTGCCCGGCAGTGCCGTTCTTGTCCGCGCAATCGAACCGCAATCCGGGCTGGACGTGATGCGGGCCAATCGCGGCCTTGACGATCCCCGGCTGCTTTGTTCGGGACCAGGTCGCCTTTGCCAGGCGCTGGCAATCGACAAATCCCATGACGGGCTGCCGCTGGACGTGCCGCCATTCGAATTCAGGCAGCCGGGCGACGCCAGCGCCGTTCTAACAGGCCGCCGGATCGGCATTTCCAAGGCTGTCGATGCGGAGTGGCGGTTCGGCCTTCGCGGTTCGGATTATTTGAGCCGCAAGTTCTGACGCCGCGGCAGCGGCAGAGTAGCTGCCACGCATCACTCCTTGTCGAGATGCATGGGCGTTGTCTGTTGGCGGGCTTCCCTGGTCACCTCGTCGGCTCCGGCAGGTGAAATCCCTCGCAACGCCTTCGCGGCTTCGGTCAGGCGCCCGCGATCATTGCCGAAGCTCTTGATCAGCCGGCGGACCTGGTCGGCGGTGATGCCGTTCTGTTGGGCAAAATACTCGACTTCACGTTCATCTTCCGCGGAAACGCGATCGCGGTCGCGGAAATCTCGCTTGCTCTTATCGTCAGCCATTTTTTCCTCCTGGTGGAGCTTCGCATCAATGGCAACGTGGGCAAGCCGCTTTCGTTGCCGCGATCGGGCGGACTTTTGTGCGGCCGTGCCGACTGCCCAGGAACCATGAGGCGAGCAGCCGGTTTGGCTTGGATGCAGACCACGTTCGGCCACCAATTCATACCGATGGAGGTTACGATGACGCTCGCAAGCAAAACCACTGTAATTGCAGCCGCGCTGGCCATATTGACCGCGCCGGCATTCGGCCAGACGAGCCCGCCCGCGGCGCCGGCGCCGGATCGTGGCGCCGAACCGTCGCCCGCAGTGAACGGGCAGGATGCCATGCGCGATATGATGCGCCAGATGATGACTGAGATGCTGGAGGAGAGAATGCAAGAGGATCGCGCGCCCCGGACAGAACGGCGAGGTCGCGACCACTGGCATCGTGACTACAGGATGGGCCCGCCTGACCGAGGTTGGGAGATGGGAGGCCGCGGTGGTATTGCACGCGGGATGCATGGCGCGAGGATGCGCATGATGTTCGCCATAGTGGATGCGGATGGCGATGGCGCGCTTTCTCAGAGCGAAGTCCAGGATTTCGTCGGGCGGATATTCAACGCCGTCGATGAGGACGGTGACGGCAGCGTCGACATGCAGGAAATCCGGTCCTTCTTCCACGGAGCAGGCGCCGAGGATCAGGAGTAAGTCTCCTACCGGTCGGCAAGGCGGCCCTAGCTGAGGCGGCGCCCCCTATGACGACCGGGGAGGGCGAAAACCGTCGCTGGCAGATGCATCGCTTGGCTGGCCTTGCCAAGCCGAATGCCGGGTCGGAACGATTCGAGACAGCAGGATTCAATGGCCATGACAGAGAAAACTCCAACCATCGCTCGTATCTGGCGCGGCAGAACCTTGCCTGAGAAGGCAGACGCCTATGAAAGCTACAATTACGAGGCCGGCATCAAGCCGCTGGTCGAGAAGGCGCTGGGCGTACAGACCTTTCGCGAGGACACGCCGACCCATTCGGAATTCGTGACGATTTCCTATTGGGACAATGTCGAGGCGATGGCGGCGTTCACCGGCGGCGATCCGACAAAAATCCACCATCTCGAGCGGGACGAAGAGTTCCTGATCGAGCTGCCGTCGCGGGTGCAGGTGTTGCGCATCCGCTCCAGTCACGGCCGCCTGCAATAGCCCTGAGGAGCCGCCCGGTTCGGCCCGATCTAATAAATCGCCGTCAAGTCGATCTCGGTAATGTGCCAGCGGCCGAGATTTGAGGTGTAGAGCCTGTCGCCCTTGAAGGCGATGTTGGTGGGATGGGCGAGCGTCGTTGCCGCCGGATCCTCGATCAGCACCTCGAGCCCGCTGTCTTTTCGCCAGCGATAGATACGGCTGGGCTCGTAGCACGAGATGAACAGCGAACCGTCCGGCGCCAAGGCGACGCCATCGGGGACGTTGTTCACGCCCTCCACAACGAGTTGGCGGAACCCTGCAGTGCCGTCGGCAAGGATCGGCACATAGCTGACGCAGGCCGCATGGCTTTCCACGACGTAAAGCCCATTCCCACCCGGCGCCATCGCCATGCCGTTGGCGAAGGCCATGGTCTCGCTACACCACAGGCGGCCTTCGCCGGTCTTCAACTCGTAGCGAAAAATGCCGGAGCGGCTGTCTTCGCCGAGGCTGTCGGAAACGTAGAGCCAGCCTCGTGCCTCGTCAACGATCGGATAGTTCGGCACGCGGATGCCAGCCGAGGCGAAGCGCTCCATATGACCCGTTCCGGCATTCCAGCGAAAGATCGCCGAATGCCTGAGATCGCAAGCGAAGCAGTTGTCCGCGCTATCGAAGGCGATGCCGAGCAGAAAGCCCTCCGTGCCGCCCATGTGCTCGACCGAGCTGCCATCGGCGGCGAGGCGCAGCAGGTCGCCGGTTTCGGTGCCGCACCAGATCGAGCCGTCGCGATGGATGGCCACGCCTTCCGGATGGGCGACGCGCGGGCTGGTGAAGATGCCGTCGAAGAAGACCTTCGCGGCCGACATTTCGAGCAACGGCTTTGCCATGCGCCACCCCTCTTCAGCCTGTTGCGGTATGCGACCGCTGCACGGCAATACAGCGCTCGACCATCAGCCGGTCGGCCGCCAGGATCTCGGCGATAAGCGCGCCACGCTCCCTGGCGCTGACGAATTCGAGACGCCGCAGGCCAAGCGGGTCGATCCGGTTTCGCAGGATGTCGAGCGTCTCGTTCGAGGGCAGCGGAACCTCGCGGCAATCGGCATCGAATGTCAGGGCGAAGCCGGTGGCATCCTGGACCTGCTGGCGCGTCACGCCCGGCATGGTCTCGACGATGACCAATTGCCGGCTCTCCCGGTCGAGCCGAAAGATGCAAAGATCGGTGAACACCAGCGCCGCGCCGGTCCGATAGCCCATCGGCTCGCGTTGGGCCTCTGTCAGCAAGCCGCGCGCCGAGCTGGCGATCTCGACGGTGTCGACCAGCGACTGCGGGGAGTGGCGCGGGACGTAGAGCAGATAATCGCGATGCATGTTGGCGACATCAGCCATGCCGCCCTGCCCGGGCAGCCGGATGAGGCTGCCGTCGCGCTTGCGCAGCGCAATGGTGTTGACGCGCCCGCGTCGGTCGACCTGGGCGGCACCGACGATCTCATGCGTCACGGCGCCGGCCTGGTAATAGGTCGAATAGGTGTCGTCGCCGCCGGCATGGGCCACCGCTGTCCCGCAATCGAGGCTCTCGATCAACGACAGGATCATCGGGCTCGGCGCTATGTCGAGATGACCGCAACTCATCGTCGCGATGATCATGTCCGGCGCGTGCGTCGCCTTGGCCAGCCGGTAGGCGACATTGGCGAGCGGCGACACCGCGCCGGCGCTGGCAAAGCTGTCATTGTCGAGCTCGGCGGCGATGCGGGCAGCAATGATCTGGTCGATGGATGCTTTCTTTTCGCCGTGCACGAGCCCGGGCATTGCGAGGACTGTTTCAGCGCGGACTTTCGCAGCGTCTTGAACCCGCTCCGGCACACCCTCCGAAGGCACGCTCAGGCTGTCCGCCAAAGGTATCTCCTTGGCCGCCGCTGCCGCCAAGGCTTGATAATCCGTCACATAGAATGGCAGGCAGGAGGCGGGATAGGCGCCGCCTGGCGCCAGCGCTATGGCCGACACCTGGTTGCGGGTCAAAATGCTTTGGCGGCCGTCATGGCGCAGCGCTCCGACAGGGACGATCTCCTCGACCGTGACCAGCACCTGGCGCGCCGCGCCGGCCATGGCGAAGTCCAGCGCCCGTGGTCCGATGATCTGGACATTGCCGCTCTGGTCGGCACGCTGAGCATGGACGACGAACGTATCGAGCCGCAAGGCCGGGATGACCCCGGTCGTGATTCCGTCGACCGGATCGGGCGCGGCGATCGCGCCGGGCACGCGAGCCAGCATATCCGAACCCTGCGGAAGCTGAAACGGCATTGACGGCAGGTTCTGCTGCGCTGCCCGCAACGCCTGGATCATGGCCAGCGCGGTCCAGTCGCGAACCGGCACGGCATTCGTCTCGGCAGCCGCGCGGAAGCGGGGCGGCAGGCCGAAAATATCGAGGCTGGAAAAGCAGAGGTCGATTTCCGCCACGGCATTCGCTTCGAGAAGCAGCTCGAGCGGCAGGCCGCCGGCCCAGCAGACGTAGCGCAAATCCCGTACGCCCAACCGCGCGATGGCGCGCAGCAGGGCGATCGGCAGCCGGGCAAAATGATGGCCGCCGACGCCGAAGACGTCGCCGCCGCCGACCATCGCGGCCAGCCCCTCGACATCGGTGAAGCGCGGCCGGTTCGGCTTGACCAGAGACGTCATTTCGCAGCCTTGGCCCGTGCCGCGCTCTTTTCAGCGAACGCCTTGACGCGGCGCTGGCCGATCTCGCTGCGGTAGAGACCACCCAGGACATCGCGTTCCATGGCAAGACCGTCGGCCAGATCGCCCGACACGGCATGCGCTGTCAGCCCTTTCAGCCCGTCGATCGCTGCGGCCGGTTCGGCGGCGATCATCTCGGCGAGTTCCAGCGCCCGCGGCATCAGCCTTTCGGCATCGACGATCTCGTTGACCAGACCGGCGCCGACGAACTCGGAAGCCGGCACGATGGCGCCGGTCATCAGCAGAAAATTGGCGCGGTTGCGGCCGAGCTTCTGGACGCTGCGCTGCGTGCCGCCGCCGCCGGGGACCAGCCCGAGCTTGATCTCGGGCAGGCCGAGCTTCGCGAACTGGTTGGCGATGACGAGGTCGCAGCACAGCACCAGCTCCATGCCGCCGCCGAGCGCAAAACCGTTGACCGCGGCGATGACCGGCTTGCGGTTGTTCTCGATCGCCGCATACATGCGTGTGCCGGCGGCCTGGAAGGCGTCGAACTCTGCAGCTGTCTGGGCAGCATATTCTTTGATGTCGGCGCCGGCCATAAAGCCGCGCCCCTCGCCGGTCACCACGATCGCGCCGACGCCGTCATTCTTCGACAACGCCTCGAAAACTTCGGTGATCTCGCTTTGCATCAGCCGGTTCATCGCGTTGAGCTGATCGGCGCGCCGGAAGGTGACGACCGCGACGCGCCCGGATATTTCCAAACTGAGTGTCTGGTAAACGCTCATCGTCAGGCAGCATCCACGGTCATGTCGCCGGACGCCTCAAGTGCTGCAATCTCGCCGCTGGAGAGGCCGAACTCGGCCAGTATCTCGCGGCCATGCTGGCCGACCAGCGGCGCCGGCCGCTCTATGGTAGCCGGCGTCTCGCTCATCTTGACGGCCGGTGCGACCACCCTGACCTTGCCACCGCGCGGATGATCGTAGCTGGTGATCATGCCCAGGTGCTTGACCTGCGGGTCCTCGGCCGCGCGCCTTATGTCCTTCACCTCGGCACACCAGATGTCGGCTGCCAGCAGCCGCGCCAGCAGATCCTGCGTCGCAAACTTCCTGGTCTCGGCGTTGACCTTGTCGAACACTTCGTCGCGTTTGTCGAACAAGATCTTGAGATCGTCGTAGACGGCCAGCTGCGGCGCCTCCAGCACTTCATACAGCGTCTTGAACGGGCTCATGGCGATCGACACGTAGCCGCCGTCCTTTGCTTCGTAGATGCCGAACGGCGCCTGCATGCCGGGATGGCCGATGCCGGAATTCGGGCGCACGAAATCCTCGCCGAGATTGAGCACGGCGACATATTCCTGGTTGAGATGCGCCAGCATGCCGGCCAGCAGATTGACCTCGATCTTCTGGCCCTTGCCGGTCTTCTCGCGATAGTAGAGCGCCGACAGGATCCCGTAGACCATGTTCATCGCGCCGATCTGGTCGGCGAGCCCGGCACCCGCCGGGACCGGAGCCTGGTCGCCGCGGCCTGTGTTGGAGATCAGCCCAGACAGCCCCTGGATCAGCATGTCCTGGCCGGGACGCTCGACATAGGGGCCTTCCTCGCCATAGCCGGAGCCCGAGCAATAGATAATGGCGGGATTGACCGCCCTGAAATCCTCGTAGCCATAGCCGAGCCTGGCGAGCACCCCGGGGCGGAAATTCTGCACCACCACATCCGCCTTCTTCGCCATATCCATGATGATGGCATGTACCTTGCGGCTCTTCAGGTTGAGCGCGATGGAGCGCTTGTTGCGGTTCCAGGCGAGAAAGTTCGGGCTTTCGGAGCCGCCGACCCATTTGGCGAAGAAGGTCATGCCGCGGAACATGTCGCCGGCGCCGGCACGCTCGATCTTGATGACGTCGGCGCCCATGTCGCCGAGCAGCTGCGTGGCGAACGGCCCTTGCAGCAGATGGCTGAAATCGAGAATGCGGACGCCTTCGAGGGCCTTGTTCATTTTTGTCTCGTTGGTTGTCAAAGCAGGTCGGGTACGTAGCGGGGTGCTGCGGTGAGGCCGCCGTCGACGCGCAGGTCGGTGCCGGTGGTGAAGCCGGCGGCGTCGGAGGCCAGATAGACAGCGGCTTCGGCCACTTCGGACGGTTTGCCGATGCGGCCGAGCGGGTGCATCTTGACCCAGGCCTTGGCGAGATTGCCGCCGATCTCCTTGACCAACTTGTCGTTCATCGGCGTGTTGATGGTTCCGGGCGAGATCGAGTTGACGCGGATGTTGAGCGGGCCGAACTCGACCGCCATCTGGCGCGTCATCGCCATCACCGCACCCTTGGCGCCGGCATAGGCGGTCCAGCCGTCGAGCCCGATATGACCTTGCGCCGAGGCCATGTTGATGATCGAGCCGGATTTCTGCGCGATCATGTGCGGCAGCGCATATTTGCAGCCGCGGAACACGCTGGTCAGGTTGACCGCGATCAGCCGGTGCCACTGCTCGTCGGTCATTTCGTGAACCGGCATGCCGCCGATGGCGATAGCGGCATTGTTGACCAGAATATCGAGATGGCCGGTCTTGGCGACGGCTGCGGCGATGAGGGCGGCGATATCGGCCTCCTCCGCCACGTCGCAATGGACGTAGTCGGCGCGGTGGCCGGCGGCGCGCAGTTCCGCCGCGAATTTTTCACCCTTCTCGTCGGCGATGTCGCCGAGGACGACGTGCGCGCCCTCACGCGCCATCGCCTCGCTGATCGCGTGGCCGATGCCGTCGGCGGCGCCGGTGACGATTGCGGTTTTCCCTTTGAGACGATCCATATCAGCCTCCAATGGCGCGCCGGCGCTTTGCTTCGTCGAAGGCGACGGCGGCAATGATGATCATGCCGGTGATGACCAGTTGCCACTCGGTCGGCAGGCCGAGACCGCGCAGCCCGTTGGACAGGAATTGCAGGATCAGCACGCCAAGCGCCATGCCGGTCAGGCTGCCGATGCCGCCGGCAAGGCTCACGCCGCCGAGCACGGTGGCAGCGACGACCTGGAACTCGAAATTCAGCCCGGCCGTATGCTGGGCAGAGCCGACGCGGGCGGCCAGGATGATGCCGGCAACCGTTGCCAGCAGTGCGCTGATGATGAAGCAGATGAACTTGACGCGGCGCACGTCGTAGCCTGCCAGCCGTGCCACTTCCGGATTGCCGCCGACGGCATAGATCTGCCGTCCGAACGGCCGGTGCTGCATGATGTAGGCGAAGACGGCGAGCAGGACGATGGCGATGACCGCCGAATAGGGAATGACATTGAACAGGCGGCCGTCCGACAGCGCAATGAAGCTGTCGAGCGCGGCATCGTCGGGGATGGCGCGCTGGCCGGTGTAGAGATAGACGCCGCCGCGCATGATGAACATCGTGCCCAGCGTCACGATCAGCGAGTTGATGCCGGCATAGGCCGTCAGATAGCCGTTCACCACGCCGATGATCAGCCCGAACAGCAGCGCACCACTGATGCCGAGCAGCAGCGAGTTGGTTTCGTTCATGATGATGATCAGCGGCAGGGCGATGGTCGCCAGCAGCGACCCTATCGAGATGTCGACCTCGCCGGACATGAAGACGATGGCGCAGCCGATGCCGGCGGTGAGCGCCAGCGACGCCTGTCCGAGCACATTGGTGATGTTGCGCACCGAGAAGAAGTTCTCTGCCGTCAGGGAAAAGAACGCAATCACCAGGATCAGGCAAAGCAGCAGGGCGAGCTCCTGCCGCGCCAGGAATCGTGCCAGCATGGATGGCCCGGCTTTGATGGACTGGGTGCCTGCAAGACTCATCGCTTGCTCCCTTTGCGAAGCGTCATCATCTTATCCGATCGCCGCATTGAGGATTTTCTCCTGCGTGGCCTCGTCGCGAGGCATGATCGCGGTGAGGCGGCCTTCGCACATCACCGCGATGCGGTCTGCAAGGCCCAGCAGTTCGGGCATTTCGGACGTCATCATGACGACCGCCAAGCCTTCGCCGGCGAGCCGGTCGATGAGCGCGAAAATCTCCGACTTGGCGCCGACGTCGATGCCGCGGGTCGGTTCGTCGACGACGATCACCTTGAGACCGCGCATCAGCCAGCGCGAGATCAGCACTTTCTGCTGATTGCCGCCGGACAGGTTCTTGACCTGCTGGAACAGGCTGGGCGTCCTGATGCGAAAACGGTCGACATAGTCCTGCACCGCCTTGCGTTCCCTGGCCTTGTCGACGAAGCCCATTCTGGCGAAGGCACCGAGCGAGGCGAGGCTGGCATTCTGGTAGACCGGCAGCTCGCCCATCAGCCCTTCGCTCTTGCGATCCTCGGTGAGCAGTCCGATGCCGAGCCGGACGCCGGTGTGGGTGTCGTGCGGCAGCAGCCGGCTGCCATCGACCGAAATGGCGCCGGAAGTGATCGGGTCGTAACCGACGATGGCCTTGGCGAGCTCCGTCCGGCCGGCCCCCATGAGGCCGAAGAAGCCGAGGACCTCGCCGGCATGCGCCTCGAACGATACGTCCTTCAGCTTCCTGGCGGTGCTGAGCCCTTCAACGGAAAGCGCGACCTTGCTGCCCGGCGCGCCGCGTTTGCGCGGGAACAGGTTTTCGATGCGCCGGCCGATCATGTCCTGGATCAGCGTATCGTTGGTGTGCTCGCCGATCGGCCTGGTCGAGACGTGACGGCCATCGCGCAGCACGGTCACGGTGTCGGCGATCTCGAAGACCTCGTCGAGCTTGTGGCTGACATAGAGCACCGCGATGCCGAGAGCGGCCAACCGGCGGATGACGGTGAACAGCAGCGAGACCTCGTTCGGCGTCAGCGAGGAGGTAGGCTCGTCCATCACCACGACGCGGGCTTCATGGGCGAGCGCGCGGGCGATCTCGACCATCTGCTGCTGGCTGACCGGCAGCGATCCCGTGCGCGCCGCCGGGTCGACGTTGAAGCCGATGCGCTTGAACAGAGCGGCCGCATCGGCACGGATCTTCTTCCAGTCGATCGAGCCGCCCTTGCCGGTCGGATAGCCCTCGAGGAAGATGTTTTCGGCGACGCTGAACTCGGCGATCAGCGCGATCTCCTGGAACACCACCTTGATGCCGTCTTTCAGGCTGTCGCGCGGCGACTTGATGTCGGCCTCACGGCCGCGCAGGCGGATGGTGCCGGCATCCTTGCCGTAGACCCCGGCCATGATCTTGATCAGCGTCGACTTGCCGGCGCCGTTCTCGCCCATCAGGGCGTGGATCTTGCCGGGTTCCAGGGTGAGGTCGACATTGTCCAGCGCCACCACGCCGGGAAAGCGCTTGCCGATGCCGCGCATCTCGAGCGCCGGCACGCTTTTATCGACGGCCGCGGTTTTGCCGGGGTGGAGGAAATCAACCGACATTGGCTCTGTTCCGGACGATGTCGAGATAGGTCGCCAGGATGATGACGATGCCAGGCACCACCATCTGCAGGTCCTGGTTCCAGCCGAGGATGATGATGCCGTTGTCGATGACCTTCAGCACCAGCACGCCCAGCAATGTGCCGAGCAGCGAGCCGCGGCCGCCAAGCAGGCTGGTGCCGCCGAGGATGACGGCGGCAATCACAGTCAGCTCGAAGCCGCGGCCGGCGGTCGGCTGGCCGGCATTCATCAGCGACGACAGGATCATGCCGGCAATGCCGACGCAAAGGCCGGTGACGACGAAGGCGAACAGTTTCAGGCGTTGCGAGCGCACGCCGGAGAGGCGAACCGCCCGCTCATTGGCGCCGACCGCGTAAAGATAGCGGCCGAGCGTGGTGATGCGCAGCGTTGCCGCGGCCAGCGCGAAAATCAGCGCGGCAATCACCACCGGCAGCGGGATCGCGCCGATATAGCCGGCGCCGAGATCGGTGAAGCTTGCAAGCCGGTGGTGGTTCTGCACCGCTTCGCGGGTGAACAGATAGACGCCGCCCTGCAGCATCATCATGGTGCCGATGGTGGCGATCAGCGAGTTCACCTTGAGCCTGGTGACAACCAGCCCGTTGAACAGGCCGACCGCACCGGAAAAGGCGAGCGCCGCCAGCAGGCCGAGCGTCAGGCTGTGCGTTGAATTGAGTACGGCCATGCCGATGCAGCCGACAAAGGCCAGCGACGCACCGACCGACAGGTCGACTTCAGCGGTGATGATCAGCATCGTCATGCCGGAGGCGACGATCAGCACCAGCGCGCATTGGCGCAGGATGGCGATGATGTTGGCCTCGGAATAGAATTGCGGCGCCGCAATCGAAATGGCGATGCAGAGCACGGCCAGGATCACGCCGAGCACCAGCTGGCTGCTGCCCAGCAGCTGGCCGCCGATGAAACGCCTTGGCGCGGAGGATTGCGTAAGCTCGCTCATGTCCATTTCATTTTCGGGCAGCGTCGCCGTTTGGAACTTGCCGGCCAAAACAGGGCGGTTGACCTGTTTTCCCGTCTGCATCCGGTCCGATGCCCTTCCCGCCGCGCGGGAAGGGCTACCCGGAATCCTTACTTCTTCAGGTCAGCGGAAGTTTTCATGCATTTTTCCGGTGGCTGGAGCGCATTGACGGCATCCCATTTGATCGTTCGTGTGGTGCCATCGTAGTCGTAGAACGTCTTCCAGTCGTCGCCGTTCATCGGCGCGGTCGGGCTGACGATGTGTTCCGGCACCTCTTCGCCGTTGAAGAGCTTAACCGCTGCATCGATGGCGGTGTAGCCTTCCTTTTCCGGGAACATCGCGGCCTCGATGCGATAGGACGGCTCGTTCTGCATCGCATTGATGAAGGCAAGGCCTTCGCCGCCGGTGCCGACCGTCAACAGGCCATCCTGCGACTTGCCGGCCGCTTTCCAGGCCTGGAGGCCGCCGAGCGACGAGGAATCGTTGATGCCGTAGATGATGTTGATGTCGGCGTTCTTGGCAAGTGCCGCCGAAGAGACTTCGAGCGCGCGGTCCGGATTGCCGCCGCCGTCGAGGTCGTGGACCATGACCGCGTCGGGGACGATGGTCTTGAGGCCGTCCATGAAACCCTGCGAACGCAGCACCGTGGCGGACAGCAGCGGCAGGCCGACATTCATCACCTTGGCTTTGCCTTCGAGCTTTTCCTTGGCGTATTTGCCGGCTTCAACGCCGGCGGTGTAGCCGGTGTCGTAGTCGCAGATCGCGACCATGGTGGTCATGCCCTTGACCGGATTGCCTTCGAGCACGACCGGAACGTTGTTGGATTTCGCCTGGCGCAGCAGCGGCACGACGCCTTCCTCGTTGACGGGCGTGATGATCAGGACGTCAACGCCCTTGGCCATGAAATCTTCGGCGGCGGAGACCTCCTTGGCAACGTCCAGATTGGCGTCCTGCACCTCGAGCTCGATACCGAGTTCCTTGGCGCGGGACTGCATGCCCTTGATAACGTTCTGATACCATTCATGCGTGGCGTAGTTGGTGACGTAGCCGATGCGCTTCGGCATGTTTTCGGCGTGTGCCGCGGCGGCGCTCAGAGCCAGCGCGGCCGCCGAGGCAAACAGCATTGATTTGGACCAGTTCATGTTTCTTCTCCCTGTATTTCTTGTCAGTTGCTGAACGGATAGTCCCGCCGTTCCGGGTCGGCACGTGAAGGGTAGGCAGCTTCACCCGCGCCCAGCGCCGCCGATATCGTCTCGGCGGCCGCCTTAGTCCGTTCAAAGACGGTCTTGCGATCGAAGCGGGCGGCCTTTTGCGGCAGGAACGGGACTGTGAGCGCGGCAATGACCGCGCCGGTATGGTCGCGCACCGGCATCGAGATGTTGGTGCAGCCCTCGACAGCCAGCGAGGCGCGCATTTCATAGCCGAGCCTTGCGACGTCGTTCAGCCGCGCTTCGATTTCCGCCCGGCTGCCTTGGCCTTCGCCCGCAGCGACGATCCGTTCGACGATGCGGTCGCGCTCGGCGCGGCTCGAATGCGCCAGCAGCACCGCGCCGGAGCTCGTTTCGAGGATCGGGAAATGTGAGCCGAGGGCAACCGAATAACGCATCGGCAAAGGCGAATCGATCTGCAGCACGACCAGCGCGCTCTCGCCTTCGCGCACGACCAGATGGCAGCTCTGATCGGCATTGGCGGCGAGGCCACGCATTACCGGCAGCGCGCATTCAACCAGGCGGTTTACCGGCGGATGCATATGCGCCAGCTCGAATAGCTTCAGCGACAGGCGGAAGCGGTCCGATTGCGTCCGGAAAATGTAGCCGCGCTTCTCCAGCAGCAGCAGGATGCGGTAGATCTCGTGAATGGAGCGCCCCATTCCGGTGGCGATCTCGGTCTGGGTCAGCGGCTCGCCGCTGGCAGCCATGAATTCCAGGATATCGAGCGCCTTCTCCACCGCCGGCACGCGATAGCCGTTGCGGCCGCTTTCGCCTTCGTCGACGATCTGGGCAATATCGGTGGCCATTACGCGACGCTCCGTTGCGGCTGGCCATGCCTGGTCTCGCGATAGAGCCGGTTCAGCCGATCCGCGAGCTCGGCCGCCGGCAATTCGCCGGCGATGGCCGCGGCAGCATGAGGGGCGCATTGGCGGAAGAAGCTGATGAAGCCCGTATGGGTCGGGCGCAGATAGGAGGCTTCGATCGTCGCCAGCGTCGAGGCGAAGAAGCCGCCCGAGAGCGCGTTGACCTCGGCATCCTGCCACGCCGCCAGCGATCCCGGCTGTCCGCCGGATTTCACATAGTCGCCGCGCTGATAGCCGGGCGAGCACAGAAACAGCGCGTAATCGATGGCTGCCTGCTTGTGTTTCGATTGGGCGCTGACGCCGATGCCGGCGCCGCCGAGCAAGGCGCCGGCGGATCGCGGCGTCGGCACATCGGCGAAGCGCAGATACGGCCTGTCTGCCTTGAAGGCATAGTTCACATAGCCGAAGGCGAACGGCACGTAGACCACATCGTCATGCGCGATCATATGATCGTAGCAGCGGATCGGGTTCCATTTCGGCGAGTCCGGATGCGACAGCGCCGCAAGCTGGCGCAATTGCCCAACGGCCTGCTCGATTTTTTCCCTGGCAATGAACTCGTCGCCGTCTTCCCGCGGTTCGCCCAGCGTCAAAAGCAGGCACATGGCGTCAGTCGGCACCAACGGCAGCCCAAGCCATTTGCCGTCCTTCAAGGCGCGCCGGCCGAGCTCCAGCACCTCGTCATGGCTGCGCGGCAGCGGCCCGTAGCGCTCCAAGAGATCGGGGCGATACGAGGCAACCTGGCAGGCAGCATCGATCGGCAACGCCCATTGGCGCCCGTCCCTTGCGTAGGATTGCCAGGATGCGCCGACCGAATCCCGTTCGAAGCCGCGGCGCTGCTCAGCCGACAAATCGAACGGCACCATCAGCCCGCCTTCGGCAATATCGCCGATGAACGGATGGTCGAACACGACAAGATCATAGGCGCCGAGCACCGGACCAAGCGCGCCCTCGCCGAACTCGTAGAGGCTGCGGCGGTCCCATTCGATCTCAAGACCGGGATTGGCGGCACAATACGGCCCGATGCTGGCGTCGAGCGGACCCCAGCAGCGTCGGTGATCCCACGCGAGACCGCGCAGTCTTGTCATGCCCGAAATTCCTCCCTGAACCACCCAGCCGATTAGTAGCAACTATTTTCACCTAGACAAGTAATTTTTACATACGCAAAACCAGTCTCGACTTCGTTTGGCAGGGAAACCGCCCCAACCGCCGCTGGTGCGCATCGCATTGTCGCCGGCCTTCAACCAAAGGCTGCGACGGGTCTGGCTTTTTGGAACTTTCGCGACGAACATACGTTCGGTTGGCGCAACCATCTTGAGCAGCATCATTGGGCAGCGTCACTGGATTCAGCGCCGAGTCGTAGGGAGCGGACGAAATGGCCCAACTGTGGGCGCGGCCATGAACCGGTTTGCCGCCTTGGCATTCGCCACGTTTCTGGCGATAACTTCGATCTGGGTACTGTTTCTGGTTTCTTAAGATTTGGCTTTGGTTGCGTGGGATTTGCCGCTGGTTTGTTAGGATTTGGAGGGGTTCTCGACAGGTTGACCGCTTAACGACATCCACGGCATGTGGTTCTGCCAGCCGGAGCCGCGTGCGTGAAGAAACTGTCGCCAGGAGCACACCGGCGCGCACATTCGGGGTTGGCAGCCACGCTGCCTGCAACGTTCCAATCGGTTTTCAGGAAACGGCGAGATCTCATGTTGCTGAGGGCGATCGTTCGAAACTGTGCCGTTCTTGGCCGCGTCGGCGCGACGACGCTACTTGCCGGGCTGCTTGCCGGCTGCCAGGGCGGCGTGCTCGACCCTCACGGGCCAGTCGGCGCGGCGCAGCGCACGATCCTGCTCAATTCGGTTGCCATCATGCTGGCCATCGTCATCCCGACGATCGTGGCGACGCTCGGCTTTGCCTGGTGGTTCCGGGAAACCAACACAAGAGCGCGGTATCTGCCGGAATGGGCCTATTCCGGACGCATCGAACTGGTGGTCTGGTCGATCCCCATCCTCGTCATCCTGTTTCTGAGCGGCATCATCTGGATCGGGTCGCATGACCTCGATCCAATGAAGCCGCTGGATTCCCAGCAACAGCCGCTTGAGGTGCAGGTCGTCTCGCTCGACTGGAAATGGCTGTTCATCTACCCCGAGCAGAACGTCGCGAGCATCAACCAGCTCGTGGTGCCGGCGGGCAGGCCGGTGCATTTCTCGCTTACCTCGGCAAGTGTCATGAACGCGTTCTTCGTGCCTCAGCTCGGCGGCATGATCTACACGATGAACGGCATGACGACGCAGCTTCACCTGCAGGCGGACCAGCAGGGCGAATTCTATGGGCGGTCGGCCCATTTCAGCGGCGACGGCTTTCCAGGCATGCAATTCGTGCTGCATGCTGTCGCGGTGGACGACTTCGACGCGTTCGTCAATTCGGCGCGAAGCCAGGGACAGGCACTCGACAAGGCCAGCTACCAGGAACTGGCCCGACAGAGCCTGGACGTGCCGCCTTCGACCTATCGCTCGGTCGAGCCGGATCTTTTCCATGAAATCGCGACGCAGGGCGTTCCGCCCGCGCCCGGCCCCCAGGCCGGTCGCCCCGAGCCGAGCGTATCGCCCAAGACAGGAGGCTGACAATGCTCGGAAAATTGAGCTGGGACGTCATTCCGTTCGATCAGCCTCTGCCGATGATCGCCTCGGCGGTCGTCGCCCTGGCAATCCTCGGCGTGCTGGCCTGGGTCTTCCTGGCCGGCCATTTCCCCTATCTGTGGCGCGAATGGATCACAAGCGTCGATCACAAGCGGATCGGCGTCATGTACACGCTGCTGGCGCTGCTGATGCTGCTGCGCGGCTTCAGCGACGCCATCATGATGCGGTCCCAGCAGGCCCTCGCCTTCCAGGCGCCCGGCTATCTGCCGCCCGACCACTTCAACCAGGTCTTTTCCGCCCACGGCACCATCATGATCTTTTTCGGGGCGATGCCGTTCGTCATCGGCCTGATGAACCTGGTCGTGCCGCTGCAGCTCGGCGTCCGCGACGTTGCCTTTCCAACGCTCAACTCGGTGAGTTTCTGGCTCACCGCCACCGGTGCGCTGCTGGTCAACATCTCGCTGGTGATCGGCGAATTCGCGCGCACCGGATGGCTGCCCTATCCGCCGCTCAGCGAGACCGCCTACTCGCCGGGCGTCGGCGTCGATTATTATCTGTGGGCAGTGCAGATAGCGGGCGTCGGAACGCTGCTCACCGGCATCAATTTCGTCACCACGATCCTGAAGATGCGGGCGCCCGGCATGAGTTACCTCAGGATGTCGATGTTCTGCTGGACCTCACTCGCCGCCAGCTTGCTCATCGTCGCCGCGTTCCCGGTCCTCACCGCGACGCTCGCGATGCTGACGCTCGACCGCTATTTCGGCTTTCATTTCTTCACCAATGAAGCCGGCGGCAACATGCTGATGTTCGTGAACCTGATCTGGGCCTGGGGCCATCCCGAGGTCTACATCCTCGTCCTGCCGGCGTTCGGCATCTTCTCGGAGGTTATCTCCACGTTCTCCAGCAAGCCGCTGTTCGGCTACCGCTCGATGGTGGCCGCGACGCTCTTCATCTGCATCGTCTCCTTCATGGTGTGGCTGCACCACTTCTTCACCATGGGAGCCGGCGCCGACGTCAACGCCGCGTTCGGCATCGCCACCAGCATTATCGCTGTCGGTACCGGCGTGAAGATCTACAACTGGATGTTCACTATGTATGGCGGCCGCATCCGCTTCGCGACGCCAATGCTGTGGTCGCTGGGCTTCATGGTGACGTTCGTCATCGGCGGCATGACGGGCGTGTTGCTGGCCGTGCCGCCGGCCGATTTCCTGCTCCACAACAGCCTGTTCCTGGTGGCGCATTTCCATAACGTCATCATCGGCGGTGTGCTGTTCGGCGCCTTCGCGGGATATACCTACTGGTTTCCCAAGGCATTCGGATTCCGGCTGCACGAGGGCTGGGGCAAGCTGGCCTTCTGGCTGACGCTGATCGGCTTCTACGCCACCTTCGTGCCGCTCTACACCGTCGGCCTGCTCGGCATGACCCGCCGCATGCAGCATTTCGACGTGCCGGCCTGGTATCCCTGGGTGCTGGTTGCCGGCGCCGGCATGTTAATCACCACCGCCGGCGTGGTCGCCCAGGTCATTCAGCTCGTCGTCAGCATCCGACAGCGCGCGGCGCTTCGCGATGTCACCGGGGATCCCTGGGACGGGCGTTCGTTGGAATGGGCCACACCCTCGCCGCCGCCGGTCTTCAACTTCGCCGCGCTTCCGCATGTCGAGGGCGAAGAGCCCTACTGGAGCATCAAGCAGCGGGCACGCGAGCAAAACCGGCTGCGCGACGAGCCTGAATACGAGCCGATCGAGATGCCGCGCAACAGTCCCACCGGGTTCATCTGCGCCTTCTTTGCGACCGTGATGGGTTTCGCCCTCATCTGGCACATCTGGTGGATGGTGGCGCTCGGCGCGCTCGGTGCTTTCGCCACCTTCGTCGTATTCGCGTGGCGCGACATACCCGAATACGTCATTCCTGCCGCCGAAGTCGCCCGGATCGACCGCGCCAACCGAAGTGCCCGCCGCGAGGCGCTGGCCACGTATACGGGGCCAAGGCCATGACCGCGATCGACGTTCGAGAGCGTGACCCCTACCACCTCGGCCATCGCGGGCACGGCCATGCCCCCGGCCATGGCGACGGCGGACCGGCACCGATCCGGATCGTCGTCGGCTACGGCTTCTGGATCTTCCTTCTGAGCGACATCGTGATGTTCTCGGCCTTCTTTGCGGCCTACGCCGTGCTGGCGGGCAAGACGGCGGGCGGACCAAGCGGAGCCGAGCTGTTCGACCTGCGCAACGTCGCGATCGAGACGGCGGCCCTGCTGTTGTCGAGCTTTACCTGCGGTCTCGCCAGCCTCGCCGTGACCGCGCGGCGAAGCTCCTGGTTCTATGTTGCGATGGCTGTCACTTTCGTGCTCGGCGCCAGCTTCATCCTGCTCGAGCTGCGCGAGTTCGCGCATATGATTGCCCGCGATGCCGGACCGACGCGCAGCGCCTTCCTGTCGGCGTTCTTCACGCTGGTGGGATGCCATGGCCTGCACGTGACGGCGGGGCTGCTGTGGCTGCTCACGATGATGGCGCAGATCTTCGCCAAGGGATTCCGCGACGATATTCTTCGGCGTTTCATGTGCTTCAGCCTGTTCTGGCACGCCCTCGACATCATCTGGGTCGCCCTGTTCACGGTGGTCTATCTCCTGGGAGCAAGTCGATGAGCAATGCTGACGACCGCCATGCGCAAAGGCGCGACACCGATGGCCTGGAGCGCTACGACATCGATACGGCGCCGGGTGACGAATACCTCGGCGACGCCGAGGTCGGATCCGGGTTACGCGGCTATGTGATCGGCCTCGGGCTGGCAACGCTGTTGACCATCGCCTCGTTCTGGTTGCTCGGAACCAACCTTATATGGGCACCGGGCATCCCGGTGGCGCTGATTGTGCTGGCGATCGCGCAGATGGGCGTGCATCTCGTCTTCTTCCTGCATATCACGACGGGGCCGGACAACACCAACAACGCCCTGGCGCTTGCCTTCGGCGTGCTGATCGTCGTCCTGGTGATCGGCGGCTCGATCTGGATCATGGCCAACCTCGACCACAATTTGATGCCGACGAATGCGATCATGAACATGAACCGCTAGTGACAGTTCCGGCCGTTGGCCGCAGTTCATGCGACAGCCAGCTCGGTCTCAAGCCCGTTCGAATGTGTCGACGACCTCGGCCGCTCCCAGGGCGCGGGGCGCGGCCTCCTTGAGCACATCCATCACCCTGTCTGAGGCTCCCGCATAAAAACCATGAGCCGCCGATGTTCCGATCGCCGCAACTCGGTCAAACCGGATAGCGCGCCGTTGCCCGGAACATTCGCCGAGGAAGCGGGTTTTTCGGTTCGGACGCATCGCCGCGGAATAACGGCAATGGGCCCGGCAATGGACGAAGGGCGGCGCGACATGACCGGGCTAAGCGGCACACAATCGGGCGGAGCAAAAGGTGTTGTGGTCGCGTTCTCCGCGCCGGGCGGCGAGACCATCTATGCCCACGAATGGGAGACCGTCGCTGCCGTCGCGCGCACGATTGCGGCGTTGAAGGGATTTTCCTTCCGCCAGGGCCTGCGTGACTGGGGCGGTGACAACGGCGGGCTGTATTTCGTGCCGGACGACAGCCTGCTTGCCGCCGATGCGGTCCAACTGGGCATCAACGGGCCCGACGACCTCTTCGGCGGTGTGGTGCCCTGGCGCCTCGCAACCACCAAGGCCATAACCCACGAGCTGGTGGACGGGTCGGCGGCACGGCCAAAAGATTGGCCAGCCGGCTTCGGCAGCGCCGTCGGCGCGGCCGTACTGCCCGGCTACACCGCATTTTCACGCGATGACGCGCTGCGCGCAGCGGAACGTCTGCTGCAGCTCGGGCTGGTCCGGTTCAAGCCACCGCGCGCTTCGCGGGGCCGCGACCAGCACACCGCCGCGACGGTCGCCGATATCGAAAGGCTGCTGGAACGATATCCATCCTCCGACCTAAGCGAATACGGGCTTGTTCTCGAAACGGAGCTTCGCGACATTGTCACGCTGAGCATTGGCAGAACCGCGATCGACGGAACATCGGTCAGCTATTACGGCGTGCAGCGGATGACCGCCGACAATGCCGGACAGCCCGTTTACGGCGGATCCGATCTGGTCGTCGTGCGCGGCGGATGGGAAGCGCTCGACAGGCTGCAGCTGTCTCCGGCGCTGACTTTGGCTGTGGCGCAGGCGAGGACCTACGACGCGGCGATGCTTGGCCATCCCGGATTCTTCGCCTCGAGGCGCAACTACGACATCGGCCAAGGTGTCGATTCCTCGGGCATCTGGCGATCGGGTGTGCTGGAAGCCAGCTGGCGGATCGGCGGCAGCAGCACGGCAGAGCTTGCGGCAATGGAGGCCATGACGCGTGACCCCGACGTACAGCTCGTGCATGCGTGCGCGGTCAAGCAATTCGGCAACACCGCGCAGATGCCGCTGGATGCAGAAATCCACTTCCACGGAGAGGACCCCGTGGAGGGCCAAATCACGCGTTATACCGTCGTCACGCAGGCGATCCGAGGACCCGTCAGGAAGCCAGCCGATCGTCATTTTAGGTCGAAGTGAACACGCTTTTGGCAGGGAACATCCGCGAATGGCCCGAGTTTGTTTCAGGCAGCCAGCCATTCAGAAACCGGAGGAAAAAATGATCGAGATGATTTCCGCTCCCCAAAACGTCGCTGCCTTTCGTGTCGCCGGCACTGTGACGGCGGAGGACTACGAAAAAATCATCCCGGCCATCGAAGCGAAACTGAGCGACCACAAGGACATCGGCGTCCTGACTGACCTTACCGACTTCGAAGACATGACGGCTGGCGCCTTACGGCGCGACCTGCAGTATGGGCTGAGCAAACTCCGCGAGCTCCACCGCTTCAAACGTGCCGCCGTGATTTCCGACAAGCAGTGGATCAAGGCAGCCACGGAAATGACGGACGCGCTGTTTCCGCAAATCGAGGCGCGGGTGTTCCCGGAAGACGAAAAGGCTCAGGCCCTGAAATGGGTAGCGGCCGTACAATAGCGGCGTTGCCTGGAGGAGTGGCCATGCCCTACGACAAACGACAGGATCCGGAAGGCCTCTGGGAGGTCTATGACAGCGAGAGCGACGAAGCCGTCGTGGTCGGCGGGTTGCCGCTTTCCGGTCTCGACGAGAGCGAAGCCGGTGAAGCGATTGAAAAGCTCAATCGGGGCGAGCTGACGTCGGACAACATCCCCGAGACGGTTCGGTCAGGGTGGCCTCCGACCAAGGACGGATTGTGATGACAACCGGACGGACGTCACCGAGGACGACCGGTCGCGGATCTACGGCGAGGCCTTGACGCCTAACGCGCGGGCCTTGTCCTCGAAGTCGTCGCGAATGTCCTCGATCGTCGGCAGATGCAGGCGTCGCAGCTGGGCGTGCAACTTTTTGGCAGCGTCGGAATTCAGGTCGCGCTTGAAATTGGTCGCGACCTCCTCAGCCGAGCCGTAACGGCGATAGCGCTCGATCTCGGTCTTCGTGGCCTGCTGAACATGTTCGAGCATCTTGCGCTCGGCATCGGATTTTCCGTCGGGTTTGGCCCGCATGACCGGATTGAAGGCTTTGCTGATAACGAATTCGACGAGTTCTTGCTGGGCGTGAGCCATGCTTGTTCTCCCTCGAAGAAGGCCTGTGTGGGCTTGGAACGGTTTCGCGGAAACGCCGAACCGCTCAATCTTTTTGTTTTGACGCAATTCCGAACGGAAAATCGTTCCACGCTTTTCCTGGAATTGCTCTAACCGCGGCAGCAATTGAAGGTTCCGTAGCTTCGTTACCGCTACAGGTCACGGGCGAAGGTCACAGCCGCGCTTTGGTGGTGCGCGGCGTTGCCAGGAGCAGGCTTGTTTCGCTGCCGGTAATTCCGGGGATCAGGCGGATACGTCTCAGCACCGCATCGAACTCGCTCAGCGTCTGGGTTCCGAGTTCTATCACCAGATCCCAACGGCCATTGGTGGTGTGGATCGTCGAGACCTCGGAGAAGCCGCCCAGCGCCCGGATGACGCGATCTGCGGCATGGCCTTCGATTTCGATCATCATGATGCCACGCACCCGCTGATCGACCGCGTCGGCGCGTAGAATGACGGTGTAGCCGACGATGACGCCTCCTCTTTCAAGTCGCTCGATCCGGGACCTTACCGTTGCCCGGGAGACACCCAGGCTAACGGCAAGGTCGGAAATGCTGCGCCGGGCGTCATGCCGCAAAGAGGTGATGATCTGCTCGTCGAGCTGGTCCATGATTGCTCACAACGGAAGTAGATGCTGCCACTATGGTAAGGCACTTCGACAAATTTGCCAATTTGATATGTTCATTCTTCCAGCGATGCGGGGTTCACTAAAGGCATCGTAATTTGGTGGGGTACGAGAATGCACTGCGTGATCGTGGGAGCACCGATCCAGGCCGGCTCTGGCCGGATGGGCTGCGAGATGGGGCCGAGCGCGCTGCGCACGGCCGGTCTGGCCGGCGCGCTGACCGAGCTTGGCCATACGCTGACCGACCTCGGAACGATTGTCCCTGCCGACATGCGCCCTGTCGTACACGGCAACGCGGTGGTGAAGGCGCTGCCGGAAATCGCCGCCTGGACGGCAGCGATCAGCGAAACCGCCTATGCTGCGAGCGCCGACGCAATGCCGATCTTTCTCGGCGGCGACCACAGCATTTCGGCCGGCACGCTCGCCGGCATTGCCCGCCGGGCAGCGAATGCCGGCCGGCCGCTCTTCGTGCTGTGGCTCGACGCCCACCCCGATTTTCATACGCTCGACACGACGACCAGCGGCAATCTGCATGGCGTGCCGCTGGCCTATGCCAGCGGGCAGCCCGGCTTCGAGGGCTATTTCCCCCGCCTCGCGGCGCAGGTGGACCCGGCTCGCATATGCGCGCTGGGAATCCGCAGCGTGGACCTGGCGGAACGGGATGCGTTGCGCAGAGCCGGCGTGACGGTCCACGACATGCGTTCGATCGACGAGCACGGCATCGCGCAACTGCTTCGCGCCTTTCTCGAACGGGTGAGCGCCGCCAACGGCATGCTCCATGTCAGCCTCGATGTCGATTTTCTCGACCCGTCGATCGCGCCGGCGGTGGGCACCACCGTTCCCGGCGGCGCCACCTTCCGCGAGGCGCATCTGGCGATGGAAATGCTGCATGACAGCGAGCTCGTCACCAGTCTCGACCTGGTCGAACTCAACCCCTTTCTCGACGAGCGCGGCCGCACCGCCACGCTTTTGGTCGACCTGACCGCAAGCCTGATGGGCCGGCGGATCATGGATCGCCCGACGAGGGGGTTCTGAGCCATGACCGTCAATTTGAACATCGTTCCGTTCGTCAGCGTCGACCGCATGATGAAGCTGGTGCTTGCCATCGGCATCGAGCGCTTCCTGGTCGAGCTTGCCGCCTATATCGAAGAGGATTTCAGGCGTTGGGAGCTGTTCGACAAGACGCCGCGCGTCGCCTCGCACAGCATTGACGGCGTCATCGAGCTGATGCCGACCAGCGACGGGCAGCTTTACGGCTTCAAATACGTCAACGGGCATCCGAAGAACACGCGTGACGGCCGCCAGACCGTGACCGCTTTCGGCGTGCTTGCCGATGTCGGCAACGGCTATCCGATGCTGCTTTCGGAAATGACCATCCTGACTGCCCTGCGAACGGCGGCCAGCTCGGCGGTCGCGGCGAAATACCTCGCTCCCGGGGCCGCCAGATGCATGGCGATCATCGGCAACGGCGCGCAATCGGAATTTCAGGCTATTGCGTTCAAGGCGCTGCTTGGCGTCGACAGGCTGCGCCTCTACGATATCGACCCGGCGGCCTCGACCAAATGCATGAAGAACCTTGCCGGCATGGGTTTCGACATCAAGCTCTGCGCGTCGGCGCAGGAGGCCGTTGAAGGTGCACAGATCATCACCACGGTAACCGCCGACAAGCGATCGGCAACAATCCTGACCGACAACATGGTCGGGTCCGGCGTGCACATCAACGCGGTCGGCGGCGACTGCCCGGGCAAGACCGAGCTGCATCGCGACATTCTGCTGCGCTCGGATATTTTCGTCGAATATCCGCCGCAGACGCGCATCGAAGGCGAGAGCCAGCAGCTCGATGCGGACCATCCGATCACCGAATTGTGGCAGGTGATGACAGGAAAGGCAGCAGGCCGGACGGACGCCGGACAGATCACGCTGTTTGATTCCGTCGGCTTTGCGATCGAGGATTTTTCCGCGCTACGCTACGTCCGCGATCAGCTTCAGCGGACCGGCCTTTACGAGGAACTAGACCTTCTGGCCGATCCCGATGAGCCGCGTGACCTGTTCGGCATGCTGCTGCGCGCCGAAAAAGTGGCCGGGCTGGCGGTTGCCCGCAGCTGAGCTGCGATCCCGTCGGTCAGTCCTTCTTTTCCTGGTACAGGCGCTCGGTCGCGCGCTCGCTTTCCCTGCGCTCCGCCGGGCCGCGACGGCGCTGGGTGAGCAGGGCGTAGGCGATCAGGATTGCCAGCAGCAGTGGACCGCCTGCAACAACGAGCAACCACAAACTAGTCTCAAACATCGAACCGTCTCCTTTCCCTCACAACCGGGAAGGACCAGAACCGTTCCTCCGTCTTGTCGGAGGTCGCCCGCACCGCGTGGCGTGATTCAGGATTTTGTGCCTCGAGCAGGACGTTCCACGCCTTGTCGGCATGCAGGATGCTCTTATCTAGAGTCTTATCATTCGGTCACAGGCACTCTCTGCAAAGTGAAGGGAACCACAAGGGCTTTCCGACATTTGGTTGTTCAAGAGACAAACGTGCAGCCACACCGGCTCCGGGGCTAGGAATACCATGCGTGAGAATCAATCCGACGTCTTCGATCTGTTTTCCGAGGTTTACAAGAATGCGGCGCAGGAGGAGATAAGCCTCCAGCAATATCTGCTTGCCTGCCGCGAGGACAAGTCGATGTACGCCTCGGCGCCCGAGCGGATGGTCGAGGCGATCGGCGAGCCGACCTTTGTCGATACCAGCAAGGACGAGCGGCTTGGCCGTATTTTTTCGAACCGGACGATCAAGATCTATCCGACCTTCGCCGACTTTTACGGCATGGAGGATACGATCGAGCGTATCGCCGGTTATTTCCGCTATGCCTCGCAAGGGCTCGAGGAACGCAAGCAGATCCTGTATCTCCTCGGCCCGGTCGGCGGCGGCAAGTCCTCGCTTGCGGAGCAGTTGAAAAGGCTGATGGAGCAGCGTCCGATCTATACGCTGAAGGTCGGCGGCCAGGTCAGCCCGGTCTTCGAATCGCCGCTCGGGCTGTTCGACCCCGACCGCATGGGCGACCTTTTGGAGGACAAATACGGCATCGCCCGGCGGCGGCTGAACGGCCTGATCTCGCCCTGGGCGGCCAAGCGCCTCGACGAATTGTCCGGCGACATCTCCAAATTCAGCGTCGTCAAGCTGATGCCGTCCAGGCTTCGCCAGATCGGCATCGCCAAGACCGAGCCGGGCGACGAGAACAACCAGGACGTTTCGGCCCTGGTCGGCAAGGTCGACATCAGGCAGCTGGAAAACTTCAGCCAGTCCGATCCGGATGCCTATTCCTATAGCGGCGGCCTGAACCGGACGACGCAAGGACTGCTCGAATTCGTCGAGATGTTCAAGGCGCCGATCAAGGTGCTGCATCCGCTGCTGACCGCGACCCAGGAAGGCAGCTACAACGGCACCGAGAATTTCGGCGCTTTCCCCTATCAGGGCATCATCGTTGCCCATTCCAACGAATCGGAATGGCTGCAGTTCAAGAACAACAAGAACAACGAGGCGTTCCTCGACCGCATCCTGGTGGTCAAGGTGCCGTATTGCCTGCGGGTCACGGAAGAGCGGCAGATCTACGAGAAGCTGTTGCGCGAAAGCGAATTGGCCTCCAGCCCCTGCGCTCCGGAAGTGCTCGATATCCTCAGCCGGTTCACCGTTTCGACCCGCCTGGCCGAACACGACAATTCGCCGCTCTACACCAAGATGCGCGTCTATGACGGCGAGAACCTCAAGGAAACCGATCCCAAGGCGAAGTCGGTCCAGGAGTACCGAAACGCGGCCGGTGTCGATGAAGGCATGACCGGCGTCAGCACCCGCTTCGCCTTCAAAATCCTGTCGCAGACCTTCAACTACGACACCGAAGAGGTCGCCGCCGATCCGGTGCATCTGATGTACATCCTGGAAGAGGCGATCAAGCGCGAGCAGTTCCCGAAGGAAACCGAGGCGGACTATCTCGATTTCATAAAGTCGGAGCTCGCCACCCGTTATGCCGAGTTCATCGGCCACGAGATCCAGAAGGCCTATCTGGAATCCTACAGCGAATACGGCCAGAACCTGTTCGACCGCTACATCGCCTATGCCGATGCCTGGATCGAGGATCAGGACTTCAAGGATACCGATACCGGCCAGATCCTCAATCGCGAGGTTTTGGACAACGAACTGTCGCAGGTCGAAAAGCCGGCCGGCATCGCCAATCCCAAGGACTTCCGCAACGAAGTGGTGAAGTTCACGCTGCGCGCGCGGGCCAGAAACCACGGCCGTAACCCGTCATGGACAAGCTATGAAAAGCTGCGCGAAGTCATCGAGAAGCGGATGTTCGGGCAGGTCGAAGATCTGCTGCCGGTGATCAGCTTCGGCTCCAAGCAGGACAGCGTGACGGAGAAGCGGCATACCGAATTCGTGCAGCGGATGATCCAGCGCGGTTACACCGAGCGCCAGGTCCGCCGGCTGGTGGACTGGTACATGCGGGTGAACAAGGCGGGTTGAAGCCAGCCCGGGGTAACATATGCCGATCTTCATCGATCGCCGACTGAACCCGAAGGACAAAAGCCTCGGCAACCGGCAGCGTTTCCTGCGGCGGGCGCGCGAAGAGTTGAAGCGCACCATCCGCGATCAGATCCGCACCGGCAAGATCGCCGACGTGGACGCCGAGCATGCCGTTTCGATGCCGGCGCGAGGCACCGGCGAGCCGAGCTTCAACGATGCCCGGAACAGCGGCAGCCGCCAGCACGTCCTGCCCGGCAACAAGCATTTTGCCCCAGGCGACCGGCTGCCCAAGCCGGGCCAGGGCGGCGGCATGGGATCCGCCCCGGGGAGAACCGAATCGGAGGACGATTTCCGTTTCGTGCTGTCGCGCGAAGAGGTGCTCGACCTCTTCTTCGAAGACCTCGAACTGCCTGATATGGTCAAGCTCAACCTCAAGGAGATCCTCGCCTTCAAGCCGCGCCGGGCCGGCTTCGCCGCGACCGGCTCGCCGACCAACATCAATGTCGGACGCACGATGCGCAACAGCCATGGCCGCCGCATAGCGCTCAGGCGTCCCAAGCAGGAGGCGGTCGACGCTGTCGCGCAGGAGATCGCGACGCTGGAGGCCAAGCCGCAAAACGCCGAGATGCGGCAGCGCATCGTGGCGCTGCAGGAAGAGCTTGAGCGGCTGGAGCGCCGCCGCAAGCGGATCGCCTTTGTCGATCCGGTCGATATCCGCTTCAACCGCTTCGACGCCCAGCCGGTGCCGAACGCCAATGCGGTGATGTTCTGCCTGATGGACGTGTCCGGTTCGATGGGCGAACGCGAGAAGGATCTGGCCAAGCGCTTCTTCGTGCTGCTGCACCTGTTCCTGAAGCGGCGCTATGACCGGACCGAGGTCGTCTTCATCCGCCACACGCACGAGGCGCAGGAGGTGGACGAGGAAACCTTCTTCTACAACACCCAGAGCGGCGGCACGGTGGTTTCCACGGCGCTCGAGGAGATGCACCGCATCGTCGAGCAACGCTATCCCAGCCGCGAATGGAACATCTATGTCGCCCAGGCCTCGGACGGCGACAATTTCGTCACCGATTCCGAGCGCTGCATCGCCCTTCTCGACGAACAGATCATGCGGCTTTGCCAGTATTTTGCCTATGTCGAGATCCTCGACGAGCGTGAGAGCCACATCTTCGGCGCTACCGACAACGGCACGTCGCTGTGGCGTGCCTACAGTGCGGTCAAGCTGAGATGGTCGAACTTCCAGATGAGCCGCATCGCCACGGCGGCCGACATCTACCCGGTTTTCCGCCAACTCTTCGCCAGACAGCCGGGTTATCAAAAGAGCGGTGAAAGAGGGGGCTGATGGCGAGCAAATCCGGGTTGCTGTTTTCCGGTTCCGACTGGGATTTCAGGACGCTGTCGCGCGCCTACGAGACCATCGAGGCGGTCGCCACCGAAGAGCTCCACCTCGACGTTTATCCGGTGCAGATGGAGATCATCTCGTCCGAACAGATGCTCGACGCCTATTCCTCTGTCGGCATGCCGCTGATGTACCGGCATTGGTCGTTCGGCAAGCACTACCTCTACCAGGAATTGCTCTACCGCAAAGGTGGGCGAGGGCTGGCCTACGAACTCGTCATCAATTCCAATCCCTGCATCGTCTATCTGATGGAGGAAAACACCATGGCCCTGCAGGCGCTGGTGACGGCGCACGCGGCGCTCGGCCATAACCATTTCTTCAAGAACAATTATCTTTTCCGGCAGTGGACGGACGCCGGCGCCATCCTCAGCTATCTCGACTTTGCCAAGGGCTATATTGCCCGCTGCGAAGAGCGGCACGGCGTCGATGCGGTGGAAGAGATCCTCGATGCCGCACATGCGCTGATGGAACAGGGCGTGTTCAGATATCACCGGCCGCCGAAGCTGTCGTCGGAAAAGCAGCGCGAGGGGATTCGCGAGCGCCTGGAATACGAGGAACGTTCCTACAACGATCTGTGGCGCACGCTGCCGCCTTCCAAGGACGGCACCAAGGTCCGCGAAACGGATACCATGACGGAGCGCAAGAAATCGCTCAAGCTGCCCGAGGAGAACCTGCTTTATTTCCTGGAGAAGAACAGCCTGATCCTGGAACCGTGGCAGCGTGAGGTCATCCGGATCGTCCGCGTGATCGCGCAGTATTTCTATCCCCAGCGGCAAACGCAGGTGATGAACGAGGGCTGCGCCACCTTCGTGCATTACACGCTGATGAACCTTTTGTTCGACCGCGGCCTGATCGGCGAAGGTGCCATGCTGGAAATCCTGCGCAACCATTCGAACGTGATCTTCCAGCCAGGGTTCGACGATACGCGCTTTTCCGGTATCAATCCTTACGCGCTGGGTCTCGACATGATGCAGGACATCCAGCGCATCTCGACCGCGCCGACGGCTGAGGACCGCGACTGGTTTCCCGATATCGCCGGCAATGGCGACTGGCGCCAGACCTTGCTGGACGCCTGGGCCAACCATCGCGACGAGTCCTTCATCCGCCAGTATCTGAGCCCTACCCTGATACGGAAATGGCGGTTCTTTGTCCTTGCCGATGCCGCCAACGACCCGCATTACGAAGTCGCCTCGATACACAATGAGCGCGGCTACGAGAGCGTCCGCGCCGCACTCGCCCACAGCTACGACATCGGCGCCAGCCGGCCGGACATCCAGGTGGTGGACGTGGACCTGCTCGGCGACCGGCATCTGCGCCTGCAGCACAAGGTCAAGGACGGCATCGTGCTGGAAGGCGGCAGCCGTGACGCCACGCTGCGCCATATCCGCAAGCTCTGGGGCTACGAGGTCAGCATGGTCGCGGTCGACGCGCAGACCGGCGCCACACTCCACGAACGGTCGACCAGCCAGATCGGGGAATGACCGAACCGGCCTGCAGGGAAGTCGGGTGGCGTCGCCTTTACCGGATCACCAACCACGCTGTGGTCAGGGAGCAGGAACATGCGCGTATTGATGATCGCCGCCTTCTTCTGGTCGCTGTCACGATGGCGCTGTCGCTTGCGCACGCTTTGGAGTTGCCGGGCAAGTTGCGCCTCAAGGAGGCTACCTACAAATCAGTGCAGGCGATCTACTATCCCGGCTTCACGATCGGCGGGTTTGCCGAGATCGGCGGCATCATTGCACTCGCCATCCTGCTCTACCTGACACCTTATCCAAGCGCTCGATTCTGGTGGACCTTGGCGGCGCTTGTCTTCCTGCTGGCGGAACATGCGACCTATTGGTTGGTCACGCATCCCGTCAATAATTTCTGGGTGCAAGACGTTGCCATGCCGCAATCAGCCGCGACGTTTTTTTCAATGTTTTCTCGAAAGCAGACCGGCGACTGGAGAGATTTGCGCAACGTCTGGGAGACTTCGCATGTCGCCAGGGCAGGCCTGGCGATGCTGAGCCTCGTCTCAATTGCTGTCGCCGCGACATTTTTTGCTGAATAGCGCCGAGGGGATCAAGACGGCGCCCTCGTCCGCCAATTTGCGGCCACGAACGCTGCATCCGTCAGATCGGGGAACGGGAACCGGCGCCATACTGTCTTAACGTTAAGCGATCCCGCCGTTTCAGCGGTCGGCGCGATGCTTGTTGTGGGCGCTTTCCTGGTGCTCGCCGCGGATGATGTTGCGGTCGTCGGGATCGGCAATGTCCTTGGGGTCCGATCTGAGCTCGGCACCGCGCCGGAACGCCTCGCGCTCTTGCCTGGTCTTTTTCAAATCCGCTTCCGCGTCGAAATCCTTGCCAGCGTTTTTCGTGTTCTCGCGCTCTTCGATGATGCGCAATTGCTGCTCATGAGTCTTCTTTCCGGCCATTGGTGACGTCCTTCTTTCGATTTTCCGCTTCCCCCAGGGTCCAAATTCGCTACAGCCCGAAAGGATAGGTCTCGGGAAGGCCTGTCCCCGCATGTTCCGGCCCAAGCGGCGTCACGGCACTGGTTTCATCGAACCAGACGAAAGCATCGAACTGGCGGGCGAGCGAGGCATCCGCATAGTGGCTGTGCAACTCGGTCTCCGGCCGGTAGATAACGCCGATAAAGCGTTCCAGCCGGCGCTCCAGAAGCCGTTGGCGCAGCGTGTCGTCGCGCTCGAAATCGAGCAGGAAAGGCGAGACGCCGCTGTCATGGCAAAGCCGCTCATAGCTGTCGTTGTGGGAAGGACGAACCGGTTTCACTTCCATGTCGCCGTCCCAGTCGGTGGCGGCGGCCACCGTCCCGGAATGCGTGCTGAGCCCAATCAAAGCAACCTCGTCGCCAAAACGCTGGCGGCAGAGCTGGCCGATGTTCACTTCGTCCCTGACGATCCCCATCTCGGTATAGCGGGCATCGCCGATATGGGAATTATGTGCCCACACCACCGCCTTGGCGGCCGGGCCGCGGGCCTGCAGCAGGTGCTCCAGTGTTTCGAACATGTGGGTGTCGCGCAGGTTCCAGGACTGCGCGCCGCCGTAATACATGGTGCGGTAATAGCGTTCGGCGGAGGCGACCAGGCGGGCGTTTTGGGTGGCGTCGAGGAAATCGATGCCGTCCTGCTGCGCATAGTCGAGCTCTCTGGAAAGCAGTTCCCGGCATTGCTCGAGCACGGCCTTCTCGCATTTCTGGTAGCCGGAGGTGAGTGCGACACGGCCATAGGTGGCCGGGTCGTTCTGCCACGGCGTCAGGCAGCCATAGCGCTCGCGTGCGATCCTTGCCGCCTGCGGATCGATCCGGTCGAGATATTGCAAGACCGCCGCGATCGACCCGCCCATATTGTAGATGTCGAGGCCATAGAACCCGGCCCGCCGGGAGGATATCCTGATCCGCTCATTATGCTCTCGCATCCAGTCGACGAACGCCGCGACGTCGGTGTTGCGCCACATCCAGGTGGGAAAGCGCTGGAACGGCGGATCGGCGCCCGGCCGCGGTGGCCGGTGACGGACGTAGCGGTCGATCGCCGCGGCATCGGGCCAGTCGGCCTCGACCGCGACGATGGTGAAGCCATGCTTCTCGATCAGCCTGCGAGTGATCGCGGCGCGCGCGCGGTAGAACTCCGACGTGCCGTGGCTGGCTTCGCCGAGCAAGACGACGCGGCGGTCGGCAAACCGGTCGAACAGCGCACCGAAGGCGGGATCGTCGAAATCCGGAAGCGGTTCGGCGGCGGTCGCTATCATCTGCGGCAGGCTGCTTCTGCGCTGATGCCGGTGCGGAAGATCGGCCGCTATTTGGCTGTCGCTGCCTGGCTCGCCCCAGCCTTGCTCGCCGATCAGTGGAACAAACCGCACGCCGCCGAAATCCTCCTCGGTGTAAGTTGCTGCGCCAGTCCGGGTGACTTTGAGCAGGCGCTGCGAGTCGAATTCGTCGCCGACCGGGATGATAAGCCGGCCGGCGACGTCGAGCTGTTCTTGCAGGGCGAGCGGTGCGCCGGGCCCGGCGGCCGCAACCAGGATCGCATCGAAGGGTGCCGCCTCGGGCCAGCCCTTGGTGCCGTCGCCGGTGCGGACTTCGATATTGTCGTAGCCAAGCTTTTTAAACCGCTGCCTTGCCGTTTCAGCCAACGCGGCGTGGCGCTCGATCGTGTAGACGCGTTCGACGATCCGGCTCATTACGGCAGCCGCATAGCCCGAGCCGGTGCCAACCTCGAGGACGTGGTCACCGGCTCCGATCTCCGCCATTTCGATCATCAACGCAACGATGTAGGGCTGCGATATCGTCTGACCTTCGGCGATCGGCAGCGGCCCGTCCTCATAGGCAAATTCTTCAAAACCAGGCTCGACGAAAGCCTCGCGCGGCACCTCGCGCATCGCCTGAAGGACATTGCGGTCGCGAATGCCACGGCGGCTTAAGTGAATGTCGACCATTTGGTTGCGGGCATGGGAGAGATCGAGCATTTTTCTGCTCCTCCTATGGGCCTCCGCCACAATCGCCCAAGCTGCTCAAACGGCACTTTGGCCGGTCCATGTCCCAGGGCCTCGGCAGTCCGCCTGGATTCATACAATGCGGTGCACCTTCCTAACCGTTGGCAAGCCCCGAGGTTCCCCAAAGACCGACCCGCTTTTGTCGGGCTCGCCAGGTTGCAGGATCGGCAAGCGGCGCTGGCGGCCGCCCAAACTTATTTCGAGGCAAATCCTTTCTCCGGCGCGACGCCACCCCAGATAACGACGGACGAGGGTATTCCGGAGGCATTTCTATGAACGACGAGGCCCGCACCACTGCGCAAACAACCGGCCTTGACCAGATCGATGTGATGGACCGCTACTGGCGCGCCGCGAACTACATTTCGGTTGGCCAGATCTATCTGCTCGACAATCCGCTCTTGCGCGAGCCTTTGCTGCCCGAGCACATCAAGCCGCGGCTGCTCGGCCATTGGGGCACGACACCCGGCCTCAATTTCATCTATGTGCATCTGAACCGGATCATCCGTGAACGTGGTCTCGATGTTCTGTTCATCTGCGGTCCGGGTCACGGCGGCCCGGCAATGGTCGCGAACACCTGGCTCGAGGGGACCTACAGCGAGATCTATCCCGAGGTCGGCAAGGACGAAGACGGCTTGCGAAAGCTGTTCCGGCAGTTCTCGTTTCCCGGCGGAGTGCCGAGCCACGCGGCTCCGGAGACGCCCGGCTCGATCCACGAAGGCGGAGAGCTCGGTTATGCACTGGTCCATGCCTTCGGCGCCGCCTTCGACAATCCGAACCTTGTGGTCGCCTGCGTCGTCGGCGACGGCGAAGCCGAGACCGGTCCGCTCGCCGCGGCCTGGCATTCCAACAAGTTCCTGAACCCGGCATCCGACGGCGCCGTCCTGCCGATCCTGCATCTCAATGGCTACAAGATCGCCAGCCCGACGATCCTCGGCCGCATGGAAGACGAGGCGTTGCGCAGCCTGTTCCTCGGCTATGGCTACGAAACCTTCTTCGTCGAAGGTCATGAACCTGCTGCGATGCATCGGGAGATGGCCCGCACGCTCGATACCGTGCTCGACCGGATCCACTCCATCCAGGAGCCTGCACGAGCCGCGGGCTGGAAGGGAGAGCGGCCGCTGTGGCCGATGATCGTGCTGCGCAGCCCAAAGGGCTGGACTGGGCCGAAAGAGGTCGACGGTAAGAAGGTCGAGGATTTCTGGCGTTCGCACCAGGTACCGGTATCGAACGCACGCGGCGATGCGGCGCACCGCCAGATCCTCGAAGACTGGATGCGCAGTTACGAGCCGGAAAAACTGTTCGATAAAGGCGGCCATCTCCTGGCGGAGCTCGCGGCGCTGGCACCTACGGGGTCACGACGCATGGGCGCAATCCCCTACGCCAATGGCGGCCTGCTGAAACAGGACCTCGTGCTTCCCGACTGGAAAGGCCTGGCGCTCGACGTACCGCGTCCGGGCGGCACTGTGGGAGAGGCGACGCGCACGGTCGGAAGCTATCTTCGCGACGTGGTCCGCTTGAACGCCGAGGCCAGGAATTTCCGGCTGATGGGACCGGACGAGACATCCTCCAACCGCCTCGACGACGTGTTCGAGGTTACGGACCGCGTCTGGATGGAGCGGATCGAGCCCTACGACGTCCATCTTTCCCGTGACGGCCGCGTCATGGAAGTGCTCAGTGAACATCTTTGCCAAGGCTGGCTGGAGGGCTATCTGCTGACCGGCCGCCATGGCCTGTTCTCGTGCTACGAGGCGTTCGTCCACATTGTCGATTCCATGGTCAACCAGCACGCCAAATGGCTGAAGACCTCCGGCGAACTTGCCTGGCGCAAGCCGGTCGCCTCGCTCAACTACCTGCTGACCTCGCATGTCTGGCGGCAGGATCACAATGGTTTCAGCCATCAGGACCCGGGCTTTGCCGATTTCGTCGCCAACAAGAAGGCCGACACGGTCAGGCTCTATTTCCCGCCCGACGCCAACACGCTGCTGTGGATCACCGACCATTGCCTGAAAACCTACAACCGCATCAACGTCATCGTCGCCGGCAAGCAGCCGGCGCCGCAATGGCTGTCCGCCGAAGACGCGGAAGCGCACTGCAAGGCCGGTGCCGGCATCTGGGAATGGGCCGGGACGGTTGCCAAGGGCGAAGATCCGGATGTGGTTCTCGCTTGCGCCGGCGACGTGCCGACGCTGGAGACGCTTGCCGCAGCCGACATCCTGCGCTCAGGCATTCCGGACCTGCAGATCCGCGTCGTCAATGTCGTCGACCTGATGATTTTGCAGTCGAATTCCGAGCATCCGCATGGCTTTGCCGACGACAGATTCGACGCGCTGTTCACCAAAGCCAAGCCGGTCATCTTCGCCTATCACGGCTACCCCTATCTCATTCACCGCCTGACCTACCGGCGCGCCAACCACGACAACATGCATGTGCATGGCTTTCGCGAGGAAGGCACGACGACGACGCCGTTCGATATGGTGGTGCTCAACCAGCTCGACCGCTATCATCTGGCGCTCGCCGCGATCGCGCGCGTGCCGGGGCTGGCCGAGCGGGCGAAGGATCTTGCCGCGGCGCTGCATGGGAAATTGGCTGAGCACACGGCCTATGTCCGCGAACATGGCGAGGACATGCCCGAGATCCAGAAATGGTCCTGGCCACAGGACAGCGCGACGAGGGCCGGCGATTGATGCGACGATCGATCCTTGCGTTGAATGCCGGCTCGTCGAGCATCAAGTTCCGACTTTACGATCTTGCAGCGTCCGCCGAGCTGGATCTTGCCTCGCGCGGTTCACTGGATCTGGGCGATGCGCCAAGGCTGACCGCGAAAGCCGCCGATGGGGAGCTGCAGTGCGATCGGCCACTTGCCGCAGACGCATCACGCGACATGGGCATCGGCCAGATGCTGCAATGGATCGAGAACGAACTTGGCGGAAGGAAACTGATCGCCGCCGGACATCGCATCGTCCATGGCGGACGCGAGTTCGTCGAACCTGTCCGCCTGATGCCGACAATTATCGAGGCTCTCGACAGGCTGACGCCGCTTGCGCCACTGCACCAGCCGCGCAGCCTCGCGCCGATCCGGGCGCTTGCCGCGTTGCGACCCGACCTGCCGCAGGTCGGATGCTTCGACACGGCCTTCCATCGGACCATCGAGCCTCTGGTCAGCCGTTTCGCGCTGCCGCGCCACTATGAGGCAGACGGCATCCACCGCTACGGCTTTCACGGGCTTTCCTACGAATATGTCGCCGGCCGGCTCAAGCAGATATCGCCCGATCTGGCGGCGAAAAGAACCATCGTCGCCCATCTCGGCAACGGGGCGAGCCTGTGCGCCATGCGCGACGGGCGAAGCGTCGATACGACGATGGGCTTTTCGGCGCTTGACGGCCTGGTCATGGGCACACGCTGCGGCGCCATCGATCCGGGCGTGCTTTTGTACCTGCTATTGGAAAGAGGGATTTCGGGAGAGGCGCTGCAAGACATGCTCTACGAGGAATCCGGCCTGCTCGGCGTGTCCGGCATTTCCGGCGACATGCGCACGCTGGAAGCCAGCGACGACCGCCGGGCGCGCGAAGCGGTGGAGCTTTTCGCCTTCCGCGCCGCCAGGGAGATTGCCGCCCTCGCCAACACGCTGGGCGGGTTCGAATGCCTGGTGTTCACCGGCGGCATCGGCGAGCACTCGGCTCCGGCCCGCAAAGCGATTTGCGACAGGCTTGGCTGGCTCGGCGTGGCGATCGACGAGGCAGCCAACAGCTCCCATGCCGCGCTGATGAGCCAGGCGGAGAGCAAGGTCGAAGTCCGCGTCGTGGCGACCGACGAAGAAGGTGTCATCGCCCGCCACACGCGCAAGGTGATGGAGGGGCCCGGCTGATGCGGATGGCCTCGAATGACCCCGCTTGCGGCAGCCCTGCTCGTGCGGCTACGAAGCGAGCGCGGCCGATCTGTTGAAGACGATGGTCACTCGCGTTCCTTTGCCGGGGGTCGAGTCCACCTCGAACCGGGCTTTGGCGTTCTCGGTCAGCGATTGCGCGATCAACGCTCCGAGCTTGCCGGGTTTCGGCCAGGTCTCGCCTTCGGGCAGGCCGATGCCGTCATCGGCGACAACGATGCGAAAGCCGTCGCCGTCGACAACACTGCGCAGCGTGATTGTCCCGCCTTCGCGACCCAGAAAGGCGTGTTTCAGCGCGTTCGTCAAAAGCTCGTTGACCACCAGGCCGGTTGGCATCGCCACGTTGATGGACACGGGATAGGTGTCGACCTTCATATCCAGCCGGATGCCTTGCACGGCGTGCGACGTCATCACTGCGGAAGCGATCTGGCTGAGATAGACGCCGAGGTCAACTTCGGCCTTCTGTTCGTCGGCCGACAGCGCCTGATAAAGAATTGCGAGTGCATCGACGCGGCCGGCGAGACGCTCGAAGCGTTTCTGATCGGGTGACGCCGCGCTGCGGGCCTCCAACCTGATGAGAGCCGTGATCATCTGGAGATTGTTTTTCATCCGATGCTGCAATTCGCGCAGCAGCATGTCCTTTTCACGGATGCGTTGTTCGAAGGCCTCGCTGTCGCTTGCCTTGTGCGCGGTGACATCGACAAGGGCGACCAGTCGAAAGGACCGTCGCCCGCGCTCGTCCTCGATCAGGTTCGAATAAACGTCGACCATGACCGGCTCTGTGCCGGCACGTTGCATCCTGAAAGTCCCCGCGCGATCGATATCCTCGACGATGGCCCGGGCCAGCGGCCGGTCCTTGTATTCGCCCAAGCCTTGTCCGCTCAGCGCAGCCCAGTTGCGGCGCTCCAGCTCTGCGACGGAAACGCCTGACAGTTTCTGGAACTCGGAATTGACGTAAACAACACGTTCATCGCCGCCCAAATCGGAAATTGCGATCGCAATCGGCAGCTGGTCGAGGAACCTTTTATAACTGTCACTGTCCAGGGCGCCCGCCAGGTCGAGGTTGTCGAGCAATTGCTGGAGCTGCTCGGTTTTTTCGGCTTCGGCGGACATTCCAGGCTTTCGATGTTTCGGGTAGGACCATGGTCAATATCAGGTCGCTCGCCAACTGCGAAGTCCGCTCATTGCCACCGCGCGGCTAGGCATGGCGGAGAACCGAGACCGTGGTTGAGAAGCGCCTGAAGGCTCAGTTCGAATGGCTCTGCTCGACCAGATGGTATCTGTACCGGTCACGAATATGCTCGTTGAAGAACCGGCCCTTTGACGAGGCTTTGCGGAATGCCGCGTGGACCTGCGGCGGCACGTCCTCGTAATCATAGCGGTTTCCGCTCGGGACGAACCATACGGAGAGTACCCTCGTCGCCGGCTGGTAATCGATGTTCCTGATTGCAGTTGAAGGCATCCTCGACAGGTCCAATGCTCGGCAGTGCTCCATTCCATGCCGTCGTGTGAATAACCCTGCACGGAGAGCGAGGTTCCTTGCTGCCGAAGCAGCCTTGCCGCTACGGGGCGGCTTCACCAAATACGGTTGATGCCATCGCCCAAGACATCGGCTGCAGCCCGCCAGGGCGATCTCTTTGCCGCCACCGACGACCGGCCGGAAGGATTCCGCTACCGGCCCGAACTGATCACGCCGGACGAAGAAGCAGCGTTGGCGAGCCAGCTCGCAAGCCAGCCATTTCAGGCTTTCGACTTTCATGGCCATCTGGCAAACCGGCGGATAGTCGGCTTCGGGCTGCGCTACGACTACGACCGGCGCGCAGTCGTCGAGGCACCGCCGATACCCGGCTTTCTGCTGCCGCTCAGGGAAAAGGTTGCAGCCTTTGCCCGCCTGCCCGCCGAGACCTTCGTGCAGGTTCTGATCAATGAGTACCGGCCGGGCGCCGGTATCGGTTGGCACCGCGACAAGCCTCACTTCGAGGCGGTCGCCGGCGTTTCCCTGCTGGCCGCGTGCAGCTTTCGCCTGCGCCGGAAAAACGGCACGCGATGGGACCGCAAGACGGTCACCGTCGAGCCAAGATCGGCCTATCTGATGACGGGCGCCGCGCGCAGTGAATGGGAGCACAGCATCCCGCCGGTTGCCGAGCACCGCTATTCGATCACGTTGCGCACGCTGCGGCCGCAACGCGCTTAAAGCAGAGCGGTGAGGAAGCCCAAGCACTGCCCTTAAGAACTGGGCTGAAACAAATTCATCCGTCGCCATGCCGACTGGCAAAGTCCGCCAACATGGCGCGCTGGCCTTTCAGGATCTTATGGTTGGCTTCAGGCAGGGAGAACCAGCCCGCTCTGTCGACTTCGGCGAATTCCTTCATCGAGCCGGACCTTGGCGGCCATTCCATGACGAAGGTGTTGCTGCTGATGGCGTCGCTGTCGAAATCCGCCTCGACGCACCATGCGATGACGAGCTTGCCGCCCGGCTGCCGGTAGCTGCCAAGGTGTTCGAAACCTCCATCGATGGCGACGCCGAGTTCCTCTTCGGCCTCGCGTTTTGCCGCCGCTAGCTCGTCCTCGTTCTCGTCGATCAAGCCCTTCGGGATCGACCATGCGCCGTCGTCCTTCTTCGCCCAGAATGGGCCGCCCGGATGCACCAGCAAGACCTGGAAATGTCCTTCGCTTCGGCGAAAGATCAGCAACCCTGCGCTGCGTTTGGCCATTGCGCTATTCCCCTGACGAAAATGAAACGAACGTTCTCGTCCGGGCGGGCCTATGGAATAGCCTGCCACGGCGGAACGATTTCCGCTCGCAGCCGTTCCGTCCGTTCGGCAAATGAGTGATCGACATGGCGACGCCACGAGCTGCCTGGAAGGGCTTTATGAAAGTCGGATCTGTTTCCTGTGGCGTCAAGATCATCGGCGCCGTCAGCGAGGCCGAGAAAGTGCATTTCAGGATCCTGAACCGCAAGGACGGTCTTCCGGTCAAGAGCGCCTATATAGACGAGGAGACCGGCGACACGGTCGAGGCGGCCGAGCAGGTAAAGGGCTACGAGGTCGAAAAGGGCGAGTTCATCCGCATTGAGCCGGACGAAATCAAGAAACTGAAGATGGTATCGCAGCATACGCTCGAGATCGGCGAGTTCGTGCCTGCCGCCGAAATCGACGCACGCTACCTCGAAAAACCCTACTATCTCGTTCCGGCCGACGCGCCCTCCACGGAGGCTTTCGCGGTGATCCGGGACGCCATGGCCAGGAAAAAGGTAGCAGCCCGCTCCTGCGTCGTGCTCTACCAGCGAGGCCGAGAGGTGCTGATCCAACCGCTGGGCAAGGGCATGGTAATGACGGAATTACGCAACCACAATGAAGTGGTCGCGGCGGACGCGGTGTTCGAAGGGCTGAAGGATCGCAAGGTCGATCCGGAGATGCAGGAAATCGCGCAATTGCTGATCGACAAGAAGCCGGCCAAATTCGACCCGTCGAAGTTCGAAGATACTTATGAACAGGCGCTGGTTGCGATGATCGAAGCCAAGCGCAAGGGCAAGAAACCGCCCAAGCCGGCACCCGAGCCGAGGACGAACGTCGTCAATCTCGCCGATGTTCTGCGCAAGAGCCTGGCGCAAGAAGGCGGCAAGGCTCCGAGCAAAGGTCCGGGAACGGCCGCGAAACGCAAATCAGCCTGAATGTCCGAAAGCAGACCGAACGGAACCGAAAACGCTCGCGCGCATTTAGATGACGAAGCAATCCGTCGGCAAGCCAAGCGGAGCGGGGGACTGGTGGACGTCGTTGAACTAAAGACTGGCGGAATCCCGCAAGTTTCCTCCGCCGATCTGATGCAGGCGTTGCCTGTGGCCGTCTACACCACCGACAGACAAGGCTACATCACCTTCTTCAACGAAGCCGCTGCCGATCTTTGGGGATATCGTCCGGTTATCGGCCAGGACCGCTGGTGCGGGTCATGGAAGCTTCGCCACCTCGACGGGCGACCGATGGCGCACGACGAATGTCCGATGGCCGTTGCCTTGCTGGAAGAGCGGGACGTTCGTGGGGGCCGGGCGATCGTCGAGCGGCCGGACGGCCAGTTCATCCCGTTCAGCGCGCACCCGGCCCTGCTTCGCGATGCGACCGGCGAGGTCGTCGGCGCCATCAACACCTTGCTCGACCTCCGCACCCAGGCGCTGGCTGACGACGTCGGCATAAGGCTCGCTGCCATCGTCGAATCCTCGATGGACGCGATCGTGTCGAAAGACCTGAACGGCATTATCACCAGCTGGAACGACGCCGCACAACGCCTGTTCGGCTACACGCCCGCCGAGGCGATCGGCCGCCCGGTGACGATCCTCATCCCGCCCGACCACGTGGATGAGGAAGCCATGATTATCAGCCGCATTCGCGCCGGCGAACGGATTCCCTCATACGAGACTATCCGGCAGCGCAAGGATGGCACCCTGGTACCGGTTTCGCTCACCATCTCGCCGATACGCGACGGCATCGGGCGTATCATCGGCGCCTCCAAGATCGCGCGCGACATCAGCCCCCACAAGGAAAGCGAACGGCGCATCCGCACACTCATGCGCGAAGTCAACCATCGCGTTAAAAACCAGTATTCGGTGATCGTCTCGATGATCCGCGAGACCAGCAAGCTGGCGGGTACGCCAGAGGCCTTCCTTTCACGGGTCCGGGAACGCATCATGGCGCTTTCGGAATCGCACGACCTCCTGGTCGATGCGGAATGGCGTGGCGCGACCATCGGCGAATTGATCCATGCCCAGACCAAGGCCTTCGCGACACAGGCCCGGCTGTCGATGAGCGGGCCGATGATCATGCTGCAGCCGAACGCCGTGCAATATCTCGGCATTGCCTTTCACGAGCTGGCCACCAATTCGGTAAAGCACGGAGCGCTGTCGCGCCATGACGGACGGGTCGAGGTCGAATGGACCGTGATGCCAGCCGCCGATGGCAGCGACGGCTTCCGCCTTGTCTGGCGGGAACTGGACGGGCCATTGGTGGATGAAAACACGCGACGCGGTTTCGGAACGGTTGTGCTCAAACGCGTCACGCCGCAGGCGCTCAGCGGCACCGGACGCCTGGAATTCGACAGGAGCGGCATCACCTGGACGCTGGAGGCGCCGCTGCACTTCGTGCAGATGTCGATGACTGGCATCGCGGCTGATTGAAGGCCGCTACACCGGCCGCGGCTTGGCGGCCGTGTGGCAACGCAATCCCTGTGGAGGCAATCAGGAGGAGCAACGATGAGTTGGCTGGGCACCTGGCGGAACCAGTACGGGTCGGTGGTCGAAATAACCGGCGAAGAAGGCGGACGGATCAGCGGAACCTTCAGGACGGCGCTGGAGGACAGCGCCTTCTTCGGCATGACGGTGCCGCTGTTCGGTGCCTGCCATGGAGACGTCATGGGCTTCACCTGCGCGGCCGAAGGGCGGGTCGGAGCCGCAGCGGTGAGCTATACCGGCATCCTCAGGAACGGGAAGCTGGAGATGCTGTGGCACACTGTTGCCGATGCCGCTTTGTCGGCGGAAAAGGAAGGGGCGCCGGCCCGAGCCAGGAAACTCCCCGCCTGGCGCGCCTTTGGAACCAGCCTCGACAGTTTTGAACGCGTCTCCTGACGTGTCGCGCCTGCTGCGGCGGCATTCAGCACGCAAGTGAGGGAGCAGGGCGTCCCGTTGTGCATCGGAACTCGCGCTGACTATGGCGCGTTGGTGCGCCAGGAATGCGCTGTTCGTTACGGGGTCGATCCGATGAGCGTGCTGTATCGCGCGGCAAAAATCGCCGAACAGGCCCATGCCGCACAGGCGGACAAGACTGGAAGGCCTTATATCGAACATTGCCGCCGGGTCGTCGATGCCGTCGAAACGCTCGACCAGAAAGCCATCGCCTATCTTCACGACGTCATCGAAAAAGGCGACGGCTGGAACCGCGACCGGCTTGAGGCGGCCGGGTTTGGACCGTCCATCGTATCTGCCGTCGATGCCATGACGCGGCGGCCGAACGAGGACGATGCCGCCTTCGTTCGCAGGGCCGCGGCTAACCCGCTGGCATTGCCGGTCAAGCGCGCCGATCTCGCCGACAATCTATGGCAGGCACGGCAGATCGGTGCCTCGACGGCGAAATACGAAGACGGCCTGCGCATCCTCAAGGAAGAGTTCCCGAGCTGACGGACAGCTGGCGGCTGTCGCCGATGTGGGTCTACTCGGTGACGTGCGGCGTGTGCCGCTTGTCTTCCGCGGGATCGGCGTCGATCCGCGCCCTGCCGGGATCGAACGCACCATGGCGGGCGATCGCCAATGCCGGGGTGTCGGGCGTCTCGTAGGCCCACATGAAGTCTTCTGCCGACGAACCGACCGCATGAACACGCCAATAGCTTGCCGTGCCCTTCAGCGGGCCGTGGCTCGTCGTGTTCGTCTTCTCCAAGAGGTCGAAATAGATGTCCTCGAAGGGTATGTAGAAAACAGGATCATGGCCGTCTTCATAGAGCACCTTTGCCCGCTCGCTCGACGCAATAATGGCATCGGAGAACCGGACGGTCACGGTTCCATCAAACGGGACAATCCTGAGCGGGCCTGGGCGGGGGGCGGAATCTGCGGCTAAGGACTGCATTCGACTTCTCCGTTGACTGCGCTGCCTTCCCGAAACGTGTTGTTGCCCGTCTGAGTTCCAGACCGCGGGCGCGCCGAGGCCGGTGGTGGAACGGTTTTGCAAGGTCGTCGTTGTTTCAGACCTCCGCACGCGCCATAATCGCAATGGCCGCCACTCACCGACTCAACCGCAAATGGATCACATGCTGGATCGATCGCCTACCCTTCCAAGGTCGCTTGGCGCTGCGCTGCGAAGGGAAGTGCCGCGGTTTACGGTACCCGGCAATGAAATTTCGTGCACCACGGTCGCATCCTACAATGTGCATAAATGCGTCGGCACCGACGGCAGGTTCGATCCGGAGCGGGTCGCAGCCGTGGTCAAGGAACTCGACGCCGATATCATTGCTTTGCAGGAGGCCGACGAAAGAACCGGAAGCAGGCAGGGACTGCTGGATCTCGCAGCGCTCGAGCGGGACAGCGACCTCGTCCCCACCCATGTCCCGGAAAACCGCCGCAGCCATGGCTGGCACGGAAATCTGATCCTGGCGCGACGCGGCGTGGTCGAAAGCGTGAACCAGATCCGGCTGCCCGGCCTCGAGCCGCGCGGCGCGGTTATCGCGGACCTGGAGCTGAAGGGCGTCTCGCTCAGGATCATAGCCGCGCATTTCGGCTTGCTGCGGCGCTCGCGCTCGCAGCAAGCCAACGCGCTTGTCGAAGCCACGCACCCGGTTCTGCGGCCGACAATCTTGCTCGGCGATCTCAACGAGTGGCGCGTCCGCAACAGGTCTTCGCTGCTGGCCCTGCTGCCGCATTTCGGTCCGATCGATGCGGTTCTGCCGAGCTTTCCGTCGCGCTTTCCGCTGTTTGCGCTCGACCGCATCCTGGCCAGGCCGCCGCACCTCATTTCCAGCATCGAGGTGCACAAGACGCCGCTGGCGCAGCGCGCCTCCGACCATCTGCCCATCAAGGCCCGCCTGAACCTGGACGCGATAAGGCAGCCGCGACTGCAACCAGAATGAACCTGAAGGGTTGTTAGTCAGATTTTCAGATCGTTTGCTTCGCTGACGTTCGCCGGTGCATTTCATGGATACAGCCATTTCGCGGTTTGCCCAGGACAAGATCGCGGCCGGTAATAGCGGACTGCTGCTGATCGCCGACAATTATGACGCGTTTGCCGCGCGAATCCTTGCCGCGCGCAGTGCTACCAGCAGCCTCGACCTGATGTACTATCTCTGGCACGACGACCATAGCGGCCGGCTGCTTATGCAGGAGGTCGTCAAGGCGGCGGAGCGCGGTGTCCGCGTCCGCCTGCTGCTGGACGATATCAATCCGCGCAACAGCGACGCCGCTTACCTGGCGCTCAACAGCTACAAGAACATCGAGCTGAGGCTATTCAACCCCAGCGGCATGAGGAACGGCAGCATCTTTCGCTCGCTGGAGATGGTCGCCCGGCTGTTTGCGATGACCCGCCGCATGCACAACAAGGCCTGGATCGCCGACGAGAGCCTGGCCATCGTCGGAGGAAGAAACATCGGCGATGCCTATTTCGACGCTGCGGAGACGAATTTTCGTGATCTCGACCTGTTGCTTCTCGGTCCTGCCGTAGGGCAGACGATGCAGATCTTCGAGGCGTTCTGGAATTGCGAGGCGGCAAAGCCGATCCAACTGCTCAATCCGGCTACGGCGGGCTCGCGCGCCGATTTCCTCGACAATCTCGATGCGACCGCGGACGGCCAGCTTTTGAACAGCCTGCGTGCCTGGCGCACGATCACGGAGTTCATTGTAGCGCACAGCGACGTCTGCTGGACGAAAGGCGTTCGCGTCATTTCCGATCCGCCGGAAAAGGTGCGCGGCAAGAGGCGCAGGAACTGGCTGACAAAGGAGCTGCTTCCCGCTATCGCGGCGACCAGGCAGCGCCTCGAAATTGTCTCGCCCTATTTCATCCCCAGCCGCACCGGGTTGGCCATCCTGTCGAAGCTGGTGGACCGTGGCGCCGAGGTTGCAATCCTGACCAACTCGCTCGCCGCGACGGACGTCGCCGCCGTGCACGGCGCCTATGCCAAATACCGCCGCAAGCTGCTTAAAAAGGGTATCCAGCTTTTCGAATTGCAGCCATTCGACCGCCAGGCCAACATCTCCGTTTTCGGCTCAAAGGGAGCCAGCCTCCACACCAAGGCCTTCACGGTCGACGACACGTTGGGGTTTGTCGGTTCCTTCAATTTCGATCCGCGTTCGGTGTCGTTGAATGCGGAAATGGGCGTGCTTTTCCATGATACCAATCTGGTGATGGAGTTGCGCCGGCGGTTCGAGCGCGAAAAGTCGGCGCAGACGAGCTACCAGCTGGTCTTGGACAAAGGCGCCTTGCGGTGGCTCGGCATGGCGGATGGCGAGATGCGGCAATACTCGCATGAACCCGAGGCCAGTCTCTATCGGCGCATCGTTGCAGCGCTGGTTGGATGCCTGCCTATCGAATCGCAATTGTAGAGGCGACGGATTTGCCGGAACGCAACTCTTTGCTGGAACGGAACTCCGGGATGACGAGTTGTAACCGTTGTCCGGAGCATGCCGATGAAGACCACGATATACAGTTTTCTTGCCGAGCTCTTGCCATTCTGGATGGCGCATAAACGCAAAATGCGCGCCGACCGTGTCGCTGAGCGGCCGACACGATCTGCCGCAGATGACGATGTTCGGCCGTCCGGCGACCCGAATCGCGCAACACCGGCGCGACGGCGCAACGCGTCTTAGGGCGGGATGCCTTCAAATTACATCCCGCTCCAACTGTCTGGTTAGCCGCATTTCTGCGACGCCAAATGATTTCCCTGGCTGCAAAGCTCTAGCTCCTTGGCGATCACGCTATTGTCAAGTATCGCTATTCGAAATCCGGCGTTGCCAAGCATCCATTTTGCAGCACGTACGTTAATGGCACTACAGTTTGCCGCTACAGGTGAGCCCCATGAGTGATAGTGCGATAGAATTCTTGCAGGACTGGATTCACGAAAACGTTCATGTGCCGCCGCCTCCGATCAGGCTTGAAAGAGAGGCGGAAATCCTCGCCAGGGAATGCGAGGAAGAGGCGGCCGACGCCGGCGTACCCATCGAAGACATCGAGGAAGAGGTTGGCGACCTCAAGGATCTGCTCGTCGCCAAGCTTGAAGACGCAGCCGAGGACGAGGCCCGGCATCTGAATGGCGATGGCCAAAGGGCTTCCATGCCCGCGGCCGAGCAAAAGCCGTCCGTGCAAAGCCGTTCCGGAGCCGCTGTAAGGGTATGAACGAGGTGCGCCGCTTCGGCCTATTGTCCGATCAGCGTCAGCCCGAACAGGATCATCAGCCAAAGCCCGGCAGCAGCGACCGCAAGACGCGGCAGGACGCCGGCGCTGGGCAGATGCATGAACAGGATGGCGATGACGGCAGCCTTGGCCGCGGCGATCGTCAGGTTGAGTGCCGAATTGAAGGCGCCAAGCGCCAGGAAGGACGAGCCGACAGTCAGGGCCAGCAAGGCCAGAAGCCCGACATAGGCAAGCGTGAGTTTGCGGAACTCGCTCATCTGTTGATCAGATAGAGGACGGGGAACAGGAAGACCCAGACGATATCGACGAAATGCCAATAGAGGCCGATTGCCTGCACGCGGCGGAACCGGCTGGCCTCGATCGTGCGCGGCCACAGAGCGAGGATGCCGCCGATGACGATTACGCCGCAAATCAGATGCAAGGCATGCAGTGAGGTCATCGCGAAATAGAGGCCGAAGAAGAATTCGGCATGGACAGGATCCGGGCCCTTATAGATGAAAGGCGCGCCGAGCACCGGCGCCAGCCCTTCGCCGAATTCCCTGGCGTACTCCGTCGCCTTGATCGCCAGGAAGACGACGCCGAGCAGCGCCGTCGCAGCCAATGCCCGGCCGGCGGCGCGCCATCGCCGCGCGGCCGTGTACATATGGGCGAGCGCCATGGCGAAACTGCTGGTGATCAGGACGACGGTATTGGCCGTGCCCAGTGGCAGCGACAGATGCTTCGCCGCGCCGGCGAAGGCGTCGCCATAACTCAACCGGGCAAACATGAAGACGAGCAGGATGGCGCCGAACAGCATCGCCTCGGAGCCGATGAACACCCACATGGCAAAGCTGGCGGCTGCCGTTTCGCGAGCCGGCCGGTCGAAGGCGATGCTTGTCATCGGTGACTTCAAACCAGATCCTCCACCGGGTCCGACCGTTTCTCGGTCAGGCCTTTCATCGGATAATCGTAGGCTGGCCTGGTGACGGTCGGCATGCGATCGAAATTATGCGCCGGAGGCGGCGAGCTTGTTTGCCATTCGAGCCCGGTGGCTCGCCATGGATTATCCGGCGCCCGCGCGCCTCGAAACAGCGACCACGCCAAATAGAGGAGCGGCATCAGATAGCCGATCGCCAGCACCACGGCGCCTGCCGACGACAGGATGTGCCAGAAAGCGAATTCCGGCGGATAGGTATGGTAGCGCCGCGGCATGCCCAAAAAGCCGAGCACATATTGCGGAAAAAAGGTCAGGTTGAAGCCGATGAAGGTCACAGCCGCGGCTATACGGCCCCAAATCTCCGAATACATGCGGCCGGTGAGCTTCGGCCACCAGAAATGCAGCCCGGCCATGTAGGCGGTCACCATGCCGCCGACCATGATGTAGTGGAAATGGGCGACGACGAAATAGGTGTCGTGAACGTGGACGTCGACGGCGAGGGCGGCAAGGAAAAGGCCGGCCAGCCCGCCAAAAGTGAATAGCGCCAGGAAGAACAGGGCATAAAGCATCGGCGTCTCGAAGCTGATTTCGCCCTTGCGCAGCGTCAGGCTCCAGTTGAACACCTTTATCGCCGATGGGATCGCGACGCAGAAGGACAGGAACGAAAACACCACGCCGGCATAGGCCGACTGCCCGCTGACGAACATGTGGTGGCCCCAGACGAGAAAGCCGAAGACGGCGATCGCCATTGAAGCCAGGGCGACGGCCTTGTAGCCAAACAGTGGCCGGCGGCTGAAGCACGGCAGCACTTCCGAGACCACCCCCATGCCCGGCAGGATCATGATGTAGACGGCGGGGTGCGAGTAGAACCAGAACAGATGCTGGAACAACAGCGGATCGCCGCCGAGGTCGGGATTGAAGATGCCGATGCCGAAGACGCGCTCCAGCACGATGAGGATCAGCGATGCTGCAAGCACCGGCGTTGCCAGCACCATCACCAGGCTGGTGGCGTACAGCGTCCAGACGAAGATCGGCAGCCGGAACCAGGTGAGGCCGGGCGCCCGCAAGGTGTGGACGGTAACGATGAAATTGATGCCGGTCATGATTGTCGAAAAGCCGACGATGAAAACGCCAAATGCCGCGGTCGAGACAAAGCCGTTGGCATAGAGCGTCGACAGCGGCGTGTAGAAGGTCCAGCCGGTGTCGACGCCGCCCAAAAGCACCGAGGCGAGCGCGAACAGGCTGCCGAACATGAAGACATACCAGCTGGCCAGGTTGAGGCGGGGAAAGGCAAGATCGCGCGCGCCGATCATCAGCGGCAACAGGAAATTGCCGAGCGTCGCCGGGATCGACGGCACCAGAAAGAACCATACCATGATGATGCCGTGCAGCGAAAACAGCCGGTCGTAGACATCGTCGGAGACCAGGTCGCCGGCCGGCGTCGCAAGCTCGATGCGCATCAGCACGGCAAACGCACCGCCGAGGAAGAAGAAGGCCGTCAGCGAGACGAGATAGAGCCACGCTACCCGTTTGTGGTCGGTTGTCAGCAGCCAGGCGCGCGGCCAGGCACCCTCACTGAGATAGTTTGCCGGCGCCAAATCGCGATTCATTGCGGCGCCTCGCTGTTTGCCGCCGGGAACGAGGGAAATTGGAACGAACGCGACTTGAGATAGGCCATCAGCATCTGCAACTCGGCTTCATCGACCAGACCGTCGAAGCTCGGCATCACCGGCTGGTAGCCGGCGGCGATTTCCTTGTTCGGGACAAGGATCGAATCGCGCAGATAGCGTTCGTCGGCGATGACCGTCTGCCGGTTCGCCAGCGCCACCGGCCGGCCGAAAATCCCATCGAGGCCGGGCGCCCGCACCTTACTGGAATTGCCATGACAGCCGGAGCAGCCGAGCGCGCGGAACAGTTTCCCGCCGCTCGCGGCGAGGCTTTCGCCTTCATCTTGGCTGCCCAGCCACGACGCATATTGCTCCGGAGCCAGCACCGTTACCCAGCCGCCCATTTCGGAATGCTGGGTGCCGCAATATTCGGCGCAGAACAGATGGTAGCGGCCCGGTTCGGTGGCAATGAACCAGACGTTGGTGGTGCGTCCCGGCACCGCATCCTGCTTCACCCGAAAGGCCGGCACATAGAAGGAGTGGATGACGTCCTGCGATGCCAGCGACACCACCACCGCCTTGCCGACCGGCACGTGCAGCTCGTTGATCTCACGCTGGCCGCCGGAATGGCGGAACTCCCACATCCATTGCTTGCCGAGGCCGGCGATCTCGATAGCGTCCGGCGGCGGATGGTCGCGCCGCACAAACAGGACTGCGCCCCAGCCGAAGAAGATGAAGGCCATCACCAGGCTGGCAATGCTCCATGTCATCTCCAGCGGCAGGCTGCGGGCACGCGCCCCGGTACGGTCGGCGGCGGAGCCGACGCGATATTTGACGGCGTAGCCGACCACGAGAACGGTCAGGAACAGGCCGAGCGCGGCCGCGAAGGCCAGCAATGTATAGAACAACGCATCGATGCTGCTTGCGATCGACGAGGCTTCCGGCGGGAAAAACCGGATACCGAAGCTCACGCCCGCCTCCTGCGCGCCAGCTGCAGTATGGCCGTCGCCAACCCCACCACCATCACGATGCTGGCGAGCTTCAAGGCAGCCCAAATCGCCGGCGTATATTGCCCCTTAGAGGTATCGAAGCCGGCGCAGAGCAGGAAGGCATGATCGGCGATCGAGCCGAGCTTGCCGGAAGATGCCTCGACAAGGGCAAGCTTAAGATCGCGCGGCGTGAAGCTCAGCGCCGGCAGCACCTGCGCTATCCGGCCTTTCGGCGTCAGCGCGATGACGGCGATCGGATGGGCGAACTGGTCGATCCTGGCGCGTGTGTCGAAGCTGATGCCAGCCTCCGCCGCAAGGGCGGCACCGGCGCCGTCGGCACTGGTCAGGAACCGCCATGCCGACAGGTTCCTCGCGTCGGCCACAGCGGCGACGGTGGTTTGCGCATCGCTCGCATCACCGGCCGTGTCGGCGGCATCGATCGAGACGAACAAAGCGCGATAGGTTTCGGGATCGAGCGACGTCTTTTTCAAATCCGAAGCGACCGCCTGTTGGGTCACACCACAAAGGTTCGGGCATTTGTCATAGCCGAAAATCAGCAGCGCCGGCCGGCCCGCAAGCGTTTGGCCGATCGTGCGCTGCACGCCGGATGCATCACGAAACACCCGGTCGAGGCTGAGCTGTGCGCCGATCTCGGGATCGAAGGCCGGGCGTGCGACGGCTGAGGCGGGCAGCACCACGAGGAGGGAAAAAGCGGTTAGCCAAGCCTTCACGGCCGGCCTCCCTGGCCTGGCGCGGTCCGGCAGCGAGCGGCCTGTGGCGCGCGTGGTATCTCGGCCTCGACCAATCCGCAGTCGGCGCCGGCGGCCGCCGGCGGCTGCCCCCAGTTCGGCAAACCGTGGCTGACGATCGCCCACATGGCGTCCTCGATCGGAATGCGAGCAATGCCGGCGGTGCGGTCGACCCAGCCGACTTTGTTCAGTGCCTGCTCCTCCGCCTTGCGGAAGGCGGCTAGGTCGTCTTCCGGAAAGCGCTGCAAGGCGGGACTGGCTCGGTTGCCGGCCGACGATGGCCCCGGCAGCGGCCACAACGGTCTGGTGTCGAAGACGAGCCCGAGGACGATGGCTGATGCCGCCAGGAACAGCAGCAAGCCGGCCGCGAAGGCAAGCAGCGCGCCCGGCCAGATATCGCGCGTTTCGGGATGGCGGGCCGCCCTAGCCATGCGCCGGCCCCCGGCGCCAGAAGCCGATACCGTCCGGCCGGCCAAGCACGAAAAGCAGCAGCGCAAGCCAGAGGCCGCCGGCTCCTGCCAGCGCGGCAAGGTCGCACCAGAACGCTGTCACACCGCCACCGGCAAGCGGCGGTCTGATCCGCCACAGGACATCGACATAATGGCCGGCCAGCACGATGCCGCAGATCGACAGAAGGCCGGCATGGCTGCGCTTTAGATCCCGGCTGAGCAACCCGGCAAAGGGGATCGCGAATTGCAGCGCAATCAGCAGCCAGAGCAGATATTGCCAGCCATTGCTGCTGCGAATGAGGTACCAGCGGATCTCGTTCGGCAGGTCGCCGCCCCAGGTCACCAGCCATTGCATGAACGACAGGTAGGCCCATAGCAGCACGAAGCCGAACAGCATGTTGGCCAAATCCTCGCTCAGCGCGACATCCTCCTCGCCGCCCGGCATGACCTCGATCGAGCGGTTCGCACACAGCACCGTCATTGCCAGAGCGTAAGCGCCGACGACTTCGGCGGATGCTTCCAGCAGCGCATAGATCGTCGAGGAGAACTCCGGCTCGAGCGAGAGCATCCAGTCGATGGCAAAGATCGTCACCGTCAGCCCATGCGCAATCAATCCAGCGGCATAGGCCTTGCCGCGGCCGGCGCTGCCGCGGCCGCTATCGGTCGTTGTCCAGTCGAGCACGCGCCACGCCAGCACCAGCCAGATCGCAGCGCAGGCGGCAAAGCGCAACAAAAAGAACGGAACGTTCAGATAAGAGAATTTCAGGCGCACCGTCTCGGGCAATGCAGCCGCGTCGGCACTCGCCCAGGGAAAGACCAGGTCGAGCCTGGGCAGAACCGGCAGCAGCAGAAGCAGCGCCAGCGGCAGCGTCGTGACCAAGCCGCGTAGCGGCTGGCGGATTGCCTCGCCCCAGCGGCCACCGGTCAGCCCATGCACCATCAGGATGGTCAGCGCACCGAGCGGCAGGCCGAGCAGGAACAGCGCCGCAGGCAGCCAGCCGGCCAACATGGCTCTGAGGTCGAAGGCCAATCCCGCGGCGCAAAGCACAAGTCCGGCGGCGGCCACGGCAAGCGCCGGCAAAATCAAACGTTCGGTGGCAAGCCGCATCATCGATCTGGCTCCGCATTGAGCTCGGCGCGGAGGCTTTCCGGCAGTTCGGCAATTGGCGCCTCGCGCGAATATTGCAGGGCGCGGATATAGGCGACGATCGCCCAGCGGTCGGCAGGCGGGACGCGCGCCGCGTAGGAAAACATGGCGCCATAGCCGTAGCTGATGACCTCATAGAAATGCCCGTCACTCGCCTTGCGCAGCGCGTCCTGATGATAGGTGGGCGGCGCTGGAAAGCCACGCTCGACGACCATGCCGTGGCCGTCGCCGGTGCGGCCGTGGCAAGGCGAACAGAAGATGTCGAAGCGCTGCCGGCCTCGCCGCAGCAGCGTCATGGTGACCGGATAGGGAAACGTGTCCGGCACCGGCGAAAGATCGGCATCGCGTGCGACCGTGTCCTCGGCCGGCGCCCGCGCCGACATGCCGTTGGCGAACTGGTTGCTCTTTTCGAGCGGATCGTAGCGCGGCTGGTCCTCCATGTCCTGCCGGCAGCCGGCGAGCAGCAAGGCTGCCGCCAGCAGACTCGTGCGCATGTTCACGCCTCCACCTCCTCGACGGTTTCGGCGCCAAGCCGGGTCAGCTGGCCCTTGGTCACGCCCTTGCGGAACTTCGGATCGGCGGCTTCGACGAGCAGGTAGAACTTGCCGCCGCGCGCGTAGGTGAAGCTCGTGGCATTGAAGACCGGGTGGTAATATTCGGGCAGGCGATTGGCGGCCAGCCCGCCGAAGAATGCGGCCAGCGCGGCGCCAAGTATCGCCGCCTCGAAGGCAATGACGAGAAAGGCCGGCCAGGAATGCAGCGGCCGGCCGCCGACATTGAGCGGATAGTCGATCTCGACCGAATAGAGGATCAGCCCGTAGACAAACACCGCGCCAGCGACGGCGCCGCCAAGGATGGCCCACGGCAAGCGCGTCTTGCGCATGCCGAGCATCTCGGCCAACCCACGCACATAGAATGGCGAGAACGCGTCCATGCGCCGGTAGCCACGCGCCCGCATGGTGCGGACCGCCTCGGTCAGCGCTTCGGGATCGGCGAAAGCCGCGATGACGCCGTAAAGTCTCATCCTGCGCTGCCCCTTTCCTCGGCCAGCTCCTCGACCTCGAAGATGGTGATGGCCGGGAGGATGCGGATGAACAGGAAGACCAGTGCTAAGAAGGTGCCGATCGAGCCGAACAGGATGCCGAAGTCGAGCCACCTCAATGACTGCTCGCCCCAGGACGACGGCAGGTAATCGCGGCTTGGCCCGGTGACGACGATGACATAGCGCTCGATCCACATGCCGACGTTGATGATGAGTGCAATGGCGAACAGCCCCGGCATGTTGAGGCGCACCCGTCGGAACCAGAGCAATTGCAAAACTGCGCCGTTGCAGGCGAGCATGGCCCAGAACAGCGGCGCATAAGGTCCGAAGGCGCGCTGCCACATCATCGTGCGCTCGTAGATCTCGCCCGAATACCAGGCGAAGAAGGCCTCGGACGCGTAGCCATAGATGACGATCATGCCGGCGGCGATCATCAGCTTGGCGGCATTGTCCATGTGCCGCAGCGTGATCAGATCCTGGACCGAAAACGCCCAGCGCAGCGGGATGGCGATGGTGAGCACCATGGCGAAGCCGGACAGCAGCGCTCCGGCAACGAAATAGGGAGGAAAGATCGTCGAGTGGAAGCCCGGCGTGATGGCGAAGGTGAAGTCGAGCGAGACGATCGAATGCACCGAGACGACCAGCGGCGTGGCCAGTGCCGCCATCAGGAAATAGACCGTCTGATAGCGCGCCCAATGAAAGGCCGAACCGCGCCAGCCGATTGCCAGTATGCCGTAGAACAGCTGCGCCGGGCGCGATTTCGCTCGGTCGCGCAGGACGGCGAGATCGGGCAGCAGGCCCATATACCAGAACATCAGCGAAACGCTGGCATAAGTGGCGATCGCCGCGAAATCCCAGACCAGCGGGCTGCGCCATTGCGGCCAGTGCATATGGGTGTTGGGCAGCGGCAGCAACCAGTAGAAGAACCACGGGCGGCCGAGATGCAGGATCGGGAAAAGCCCGGCCATTGCAACGGCAAACAGCGTCATCGCCTCGGCAAAGCGATTGATCGAGGCGCGCCATGGCTGGCGCAGAAGCAGGAGCACGGCCGAGATCAGCGTGCCGGCATGGCCGATGCCGATCCACCAGACGAAATTGCCGATCATCGTGCCCCAGACGACGGGGACGTTGATGCCGTAGGCGCCAACGCCGACCGAGATCAGATAGGTGATCGAATAGAGGAAGATGAGGACGAAGACGAAGCAGGAAAAAAAAGCTGCCCAGAAATAGCGCGGCAGCCTGCCGTCGAGGACGATCGCACTGATACGGCCGCTGATCTCCGGAAGGTCGTGCCTGCCATGCAGAACGGGCAATGCGCCCGGTTTTGCAGCAAAAGCCTCAGCCATCGGCTTTCCCGCCTGACGAGAGACGGCCATTGATATTTATGATCTTGCCGAGATAGGTGGTGCGCGGTCGCGTATTCAGCTCCTCGAGCAAGGCGTAGTGATGCGGTGCCGCTTTTTCCTGCGCCACCCTGGCGCCCTTGCTGTTGAGATCGCCGAAGACGATCGCCTGCGTCGGGCAGGCCTGCTGGCAGGCGGTCACCACCTCGCCGTCGGCGATGGCGCGGTTTTCGATCTGAGCCTTGATGCGCTTTTCGGAAATGCGCTGGACGCAGTAGGTGCATTTCTCCATCACGCCGCGCGAACGGACGCTGACGTCTGGATTGTGCACGGCCTGTTCAGGTCCCGCGGCATCCTTGTCGAATTCCTGGAAGTCCAGGAAGTTGAAGCGCCGCACCTTGTAGGGGCAGTTCTGCGAGCAGTAGCGCGTGCCAATGCAACGGTTATAGACCTGCGCGTTGAGCCCGTCATGGGTGTGGGTGGTGGCGTTGACCGGACAGACGACCTCGCACGGCGCCTTCTCGCAATGCATGCAAGGCACCGGCTGGAAAAAGACGTCGAGATCGTCGAGCGGGCCGGAATAGTAGTGGTCGATCCGCAGCCAATGCATTTCATGGCCGAGTGCCGACTCGTCCGGCCCGACGGTGGCGATGTTGTTTTCCGCCTGGCAGGCAGAAACACAGGCCATGCAGCCGATGCATGCCGACTGATCGATCGACATGGCCCAGGCTTCCTGGCTGTATTGCCAGTCAGGATAGAGCGACTCGCTTGGCGTCGGCGGCACGCCGTCGCGCACGAAGTGCGGATCTTTGCGAAAGGCATCGAGCGAGGCATGGCGAACGATCGCCCTGCCCTCCATCGCCTGGTGGTGTTGTGTGGTGATGACCCGTGCGCTGCTGTCGCGCGGCGTGATCATGGCGCCATAGACGATCCAGGGAGCCTCAGGGCTTCGCAGCCTGTACGCGTCGTGGCCGTCAGCGAGTGCTGCCACCGAACCGAGCTTCCGGCCGAAACCCAGAGCAAGCGTCACGGTGTCGTCGGGATGGCCAGGCATGATCCAGACCGGCGCATCGATGTCCATGCCGTTCGAGGCGATGTTGACGACCCGGCCGTTTTCCACCTGAAGCCGTCCTGATGTCGCCGGCGACATCAGGGCTGCGTTGCCCCAGACGATCTTGCTCAGCGGCCGCGGCAGCTCCTGCAGCCAGGACGAATTGGCATTGCGTCCATCGCGCAGCCAGGGATCGGCAACGAAACGGATTTCGACGCCTTTTGCCGCTTCGATGCGCGGCTTCAGGCCGCGCAAATCCGGGGGCATCGCGACATCGGCTGGAATGCTGGCACTGCCGGACACAAAGCCGTCGCGAAGCGCCTTTCGCCACGCAGGATCGTCCAGTGTCTGCGCCCAGGTCCGGCGGACGAGCTGCAGCGCAGAAACAGCTAATTCACCGCCAAGCACGGCGAGGAGTTCATGCACGGTCCGCCCCCGGTAAAGCGGCCTGATCAGCGGCTGCACGATCGACGCGGTTCCGTCATGGGCGCGCAGGTCACTCCAGCTCTCGAGATCATGCGCAGCAGGGATATGCCAGTGTGCGACGAAGGCGGTTTCGTCGCGGTGGAGACCCCAGTGGACAAGAAGCTTCAGCTGCGAAAACACGTCGTGGACATCAAGTCCCGCAGGCGCAGTGTGGAGAGGATTGGCGCCAAGTATGACAACGGTGTCGATGTCCCGCGCGGCGATCGCCTGGCAAAGTGCCGCGAGGTCGCCCTCGATGGGCATCGCGTCGGGCGGCTCGATCAGTTCCACGGTGTTGCCAAGCGCACCAAGCCGCGCATTCATGGCAAGAGCGGCGGCATGGACGAACGGCGTTTGATGGGCGCCCGGCACGATCAGCGCCGAGCGGCCGGCCGCCTTCAGGTCGTTCGCGGCGGCAGCCAGCCAGGTCGGGTCCAATGCCAAGGCGCTTGGCGCCGCTTCGCCGCCAAGCACGGCGCTCAGCGCCGCTGCGACGGTTTCGACCTCGCTCGGCCGCACCGGCCGGCGATGATCGGCGGCAGCGCCGGTGATCGTCGGCGTCGACTCCACCGCATAGAGCCGGCTCATCGTATCGTCCGCCCGGCGCACGCGGCGTCTTGCAGCGAAATCACGGGCGTAGGCGAGACGACCGGGGCCTTCGCCCAGGAAATCCGCGTCGAGACTGAAAATCACGTCGGCGCGATCAAACCGGCAGACCGGTGCAAGCGCCCTGCCGAACAGGATCTGTGTGGCTTCGGTGCCGGACGGCGTCGCCAGGGGATCGTGCCGGAACAGCCTCAGCCTGGGATAGCGCGCGCGCAGCGCCTCGAGCTGCGCCTTCATGGTGGGCGAGGTCGTTGCTTCGATCAGCAGCGCCGTGCCAGCTCCAGCGAGCCGCGAGGTGAGCTCGGCCATGTCGGCAAGGAAGTCGTCATAGGCTGCGGGTTCGCCATGCTTCAGCGGCATGCGCGAGCGATCGGGGTCGAACAGCGACAGCACCGCCGCCTGCATGACAGCGTCCGTCGCGCCGCGCGAGGCCGGATGGTCGGGATTGCCTTCCACCTTGGTCGGCCGGCCCTCATGGCTTTCGACCACCGCACCGATGCCGTAGCCGTCGCTCGACAGCGTGGTCGCGTAATAAAGCGGCCGGCCGGGAACGATGTTTTCCGGCTGGCGGATATAAGGCAGGATGTCTTCGGCCCGGCTGCAGGCGGCAAGCCCGGCCAGCGACAGCGATGCACCCATCAGCTTCAGCAGCGTGCGCCGGTCGAGCCGCGCCGGGATGCGCTCGGCGATCGAAGGAAATTCGGCATCGACGAAGCGGCGGAATTCCGGTGTATCGGCGAGTTCGTCGAGGCTCCGCCACAGCTCCGGACCAGGCGAAAGCCGTTCGCGCAGGCCGGCCATGTCTGGAGCCGCAATCGGCTTGTCAGCGGTGGCAGACATAACAGTCGGTCATGGTCTCGGGGTGGATATCGAGAAGGCTGATGAGCGACCGGCGGATTTCGGCGATGCCGGCCGGCGGCTTCCAGTGCATCAGGAACACGTCCTGCGGCGGACGCAAATTGGGCTCGGGATCGCGATGGCATCCCAGGCACCATTCCATCGACAGCGCGTGCGCCCGCCGTATCAGCGGCATGTCGTCGACCTCGCCATGGCACGTCTCGCAGGCGACGCCTTTGGCGATATGGATCGAATGATTGAAATAGACGAAGTCGGGCACACTGTTCACCCGCTGCCACTGCAATGGCTGCCCGGAGGCAAGGCTCGCCCGTACCGGCGCCAGCATGTCCGCGTTGGTGAAGAGCTGCGAATGGCAGGTCATGCACACCTCCGTCGCCGGCAGACCAGCCGATGACGAAGTCTCGACGCCGCTATGGCAATAACGGCAATCGAGGCCGAGCTCGCCGACATGGTGCCTGTGGCTGAACGGCACTGGTTGCGCCAACGGCCGGCCAACGCCGGTGACGAAGTCCGAACGCAGGATGGCGGTACCGCCGAGAGCCGCAAAGATGGCCATGAAACACGCGCCCCACAGAGCGAAGCGTGAAATGCCGTTGGCGCTCCTTGAAAAGACCTGCGGCATCCCCTCGCCGATTTCACATCCAGCAACCGTATCCACCCCCCAAAGCCCCTAACTGCGGCTGCGTGGGTAAGTTCCGGCCGGGGCAGCGGAGATCACAGAATGGTTACCCCGCCCTGGCCCATCGGGTCGGCTGACCGGAAACCATCGAACACTCCATGCGTTCGGATGAGGTCACGTTTCGTTTCACCCGGACAACCATCATGACCATCCCCGACCTCCATCCCATTCGCCGCTGGGCGCGCGCGGCATGAATCTCGCCGCATCATTCGCCAGGCGTTTCGTCGAAGGCACGCTGGCCGGCTACACAAGCGAACGCCACCCGATAGGGCGACGGTGGATCACCCTCAGCGAGCGCATCCTGTCAATGGCCCGGTCGGACAATGGCATCATGCAAAGCTTCAGGAACGCGGCCTTCAGCGTCGTCGGCCATCTACCGCGGCTGCAACGGCCACTGCTGGAGCGGGTCGCCGGGCTGAAGGAATGAAGTGGTCGCATAAACCTTTTCGCCGGACGTGCGTTGTTGGGTTTCAAGCCAGGGAGATGACCATGCAGATGAAATCGGAAATCGCCGGCGAGGCCGCCAAGCAACGGCACATCCAGCGCCGTATCGACGAGAAGGACAAGTCCAAGTCCAAGGGCAAGCCAAAAGGCGCCATGCAGGCCGGTGCCCGCAAATATCCCGAGCCGCCCTTCCCCGAGCAGCACCAGCCGAAGCCGGGGCATGAATGGGCGATCGAGCCGGCGCCGCTTTACGATGCGCCATTTTATATCGGATCGAAAAAGCTCGACGGCAAAGTGGCCGTCATTACCGGCGGCGATTCAGGCATCGGCCGCGCGGTGGCCGTGCTCTATGCACGTGAAGGCGCCGATGTGGCGATCGTCTATCTGTCGGAGGACAAGGACGCCGAAGAGACCAAAAGGGCCGTCGAAACCGAAGGCCGGCGATGCATCCTGATCAAGGCCGATGTCAGCGAACGCGGCCACTGCCACAACGCGGTGGCTGAGATCGTGCAGCAGTTTGGGCGGATCGACGTGCTGGTCAACAACGCCGCTTTCCAGGTCCATTCCAGCGATTTCAGCGAGCTGACCGAGGAGCATTTCGACACCACGCTGAAGACCAACCTCTACGGCTATTTCCACATGGCGCAGGAGGCCGTTCCGCACATGAAACCCGGTTCGGCGATCATCAACACCGGTTCAGTGACCGGCATCGAGGGATCGAAGCAACTGGTCGATTACTCCATGACCAAGGGCGGCATTCATGCCTTCACCCGCGCGCTCTCGGGCAACCTTGTCGACAAGGGCATAAGGGTCAACGCCGTGGCACCAGGCCCGGTTTGGACGCCGCTCAACCCCTCGGACAAGGAAGCCGGCGATGTTTCGAAATTTGGCGCCGACACACCGATGAAACGACCGGCACAACCGGAAGAGATCGCGCCAGCGTATGTGTTCCTCGCCTCGCCGCACTGCTCGAGCTACATCACCGGCGAGATATTGCCAATCGTCGGCGGCTACTGACGACATGTATTTCATAGCCTTGGCCACCGACTACGACGGCACGCTGGCGCATGAAGGGATTGTCGCCGAAAAGACACTTGCGGCGCTTCAACGCTTCAAGAAGAGCGGCCGCAAGCTCATTCTCGTCACCGGGCGCGAGCTGCCCGACCTGAAACGCGTCTTTCCCGAAGTCGCGATCTTCGACAAGGTGGTCGCGGAAAACGGGGCGCTGATCTACACGCCGGCCAGCGAGGAGGAGCGGACGATATCTCCGCCGCCCGCCCCCGAGTTCATCGCCAAACTCAGGAAACACGGTGTCAAACCGCTTTCGGTCGGACGCTCGATCGTCGCCACCTGGGAACCGCATCAGGTTACCGCGCTCGAGGTCATCAAGAAATTGGGGCTGGAGCTGGAAATCATCTTCAACAAGGGCGCGGTGATGATCCTGCCCAGCGGCATCAACAAGGCGACCGGGCTGACAGCCGCGCTTCAGGACCTCAGATTGTCGCCGCACAACGTCGTCGGTGTCGGCGACGCCGAAAACGACCACGCCTTCCTGCGCGCCTGCGGCTTCAGCGTCGCCGTCGACAACGCACTGCCGGCAGTCAAGGATACGGCGGATCTCGTGACACGAGGCGCGCGCGGAAAAGGCGTCGAGGAACTGATCGCCAAGGTGGTCGAGCGCGATCGCGAGCTTGTGCCAAGCCGCGATGGCATTCTGCTTGGCTCGGACGATGGCAAGGAGGTGTATCTGTCGCCAACCGATACGGTGCTGATCGCCGGCAGCTCGGGCATCGGCAAATCGACCTTGGCGACCGCATTGACGGAGCGTTTTGTCGAGAGAAAGTTCCAGTTCTGCATCTTCGATCCGGAAGGCGACTACGATGGCCTCGAGGGCGCCGTCCGGCTGGGCGACGGCTCGAACGCGCCGACGAAGACGCAGTTGCTCGATCTCCTGGAGAAGCCGGACAACAATCTGGTCGTCAACGGCCTGGCGCTGCGCGTCAACGAGCGGCCGGACTTCTTTGCCGACCTGCTGCCGGGCCTTGGCGGTGTTCGCTTCCGCACCGCGCGACCACACTGGCTGATCATCGATGAGGCGCATCACCTCTTGCCGAAGCGGCGCGACGACACGCCAATGGTTCTGGCGATGGAATTGCCGGGCACGATCCTGATCACCGTTCATCCGGATGCGATCTCAACCGAAGCATTGCGGCTGGTCACCGCCGTCATCGCACTCGGCCCCAAGGCGAAAAAGGTCGTCAAGACGTTCTGTCGCGAGACCGGCACCGAACCGCCAAAGGACAAGGATCTGAGCTCTCCAAAAGACGAGCACGTGCTGTTCTGGCGGCCGCAGGCGCACAAGAAACCTGCCATGGTCGAGCCGATCGAGCCGCGGCAGTCGCTCAAGCGCCATAGCCGCAAATATGCCGAGGGCCAGCTCGACGAGAAGGGCAGCTTCTATTTCCGCGGCCCCGACCATGCGATGAACCTGCGCGCCCATAATCTGATGATTTTCGCCCAGATCGCCGAGGGCATTGACGATAAGACCTGGGAACATCATTTGCGCGCCGGCGACTATTCCAAATGGTTTCGCCACCAGATCAGGGATAAGGAGCTGGCGCGCGAAACCGCCGAAGCGGAGAAAGACGACACACTTTCGGCGCAGGAGAGCCGCAACCACGTCCTGGACGCAGTGCGCCGCCGCTATACCGCGCCCGCCACCGCGCCGAAGGAATAGATGCAAACTGCGCCTAGCCGGTCCGAAGCCGGGCTGAGTTGGAGAGGTCAGACGATCAGGTGATCGATCCTGATCGGCAGGTCGCGAATGCGCTTGCCGGTGGCGTGGTAGACCGCGCTCGCGACCGCCGCGGCGGTCCCGACATTGCCGAGTTCGCCCAAACCCTTGACGCCGGCCGGGTTCACCTCGTGGTCAATCTCCGGAACCAGTATCACTTCCAGCTGCTTCACGTCGGCGTTGACCGGCACGAGATAGTCCTGCAGGTCGCGATTGACGTAGCGCGCATGACGCTTGTCGATTTCCGTCGCCTCGTGCAAGGCTTGGCCGATGCCCCAGATCATGCCGCCCATCAGCTGGCTGCGAGCGGTGCGGGTGTTCATGATGCGCCCGGCGGCAAAGGCGCCGACGATGCGCGGGACGCGGATCTCGCGCGTATGGCTGTTGATGCGCACCTCGACGAATTCCGCGCCAAAGGCGTATTTCACCGAATCCTTGTCCTGGTCGCCGCCGTGGAACTCCGATTGCCCGGCATAGAGCTTCTTCAGCGCCTCCGGTGACGATCCCTTTGGCGCGAATTCGGCATATTCCTCGATCGCACCGATCTGCATCGTCTTGAAAACATCCGACAGCTTGGCCGATTTGCCGTTGTCCGCGACGATTTTCTCTTGGCTCATTTCAAGCTTGGCGTTGCCGGACCCGGCCAGCGGCCCGGCTTCGGCGACGGCCGCGGCGAAGAGCTTTGCGCGGACGGCATCGCAGGCCTTCAGCACCGCCGAGCACACGCTTGCCGTCGAAATCGACCCGCCGGACACCGGTGCCGGCGGCAAGGCGCTGTCGCCCATTTCGACGCTGATCTTGTCCATTTCTATCCCGAGCCGTTCGGCTGCCATCTGCGCTGCCACCGTGCGCACGCCGGTGCCGATCTCATGCGAGCCGCATTGGACGCGAACCTCGCCGTCAGTGGTCAGGCGGACGCGGGCGGCGCATGGCGCAGCCGCCGTCGGATAGATTGCGGTGGCGCAGCCCATGCCGACCAGCCAGTCGCCGTCACGCATCGAGCCAACCGCGGCCTCGCGCTTGGACCAGCCGAAGGCCTCGGCGGCCTGGTCGTAGCATTTCACGAGCGAGCGGCTGGAGAAGGGCTTGCCGCCGATCGGCTCCTTCTGCGGCTCGTTGACGCGGCGGAACTCGACCGGGTCCATGCCGAGCGCCACCGCCATCTCGTCCATGGCATTTTCCAGCGCATAGACATAGGGCGTCTCCGGCGGCGAACGCATGTAGCCAGGCGTATTGCGGTCGGCATGCACCAGCGAGACGTGGGTCAGCACCGAGCCGTAATCGTACATGCGTCCGGTGGCCGAAGTGCCACCGACGACATAGGGATCGGGCCGCGACGTGACTTCCCAGCCTTCGTGTGCAAAGGCGGTGATGCGGCCGTCCTGGTTTGCGCCGATGCGGATGCGGTGCCGGGTCTCCGCCCTGTAGGTCTGCGTGCCGTACGCCTGAATGCGGCTGACGACGCAGCGCACCGGCCGGCCGACGCGGCGGGCCGCAACGGCAACGATCGCCGTGCGGGCCGTCATCGGCCCCTTGGAGCCGAAGGCGCCGCCGACATAGGGACTGACGATCCGCACATTGGCCGGATCGATCTTCAACTGCCGGGCGAGCTCGGCCTTCCAGCCGGTGACGTTCTGGCTCGGTTCATAGACCGTGAGCTGATCGCCCTGCCAGACCGCCGTCGTCGAGAACAGCTCGATCGGGTTGTGGTGCTGGGTCGGCGTCGAATATTTCTCGTCGATCTTCACTGCGGCTGCGGCATAGGCAGCATCGAAGTCGCCGGCTTTGACGTCCTCCTTGAACAACGGACTCTTGCCGGCGGCCGGCTCCATCTCCGTTCCCCTGGAATCGAAGCCGGCGCTGGGCGTCTCTTCGGCGTAGTCGGCGCGGATCAGCGCCGCGGCTTCCTCGGCCGCCTCGAATGTTTCAGCCACCACCAGCGCGATGATCTGGCCGTCGTGGAAAATGGCCTTGTCATGCAGCGGCGCGATCGAACTTGCACCGGTGTTGCCGAATTTCGGCTTGTCGATGCCGTCCATGTCGCCGACGCTGACGATATCGAGAACGCCGGGCACCTTACGCGCCCTTTCGAGCCGGACGGCGGTGATGCTGCCCTTGGCGATGCTGCTGGTAGCAAGTGCGCCATAGGCCATATTGGCGGTTGGAAGATCAGCCGAATAGCCGGCCTGTCCGGTGACCTTCAGGCGGGCATCGATGCGCGGAACGGGATTTCCCATGTTCTCTTTCGGCGCGGGAGCAGCTTGGTTCATGGGTCAGACCTTCATGTCGCGCGTTTCGAGCAGTGCCCGCACAAGCGTGCGCTTGCCGAGCGGTATCTTGAACGCATTGTGTTCGCGCGGTTTCGCCTCGGCGAACGCGGCTTCGGCGGCAGCTTCGGCCGCCTCATCGTCGAGTGCCTTGCCGCTCAGTGCTTCCTCGGCCGCCTTGGCCCGCCATGGCACGGTTGCCACGCCGCCAAGCGCAATGCGCGCCTGGCTGACGGTGTCGCCGTCCATATCCAGAGCCACGGCCGCCGAGGCCAGCGCGAACGCATAGGACTCGCGGTCGCGGATCTTCAGGTAGCGTGAGCGGCGGCTCCAGGCGCCAAGCGGCACCTCGATGGCCGTGATCACCTCGTCGGAGGCCAGTTCGGTCTCAACGTTGGGCGTATCTCCCGGCAGGCGATGTAGCCTCGAAAACGCTATCTTGCGCATACCGCGCCTTGCCTCCACCTCGACCGTCGCGCCGAGCGCGATCAGCGCTTGGGCGAAATCGCCGTGGTAGGTGGCGATGCAGGCGTTGCTGGTGCCAAGGACCGCATGTTGCCGGTTGAAGCCTTCCATGGCCGCGCAGCCGGAGCCCGGCTCGCGCTTGTTGCATGGCCAGGAGGTCTCGCGAAAATACTCGCACCGCGTCCGCTGCAACACATTGCCGGCCAGGCTCGCCATGTTGCGGATCTGGCCGCTGGCGGCGAACTTCAGGCTTTCGGCAAGCATCGGGCAAAGGCGCTTGATCTCGCCTGTGTCAGCAGCCTCGCCCATGCGGACCAGCGCGCCGAAGCGGATGCTGTCGTCGCCGACCTCGATCTGCCGCAGGGCCCTGTCACCGAGACCATTGAGATCGACCAGCCGTTCCGGCCGGGCCACGCCAAGCTTCATGTAGTCGGCCAGATTGGTGCCGCCGGCGATGAATTGCGCGGCGGCCTCGGTCGGCGGAACACCCTCTGCGGCAAAACGGGAAGCAATGGCGGCCGCCGCGGACACGCTGGCCGGTCTCTCGTAAACGAAGGGGCGCATCTCAGGCTTTCCTTGTTTCGTCCCGGGCCTGCACGATGGCCGCGACTATGTTGGGGTAGGCAGCGCAGCGGCAGAGATTACCGCTCATATACTCGCGGATATCGTCCTCGGAGCCGGCATGGCCTTCGTTGATGCAACCGATGGCGGACATGATCTGGCCGGGCGTGCAGTACCCGCATTGGAAGGCGTCATTGTCGATGAAGGCCTGCTGCATCGGATGCAGATTGCCGTCGGCGGAAGCGAGCCCTTCCACCGTGGTGATCTCATGGCCCTTGTTCATCACGGCGAAGCTCAGGCACGACAGCACCCGCTTGCCGTCGACAAGAACGGTGCAGGCCCCGCACTGGCCATGGTCGCAGCCTTTCTTGGTACCCGTCAGGCCGACATGGTCGCGCAGCGCGTCGAGCAGGCTGGTGCGATTGTCGAGGGCGAGATTGTAGGGCTGCTTGTTGATGCGCAGTGAAATCGCCGACAGATCGCGCGGCTCGGCCGAAGCGGCAGGTTGCGGGGCGGCGGCTTTTGCCGACGTGGCCATGAGCGGCCCTGCCCCAGCCGCCGAAACGGATCCGGTCATGAAACTGCGTCGGCTCAGGCTGGCAAGAGGGGTTTCGGACATGGCTGGCTCCCGGCTGGCTGGGTCTCAAGCCGGCCGAACCAGTCACGCAAGGCAAGGTTCCTCCGCCTCACGTGGCTGTGATCCTATGTTCATCCGAACCGTGCCGGGGAACTCTCGAGCCGGCTTGCCGTTCAACCCCGATCGGACAGAACCGAAATGGCGTCTGGAGCGAGATCATGAAGTCACAGATTGTTGCCGAAAGCGCCGGCCAAAGAACGTTCGTCGTTGTGCTTGATCCCGGCGAAGAGGCGTTTGCGCAGCTGACCTCGTTTGCGGCCGACCACGGCGTTGGCAGCGCGTCGCTGAGCGCGCTCGGCGCTTTCGAAAGGGCAACTGTCGGCTGGTTCGACCCTAGGGAAAGGACCTACCGGAAAATTCCCATCCGGGAACAGTGCGAGGTGCTGAGCGCGATTGGCGATGTTGCCATCGGCGACGACGGCAAGCCCAGCCTGCACGTCCATGCCGTGCTCGGATTGAGCGACGGCAGCACAAGGGGCGGCCATCTGCTGGACGCCATCGTTCGCCCGACGCTCGAGGTCACGCTGGTGGAAACGCCTGGACATCTGCGCCGCAGGCACCGTCCCGAGCTCGGTGTCGCGTTGATCGACCTGGAGGCTTGATCCGAGCCGATCACTTCGTTGATTTAACTGCGGTCGTTTCGGGGGCGACTTCCCAACCGAAGACGCTGCGGCCGCCGAGCAGATGCGATTGCTCGAACTCCCCGGCGACGATTTCCTTCAGGCTCGGCCCGGTGGCATAGCGCTCGACTTGCCGCGACTGGTCGTCCAGCCGCCGCAAGGCGCCGACCTCTTCCTCACGGCCGAGCCTAGCCTTCTGGACAGCCGACTTCAGCACGCCGATCGTCTCGTCATAGACCTTCAACGGCACAGGGAACGGATGCCTGTCCTTGCCGCCATGCGCCAGCGAGAAACGTCCTGGATCGGAAAAACGGCATGGCGCGCCATGCACGACTTCGGCGACCAGCGCCAGCGCCCGCACCGTGCGCGCGCCGACATTGGGCACCAGGAGAAGGCCGGCGAAATCCGCCGGGCCGCGCTCGGCCGCCGCCGCGATGTTGCCGTGCAGGCGGCGCATGACGACATCGCTTTCGCGTACATCGTGGTGCGCCGGCATCACCAGATGCGGCAGCAGCTTCTGTGCCGGCTCCGGCACTGGCGCCGAACCCCGCTCCAAAGCGGCAAGCTCCCTCACGATGCGATCCGGTCCAAGATCGTGCAGAAGGTCCAGTTGTCCCTGGCGCGACGCTTCGGCGCGGCGGTCGGTCAGGTTGACGATCTCGCCCTGGTTGGCGCCTTCGATGGCGGCATGCGGCTGGTCGACAAAGCTCTTCAGGCCCTCCGACAGCCAGTGATAGCGGCGCGCCACCTTGCTGTCGCCGTTCATGCCTTGCTGCACCACCACCCACTTGCCGTCATCGGTGACGATGAAGCCGTGCAGATAGAGATCGAAACCGTCCTGGACCGCGGCGCTGTCCACCTTGGCGACAAGCCGGCTGGCAGTCGCCAGGCCCTGCCCGTCGAGGCCGACACGCTCGCCGATCAGGGCAAGCTCGTGCGGGGTCTTGCGCGAATGCGCGCCGCGGCCGCCGCAAACGTGAATGCCGAGCTCGCTGGAAAGCGGCGACAGGCCGCGCTTCAAGGCACTGACGACGCTGGTGGTGATGCCGGAGGAGTGCCAGTCCATCCCCATCACGGCGCCAAAAGACTGGAACCAGAACGGATGCGCCAGCCGGCGCAGCAATTCATCGCGGCCGTAATGGTGGATGATCGCCTCGCACATGACCGCGCCAAGCCGCGTCATGCGGTCGCCGAGCCATTTCGGCACGCGCCCGCCGTGAAGTGGAAGGTCAGCACTTCCCGATCGCTGTGCCACGCTCTTTTGCTTGCTCCTTGAGTCCTGCCTCGACAGATAGGTATCGAAAGTGCCGCGAAGAAGCGATGGCCTGATTCAGGCCGCGATCGTTGCGAGCCGCTAGAGCTGTTCCAGGAAAAGTGTGAAACGGTTTTCCGTCCGGAATTGCGCAGAAACAAAGCGATAGAGCGGTTCGGCGTTTCCGTGAAACGATGAACCGCTCTACCGGGCAGGCTCGCTGAGGAGATCAAACTTCTGGATCTCGCAATGCTCGCCCACCGATGCCAGCAGATCCATTGGCGGTGCGCCAGTGTCGGGCCGCCTCCAACTGATCTCGAACGAGAACACAGGGTCCTTGAGATCTGGGCGCCTCTCTATTGCGACGAGGCGTGCCTGGTAGCCAAGCGGCCCGATGAGCGCATCGAGCTCCTGTCGAGCCGCGGCCTTCCACGTCAGTGCCAACTGGGCATGGTGTTCGCGCGACATTCGAAGGTCCACCCATTTCAGGACCAGCAAAGTGGCCAGCGTCAGCGCCGTGCCGGCCGCGCCCAAGCCGTATTGGCCACCACCGAAAGCCAATCCGATCGCCGTCATCACCCACAACGTGGCCGCTGTGGTGACCCCGCTGACAAGATTGCCGCGGCGAAGAATGGCGCCACCGCCGATAAAGCCGACGCCGGTCAACACGCCCAGCGGAAAGCGCAGGACGTCCATCGATGCAAACGAATCCGGGTGCTTGCCAACGGTCTCCAGCAGAATACTGGCCTGGATCATTGTGATGGCGGCGGCCAATCCCACCAGCACGGTGGTGCGTAGCCCCGCCGCGTGCCCGCGCGCCTCCCTGTTGAGGCCTATCAAAAGGCCTGCGAGCGCGGTCAGAAGCAGCCGTGCCGCGATGTCTTGCCAAACCGGAACAACGAGGAGCATCGCGGTCACCCGTCAGGCCAAGCGCTGCTGGCCTGGATTGGCGCCAGGGTCAAAGCGAACAAGGGTAACAGCGTCTTCATCGCAAATTCTTTTCGTCGATAAGCAACAAACGATGCGCTTAGGTTTTGGTTGCGCAGCCGACGATTCACCTCGGCTATGGGCAGCGACGGAACAAAACCTTCGGCCCGGGGTTGGTGGGTTCACGCCAACGAAGGATTTTCAAACATGGTCCGCTTGCTGGTTGCCGGAGCCGTCGCTTATCTGGCCTATCGCATTACCAAGGAGATCGGCGGGTCCGACGAAGTCGATCCGCTGTCGCCTGCGCCCGACCAGACCGGCCGCAAGGTGGCGAGGCGGCAAAGCAGGGCCCAGGGGAATGGCCGACGGCGGTAGCGAATGCCTCAGCGGCGGCGCGGACCAGCCATGACCGCATTTCCGTTGCCGCTCGACCTTCGTCCGATGGAAGCCAAAGCCGCCGACGCAATTCCTGGCGGCGACGGGCTTTGGCAGTACGAACCGAAATGGGACGGGTTTCGGTGCCTCGTGTTCAAGGGTGACGATGCCGTCGATCTGCGTGCAAAATCGGGCAAGCCGCTTGGCCGCTATTTTCCCGAACTGATCGCGGTGCTGCGCGATGTGAGGTCGCGACGGTTTGTTGCCGACGGCGAGATCGTCATCGAGGTCGACGGATCGTCCTCGTTCGAGGCCCTGCAAATGCGCCTTCATCCAGCCGAAAGCAGGATCCGCAAGTTGAGCCTGGAGACGCCTGCCATGCTGGTCCTGTTCGATATGCTGGCCGAACCCGGCGGCAAGATTATCATCGAACAACCCCTCACCGACAGGAGACGGGCGATCGAGGCCTTTGTCGCGTCGGCGGGACGGCGCGAACTGCGCCTGTCCAAATGCACGCACGATGCCGCTACCGCCGAGCGCTGGCTGCAAGGCGCCGGCCATGGCTCGACCGACGGTGTTGTTGCAAAACTGATCGCCGAGCCATACCAGCCCGGCGAGCGCGCCATGGTCAAGGTCAAGCGGCTGCGCACTGCGGATTGCGTGGTCGGCGGCTTTCGCTATCTCGCCGGCAGCAACGAAGTCGGATCCCTGCTGCTTGGCCTCTACAATAACGAAGGCAGGTTGGACCATGTCGGATTCACCTCGACCATCGGCAAGGACGACAGGGCGGCGCTGACCAGACGGCTGGAAAAACTGCGGGCCAAACCGGGTTTCACCGGCGAGGCGCCGGGCGGGCCAAGCCGCTGGAGCACGGAGCGCAGCGCACAATGGGAACCGATAAAGCCTGAACTGGTGGTCGAGGTTCGTTTCGACCATGTGACAGGCGACCGGTTCCGGCACGGAACCAAGCTGTTGCGCTGGCGGCCGGACAAGGAGCCCCGGCAATGTACGTTCGAGCAGATGGAGTAAGTCCCGCCGGAGGCAACGCTTCAAGGCGCTCTTGGTGTTCCGTTCTGCCGCCTACGACGGAACCGATGCAGAATTCACTGGTTCGCCGCACTAGCCGAGCCTCGGCAGTCCATTGCCGAGGCTCGGGATGCAGTCTGAAAATCAAGCGGCTTCTTGCATTGCGCGTTCGTTGACACCGCTTTCGCCGAGCTTGGAAAGCGCTTCGTCGGTCGCGACCTCTTCCTTGAGTGTTGCCCTGAGCAGTTCGACAACGTCGCTCTTGCCGAGTTCTTCCGCCCATGCGATCAAAGTGCCGTAACGAGCGATCTCGTAATGCTCGACGGCCTGCGCCGCGCCGACAAGCCCGGCGTCGAGCGCAGGAGCACCGTTATACTCCTCGAGCACTTCCGAGCCCTCTTCGATGATGCCGTCAATCGCTGGACAGGTCTTGCCGCGGGCCGGCTTGCCGAATTTCTCGAACACCTCCTCCAGGCGATCGACATGTCCTTCGGTTTCCATGTGGTGTTTCTCGAAGGCGGCAGTCACTTCTTCCGACTCCGCGCCCTTGGCCATTTTGGGCAACGCTTTCAGTATCTTCTTCTCGGCGTAGTAGAGGTCTTTGAGCCCGTCGAGGAACAGGTCCTCGAGGCCCTTGCTTGCCGCCTTCGCGGCCTTTTTCGTAGTCGGCATGGTCGTCTCCCGGGAGTTGGTGGCAGCCTCGCAAAGTAGAGGCGTCCGATAACCCTCCGATGGGAAACAAGTTCCCTGACGGTTCAGGAGCTTTGAAAATTTTTCCGACGGCACTTGTGTCGTATCGCAAGGGGCCTCGACCTGCGGTAGCAACAGGCGAGAAAAGCACTCAGCGCTCGCCGGTATGTCCGACCAGGCGGATATATTCGGCCTCGGCCAGGCCGTAGCCGCCATCCGCTAGCGAAACGAGACCATCGCGGTCGCGGATAATGATTTCGCCGCGGCGGGACCGGATGAGCCCTCGGCCCTCAAGCAGCTGGAGCGCGACCGTGACGCCCGGACGTCTTACGCCGAGCATGATCGACAGGAATTCGTGGGTGATCGTCAGCCGGTCGCCGGCCACCCGATCGTCACACATGAGCAGCCAGCGCGCCAGCCGGTCTTCAAGCTTCGATCGCGCGTTGACCAGCGCGGTGTAGCCGGTCTGGATATGCAGACACTGCACGTAGCGCAACAAAAACAGCCGCAATGTCGGGCTTTGCGTCAGCGCTGCCTTGAATGGCTCGGCATCTATCCTGGCGGCTTCTCCCGCCAGTTGCACATAGCAATCATGGACCATGCGGTCGTCGCCCATCACCAAGGCCGAGCCGGTCATACCTTCCAAGCCAATGAGGCCAACTTCCGCATCGCTGCCATTCGGCATTTTCGCAACCACTGAACCAATGCCGTCCTCGACGAAATAGATGGCCTCGATCGGTGATCCGGATACTTCGAGCGATTGCCGCAACTCCAGCGAACAGCGCTCGATGTGCGGCTCGAGAAATGCAAAATCGCCGGCGCTCATCCGGCGCAACAGCTTGTTTTTGAATAGATTTTGATTGGACATAGCTGGGCCCAAAACAGGGCAAGAGCTTTTTGATCTCCCAGCCGTCCGCGCCCGGTATAACCTGCTGACGATACGGCTTATATAAGCGCTGAAAGGTATGGAGCCTACTAAATAAATGAATTCGATGCACGGCAGCTTCTCCTGCCGCTTGCCTACGAAAACATCTGACTGAAAGTTAGAGTTGAAAACGTACCAAAGGTGCTTGGTACGAAATCGATAAATCAAAAATGTCGGGCGCGAAAGAGCCCGTCGCGAGGGATGCAACGGGCTCCATTCGGGCGTCGTGGGCTACGCCCAGTGATCCAAATGAGGGTGGCTTGGATCACTACAATAATGCAGGTGAAAGGCAGTCGTTCCCGATCTGTCCGCTCGGTAATTTCCGTACATTGAGTTTGGAGGCAAGCGGCGCTAATTGAATTTGAGTCATCCACACAGGCATGGCGAGTGGATGCTTGAAAGACGCTTCGCGCTTTCGCCCTTTTCAGGGAGGATGGCATGTCGATGCATGGTGCAGCAACTCCAGCCGAACTGAGCGTGCTGAGAAAAGCGCTCGACGACTGCTGCCGCGAGTTGGGTGTTGCGGACGACAGTCCGGTCCGCGAGCGGTTGGCCGCCCGTATCATGTCGCTGTTCAACGAGGGCGTGCTAAGCGCCGATCTAAAGGAAGCACTGGCCGCCGATCGCCAACACTAAAGCTGCTGCTATGGCGGGGTCCTCGGTGTCGAAGGGTCCGACGCCAGGTCGGCCTTTTTAGCCAGAGTCCTAGAGACTTTTCGTCTATTCACGACAAAACGCCCGCCGCTTATTACCCGGCGGCAGGCGTTTTGTCGTGAGCGTGACGCTAAATGCGCCCAAGCACGACCAAGATGATGACGATGAGCAGCACCAGGCCGAGGCCACCGCCACCGTAATAGCCGGTGCCGTAGAACGGTCCGCCGCCCAAGCCGCTGAAGCCGCCAAGCAAGGCAAGGACCAAGATGATGATGAGAATGGTTCCAAGGCCCATGATGTCTGCTCTCCTTGTTTGCGCTGCCGCCATTCGCATCAGCGCGTTCGCATTGTACAAAGGTATGAACTCGCAAGGAGCATTCCTGTTCCGGCGGGACAGCAAGGCGCACGCTCATGCAGCGAGGAAAACGCCGGGCTGTGCAATGGCGCGCCGGCCACCTTGAACACCTGAGAACATGCTGAATTCATAGGAAATTTGTCGGAACCTTCGCCCGCCCGAACGGTTGTTTTCGTAGTCGCAACGCGACGACCCTCGTAAAAAGGAGAAGCATCATGCTCACGAAAATTCTCGCAGCTTCGGCGCTTACGATCGGTCTGGCCACGTCAGCGATGGCCCAGAACGTCGGCGACCCCTCCGGAGCCGCTGCCGACGGCAGCGGGCGGACGGTCGTAGTCCCGGATAATGGCGGCCCTGACACCGGCACGGATTCGACCATCACCAACAGCATTCGCGATTTCTCAACGACGAATTCGAATGCCGACCGGAATTGCCCGCCGGGCCCGCAGGGGGCTCTGCCCGATGCGACCGGCAAGGCTCCGGGAACGATGGCGCCGACGGTGAACGATAACCACTGCGGCAAGTAAACGCCCTGTGATCATAGCCTGAGCAGGCTGGGTAGGGTGGGCTCCGCAGCCTCGTCAGTTTGCCATGAATCAGCCGCCTAACGGCCGCGGTGGTCGAAGCTGACGGCGATCTCCCGACCGTCCAGCGCCCGAACGATGAAGCCAACCAGCTCCTCGTCGGTTTGCCGGCACCAAGGAAAGCGTCTGCGCAAATCGGCTATGACGACGGTGGTCGAGAGAATGTCGCCGGAATGGTAGTCGGCCATGATGGTGTGAACGGCAGCGTCGGTATCAATACCGATTCCTAGCGGCGACCTGATCTGCCCCACGGAAGCCTCCACCCATCTCTCCCAGCCAACGATAGCAAGACTGCGGCAAAGCGAAAGAGCTTGTACGATTCCGTACGATCTCGCGGCTTGCGTTGCACTTTGCGCGACGCGGCCGGCGTCCTTTGTTTTGCCTTTCCAAACCATTGTTTGGCGTCGCAGCGGCTCTGGCCGCCGCGACCAGGCAACCTCGCCGCAGCTTCCGCGTTGAGCCATCGGAGGGATGACATCAGCCTCGGAGAACTTCCATGAAAACACTTCTATCCATCACTGCGGCAGCGCTGATGGCCGGCGCGCCTTTGGCTGCTTTTGCCCAATCGGCGACGCTGACACCTCTGACGACCGACACCATGAGCAAGGTTGACACGGCGACGTTCGTGAAGACGGTGCCCATCGCCAATACATTTGAAATCGAGTCGAGCCGACTTGCACAGAAGCAGGCGACGGCCGACGATGTGAAGGCCTTCGCGGCGCAAATGGTCACGGACCACACCAAGGCCGGCGAGGACTTCAAGGCGGCGCTCAGCAAAGGTCAGACAACTTCGGCCACCACGCCGGCCGGCCCGCCGCTGGACACCAAGCACCAGGCGTTGCTCGACCAACTCAAGGAGGCCAGCGGGGACAGCTTCCAATCGAAATATATCGACATGCAGACCCAGGCGCATAAGGAAGCAGTGGCGCTGTTTTCCGCTTACTCAAATTCCGGCGACGATCCGGCGATGAAGGAGTTTGCCAAGAAGACGCTGCCGGTGCTGCAAATGCACGAACGTCACGTGAAGGATCTCGCTGCTGCGCATCAATGAGGGCGAAGACCGCCTGCGGTCTTGCCAACGGAAACGCCCCGGCATGAATGAAGCGGCTGTCGTCCGGCCCGGAACAAAGCACCGAGAGTGCCGTTATTCACCTGGCTTATTCCGGGGAGTATCCAATGGAAGGCGGCATTCGCGAGGCGCCAAGGGCATTAGCGCTGGGTTTCGGCGCCATCCTGGTCGCCGCTGTCACAGGCTGAAATCGCTTTCCGAACGGGACAGGCTGCCTTCATGCGCTACGGCGAGATATTTGCAAATGTTACGGCACTCATGTTGCTGGCCTTGATGATTGGCGGCGTCTTCGTCCTGTTTGGAGAGCCGCTGTGGCCGCGGCACTACGCGAGAATGGTGCTAGTTACGGATATCGAGGGCATGACCACCGCGTCAGTCCGAACAAGCTGCGTGCCCAGTCCATGCCTGCCCGACACCATCGATCACACCGTGCTCACTCCTCGCCCCGAGGACGGACCGTGATCTGCGATTTGCAGCAGACGCGGAGCGAGGAGATGCGGAAAGGGCCGCCACGCGACCTGCGCGACGGACCCTTTGGTTCAATCAAACCGTCTGGCCGCGACTAGGTCAGGATAATCACGATCTTGTAGGTATTCGGGTCGACGATGACGATCCGACCATCGGCGAGCACGAAATACTCATAGCCTTCGTAAGCCGGAACGATCTTGACGATGCGCGCCGGCAGACGATGCAGCCGGACCTTCTTCCGCGGAACCTCGATGCCGACAGAGATGTCGAAATCGACGCTGGAAACGGGTTGGACGTTGGTCTCCTTGATGACCTGAGTGATCTGGGTTTTCTGTTCAACGGTCACATTGCTGATGGAAGCGGTCGAACTCTGGTCCTGCGTCTGCGTAGAAGCATTGCCCTGAGTCTGCTCGGTGGTCGTGGTCCCAGTCTTGCCCTGAGCCTGCTCCTCGGTCTTCATTTTCGTGTTGCCTTGGGCCTGCTCGGTAGTGGTGGTTCCGGTTTTGCCTTGGGCCTGTTCCTCGGTCTTCATCTTGGTGTTGCCCGTGGCCTGCTGGTCGGTCGTGGCGCCGGCCTTGCCTTGGGCTTGCTCGTCGGTCTTCAGCTTCGGTTTGCCCTGCGCCTGTTGATCAGTCGCAGCGCCGGCCTTGCCCTGAGCCTGCTCGTCCATCTTGGCGCCATTCTGGCAATTGGCAGCGCCGGCTGCGCAATTGGCGCCGGACTGGTCGTCGGTCGACTGCTGCGTCTGGGCAAGTGCAGCTCCGCAGCTGACGCTGATTGCTAGCAAGCTGGTGATCAGAACGCCTTTCATGAGAGATCTCCTTGGAAAATGCGTCCCTTCACCGCGTAAAACTGCGGCTAAAAAATTTTGTTCCAAACCAATGGAGCGAAACGGCAAGCGATCCGAGCGGCGGAACAAGCTCCACCTGATGACGTTACCCGCCTATAGCGACCCCGCTGCGAACAGCATGACGCGGCGCAGCGCAGAGGTGGCCCACCACGAAAGGAGACAATCATGAGCATGCATCTTTCGGCAGCCGCGGCTGGGTTCTTGCTGCTTGCGGGTATTGGCGCCGCTGCCGCTCAGGACGTGGTCATCGAACCGCAGCAGGAGACGATCGTACGCGAGTATGTGAAAAAGCAGCCTCTGGCGTCCGTCCAGCTTCCCGGCGTGGAGCTCAATGTCGGCTCGACCCTGCCCGATACCGTCGAGCTTCATGAGGTTCCCGACGTCAAATACCGCTATGTCGTCGTCGACAACCAGACCGTCCTGGTCGATCCGGGCACACGCAGGATCGTGAAGGTCATCCAGTGAGCAATGCGCGTCGTTTTTTGAAGGGACATGCGGCGCGTCCTGCATTGTCGACATCCCAAACTGGTGCCCGTGCCTGGGCATTCGGACGCAGAAAGGCCCGCCGTTCCGACGCACGGCGGGCCTCATAGCGGAGTCAGCGCGCTAGGCGGCAGCGTCCTGTGCTCGCTAGGCCAGAAACTTTGAGAGAATATTCCAGGCTCCTCATTTGGCGGGAAATACCGTTCTTTGATCTGGCGATCAGCATTTCCGATGATGCCCGCAAGGCTTCGCATTCCGCTTGGCCGCAATGATTTCAAAACCGATGGGATTGACCATGCCTGGGACTATCAACACTTTGCTTCCATTCTTCTCAGCAACTATAAACCGGCGCGCCGGTCTGGCTGTACTTTTCGCGTCGGCGGTTGCGATTGTCGGCCTTGCTGCGCCGTCGTTCGCCGAAGACAAGACGGCGGTCAAGGTCGGCATCATGAGCGGCGAGGACGAGGATGTGTGGCGGGTCGTGACCGCCCAGGCGGCGGAGAGGGGGCTGACGATCGAGACCGTGGTGTTCAACGACTACACCCAGCCGAATGAAGCACTCGAGCGTGGCGAAATCGACGCCAACGCCTTCCAGCACAAGCCCTATCTCGACAACCAGATCAAGACGCAGGGCTATCACATCGTCCCGGTCGGCTATACCGGGGTCTGGCCGATCGGCCTCTATTCCAAGAAGTACGCGAAGATTGGCGACTTGCCCGAAGGCGCCGTCGTCGGCGTGCCGAACGATCCGTCCAATGAAGGGCGCGCGCTGCGTGTCCTGCAGAGCGAAGGTCTGATCAAGCTCAGGGAAGGAACCGGCATTCTGGCTACGACGACCGACATTGCCGAAAACCCGAAGAAATTGGTCGTCAAGGAGCTCGACGCTGGCATTGTCGGGCGCTCGGTGGAAGATCTCGACGGGGCCGTGGTCAACACGGATTGGGCGCTTAAAAGCGGCCTCACACCGGAGAACCGCATCGCCCAGGAGGCGGTGGCCGACAATCCCTACCGCAACTTCATCGCGGTCAAGGCCGGCAATGAAAACCAGCCCTGGGTAAAGACATTGGTCGCCTCCTACCAGAACGAAAAGGTGAAGGCCGAATTCGACCGGGTCTACAAGGGAACCGGCATCAGCGCCTATTGATACCGAGCTCGACTTGGCGCTGAAGCCCGGCATGATAAAGCGGTCCGCGCTCCAACGCGGACCGCGATCGCGTTTTGCGGGACACCAATACAGGAACTTTCATGAACCAGCATTTCGCCCCGGTCACCGAAGTCATGCATCCCGTCGGCAGCCGTTCCGCGGGACCGCACGATGTCGTACGCCTCATCGAGCTGAAGCGCCGCTTCGGCGCAACAGCGGCGCTGGACGGCGTATCGCTCAGCGTGCGCCAGGGCGAGATCCTCGGCATCATCGGCCGGAGCGGCGCCGGCAAGTCGACGCTGATACGCTGCCTAAACGGCCTGGAGCGGCCGGATACAGGACAGGTCTTCATCGAAGGCCGCGACATCAGCCGGCTCGGCGAGCGCGAATTGCAGCCGCTGCGCCGGCGTATCGGCATGATTTTCCAGCATTTCAACCTGCTGTCCGCCAAGACGGTCGAAGACAATGTAGCGCTGCCGCTCAAGATCGAAGGCCGGCCCAGGGCCGAACGCCTGGCGCGCGCTGCCGAGCTGCTCGAGCTCGTCGGCCTGTCGGAGAAGGCGAAAGCCTATCCGGCGTCGCTGTCGGGCGGACAGAAACAGCGCGTCGGCATTGCCCGGGCGCTTGCGGCGCGCCCAGCGCTGCTGCTGTCGGACGAAGCGACCTCGGCGTTGGACCCGGAGACGACGCGCTCCATCCTTGCCTTGCTCAGAGACATCAACCGGCAGCTCGGCCTGACCATCCTGCTCATCACCCATGAGATGGAGGTGATCCGTTCGATCGCCGACCGGGTCGCGGTGATCGACGCCGGACGAATCGTCGAGCAAGGGCCGGTGTGGTCGGTGTTTGCCGATCCGAAGTCGGCGATCACACAAAGCCTGCTCGGCGGCATCAGGCCGCAATTGCCGGCGGAGATCGCAAGCCGGCTAACGCAGAACGCCGGCGTGGAGGCGATCCTCAGGATCGACGTGGCGGGTGAGGCCGCGCGAAGCCCGCTTTTGTCCGATCTTGCCTCGGCAGTTCCCGGCTCGTTCCGCCTCGTTCATGGAGGCATCGATCACGTCCAGCAGCAGCCTGTCGGGACGCTGTTCGTCGCGGTCGCCGGTAGCAATGAAGCTCACCTGGCACAGGTGATCGCGCTCTTGAAAGCCCGCAATGCGCGGGTGGAGGTGCTTGGCCATGTCGCCAATTCTGTTTGAACTCCTGCTTCGATCCATCTGGGAAACGATCCTGATGACGGCCGCCTCCGGCCTCATCTCGCTGGTTTTCGGGCTGCCGCTCGGCCTGGCGCTGGTCGCCACCGACCGCGGCGGCATCGCCGAAAACCTGTGGGTGAACCGTGCGCTCGGCGCGGTCATCAACGGTTTCCGCTCGGTGCCTTTCATCATCCTGCTGGTTGCGCTGATCCCGGTGACGCGGCTGATCGTCGGCACCTCGATCGGCACATGGGCCGCCATCGTGCCGCTGTCGATCGCGGCCACGCCCTACTATGCCCGGATCGCCGAAGTGTCGCTGCGCGAGGTCGACCACGGGCTGATCGAAGCGGCGCGCGCCATGGGCGGCAACCGCTGGACGATCATCCGCGAGGTGCTGGTGCCGGAAGCGCTGCCCGGCATCGTCGCCGGCTTCACGGTGACGCTGGTGACGCTTATCGGCGCCTCGGCCATGGCCGGCGCCATCGGCGCCGGCGGGCTGGGCGACCTCGCCATCCGATACGGTTACCAGCGCTTCGAAACGTCAGTCATGATCGCCGTGGTCATCGTCCTGATCGTCCTGGTCTGCGGCATCCAGTGGGCCGGCGACCGGCTGGTCGCGAGGCTGGATCATCGGAACTGAGCGTGGCACAGCGGAGATGCTGGCCAGCATCGTCAGCCGGCGCGCTTCTTTTCGGTCGCTGCCCGGTCAATCGCCAACCCGTTCGCCGACAGCGCGACGCCGAACTTTTCGCCGGCTTCTGCGGGTGTGTAATAGCCTAGGGCGATATCCCGAGCGACCAATTCCGGATCACGCTGCCAGGGATTGCCGTAGCCGCCGCCGCCCGGCGTGCCAACTCGCACGCGGTCGCCGGCCTTCAGCGCGATGTCCTGTTCCTTGGAGAGGTGCGGCGGCACATGGGCCTCACCGTCGCGGAACACGGTCACCGTGTTGACCGCGCCGTCCTTGCCGCCGAGCGCGCCTTGCGGGCCGAAACGGCCATGGTCCATGACGAAGGAGGCGCGGGCGTCGCCACGCAGGATCTCGACCTCATAGGCGAGGCCAAAACCGCCGCGATGCTTGCCGGCGCCACCCGAGCCTTCGCGCAAGGCATAGTGGCGATAGAGCACAGGGAAAGCCTGTTCCATGATCTCGACCGGCGGCGATCTGGAAATGCCGATGGTCGAGCAGCCATTGGTCAGGCCATCATGATCGGCATTGCCGCCATAGCCGCCGCCGGATATCTGGTACATGACGTAGTCGCGGCCACGGAGCGGATCGTTGCCGCCGAGCGCGAAATTGCCGCTGGAGCCGGCGGGAGCCGCAGTCACCCTGTCCGGCAGCGCCTGCACCATGGCCGCGAACACCGCCTCGGCGATGCGCTGCGAAACCTCGGCCGCGCAGCCCGATACCGGCCGCGGATATTTGGCATCGAGGAAGGTGCCTTCTGGCCGCTTGACGATGAGCGGCTCGAAGGCGCCGGCGCTGATCGGCACGTCGGGGAAAATGTGGCGCATGGCGAGGTAGACCGAGGACAAGGTCGTCGCCAGCACGCTGTTCATCGGCCCGGCGCAGGGTTTTGACGAGCCTGAGAAGTCGAAGCGGAGCGTGTCGCCTTTTTTCTCGACGGCAAGCGCAATGGTCAGCGGCTCGTTCACCACCCCATCGGAATCGACGAAGGCCTGCGACCGGTAGATGCCATCGGGAATTGCCGCGATGTTGGCACGCATCTGTTCAGCGGCCCGGCGGCGCAATTCGGCGATTGCTTCGACGACTGTTTCGTCTCCGTAACGATCCGAAATGCCGTTGAGCCGGTCCTGGCCGATCAGCAGTGCTGCCGCTTGCGCGCGGATGTCGCCGATGCGCTGGTCGGCAACCCTGATGTTCGAGCAGATGATGGCGTAGATCTCAGGGTCGAGCACGCCCTTCTTGAACAATTTCACCGGCGGCAGCCGCAAGCCTTCCTGCTCCACCGCAGTCGCCGAGGCGGAGAAGCCGCCCGGCACCGAACCGCCAATGTCGGGCCAATGGCCGGTGTTCGACAGCCAGCAGAATATCTTGCCGTCGCGATAGACCGGCATGGCGAAGCGCACATCCATCAGATGGGTGCCGCCGAGATAAGGATCGTTGACGATGTAGATATCGCCCGGCTCGGGCGGCAGGCAGCGTCCGTCGGCGATCATCTCGATCACCGTTTTGGTCGAATACTGCATGACGCCGACGAACACCGGCAGGCCTTGGCTGCCTTGCGCGATCAGCGAACCATCGACTGCCGAATAGATGCCGTCGGAGCGGTCATTGGCCTCGGCGATGACGGGCGAGAAAGCGGCGCGCGAAAACGTCAGGTCCATCTCGTCACAGACCTGCTGCAGCGCCGCCTGGAGGACCGAAAGGGTGATGGCGTCGAGCTTTTGCATCTCAGGCCTCACCAATGTCGATGATGATGTTGCCGTCGGCATCCGAGCGCGCCCGGTCGCCGGGCTCGAGTACGGTTGTGGCATCCATCTGTTCGAGGATCGCCGGGCCTTCGATGATGGCGTCAAGCGGCAACTTTTCCCTACTGTAGACCGGCGTGTCGTACCAGCGCCCGCCATACCAGACCGGCCGGATCTCGCGCCGCGCCTCTTCGAGCGTTTTGGCGCGGCCAGCCGGATCGATCAGCCGCGACAGATCGATCGCCGGCCGCACGCCGGTCACCGAGGTGTTGAGATTGACCAGATTGGCGCGGATTTCCGGCAGCTCGACCTTGAAGCGGGCGAAATAGGCCTTCTCGAACAGTTGCTGCAGGACCTCGCGCGTCACCGCAAACGACGGCAGCGGCACGTTAATAATATGCGTCTGGCCGACGAACTGCATGTCGGCGGAATGCGTGACGCGGATCGTCTCCGGCTTCACCGCTTCCTTGCTGATCAACTCTTCGCCTTCGTTTCGGTGCCGTTCCAATATAGCGTGGAGCTGGGCTTCATCGAGCCCCGCCACCGGCTGGTTGACCGTGTTGACGAAGTCATGGCGCAGATCGGCGACGACGCAGCCGAGCGCATTGGTAATGCCCGGCCGCGCCGGCACCAGCACCCGCGGCAGGCCGAGCTCGCGCGCCAGGGCGGTCGCATGCAGCGGCCCGGCGCCGCCGAAGGCGAACAGCGCGAAATCGCGCGGGTCGTGACCGCGCGACACTGAGACCATGCGGATGGCGCCGGCCATCTTCATGTTGCCCAGTCGCAGCACCGCTCCCGCCGCCTCGACGCCGGACAGGCCGGTTGGTCGGCCGATCCGGTCCTCGAATATGCCGGTGACATGCTCGACGGTGACTGGGTTCTCGACCGCCAGCAGCTTCTTCGGCGCCAGCCGGCCGAGCACCAGATTGGCGTCGGTGATGGTCGGCTCGACGCCGCCGCGTCCATAGCAGATCGGGCCGGGATTAGCACCGGCGCTTTCCGGGCCGATCTGGATCAGGCCGGCCGCGTCGACGCGGGCGATCGAGCCGCCGCCGGCGCCGACCGTGTGCACCGCCACCATCGGCACGTGGATCGGCATCGCATATTCGATCTCGATCTCGTTCGACACCGCCGGTTCGGCCTTGCGGATCAGCGCCACGTCGGTCGAGGTGCCGCCCATGTCGTAGGTGACCAGGTTTTCGAAGCCGGCGCGCTTGCCGGTATAGGCCGCGGCAATGACGCCGGAGGCGGGGCCGGACATAACGGTCTTGGCCGATTCACGTGTGACAAAGCGGGCCGATATCATGCCGCCATTGCCGTTCATGATCAGGAAGTCGCGGGCGTAGCCTTTTGACGCCAGCTCCTTGCGCAGCCGTTCGACGTAGCGTTCGAGGATCGGTTGCACCGAGGCGTTGACCGAAGCGGTAACGCCGCGCTCGAATTCGCGCGCTTCCGAAAGCAGCGCATGGCCTGTCGTGATGTAGCCGTTCGGCCAAAGCTCGGCGCCGATCTCGGCCGCGCGCCGCTCATGCGCCGGGTTGGCGTAGGAATGCAGGAAATGGATGACGAGCGATTCGCAGCCGGCTTCGATCAGTTGTGAAATCGCTGCCCGCATCTCGGCCTCGTCGAGCGGTATGCGCACCGCGCCCGACGCCTCGACCCGCTCCGACACTTCGAGCCGCAGATTGCGCGGAATGATCGGCACAAAGGTGCCTGTCATGCCATAGGCTTGCGGCCGTGTCCGCCGGCCAAGCTCGATGACGTCACGAAAGCCGCGCGTGGTGATCATGCCGGTTTTGGCCAGCCGGCGCTCCAGCACCGCGTTGGTTGTGGTCGTCGTGCCGTGCACGATGAGGTCGATGCCGTCCACGGGAAAGCCGGTGGCACCAAGAGCTGCAACGACGCCGAAAGCCTGGTTGTCGACCGTGGTCGGGGTCTTGGCGATATGCACCCGGCCACCGTCGCGGCCGTCGATCAGAAGCAGGTCGGTAAAGGTGCCGCCGACATCGATACCGGCGACGACGCTGCCCGTCGAATCCAGAGCTTGCGCCGAAAAATTCTGTTCCATTGTCGAAACCCGAAATGCCCGAACTGCTTACATGCCTCAGTTTGGAAAGCTGTTTTACGGCGGCGTCTTGACGCAAATATCGTTTGTATACTAATAAATTCCGGACACAAGAGCTTACCGCTTCGGAGTGTGCAAACGGCACGCTGGAACCTGACAGGTTCGGGCGCGCAGGTGAAGATTTGGCGCGGGCGCTGAGCTGGCCCAGAAGGTTAGGTTTGATGAACACCACATCCGCGTTCAACACCGCCGGCGCGCGGCCGCTGCAGTTTCCGATACCGGCCAATGTCTATGCCGAAACCGTCGTCTCGGTGAAGCACTATACCGACCGGCTGTTTTCGTTCCGCATCACCCGGCCGCAGTCGCTGCGCTTCCGCTCCGGCGAGTTCGTCATGATCGGCCTGCCCAATGCCGAGAAGCCGGTGTTCCGCGCCTATTCGATCGCCAGCCCGTCCTGGGACGACGAGCTGGAATTCTTCTCGATCAAGGTGCCGGACGGCCCGCTTACCTCGGAGCTGCAGAAGATCCAGATCGGCGATACCGTCATCATGCGGCAGAAGTCGACCGGCACGCTGGTGGTCGACGCGCTGACGCCGGCCAAGCGCCTGTTCATGATCTCGACCGGCACCGGCATTGCGCCCTTCGCCAGCCTGCTGCGCGATCCCGACACCTATGAGAAGTTCGGTGAAGTCGTGCTGACCCACACCTGCCGCGACAATGCCGAGCTCATCTACGGCCAGGAGCTGGTGGCCGCGCTGGAGAACGACCCGCTGATCGGCGAACTGACCGGCGGCCGCGTCACGCTCTATAATTCGACGACGCGTGAGACGTCCGAACGCATGGGCCGCATCACCGCGCTGATCGGCTCGGGCAAATTCTACACCGATCTCGGCATCGACAAGCTCAATCCCGAGACCGATCGCATCATGATCTGCGGCTCGATGCATATGCTGAAAGACGTGAAGGAACTGGCCGAAAGCCTCGACTTCCAGGAAGGCTCGCTGCATCATCCGGCAAGCTTCGTCGTCGAGCGCGCCTTCGTCGGCTGAGACGCGGCAGTTCAGCGTCCACTGCTTTGACACCCTGATTTTGACCGGACGGTCAAAAATCGGCTGCCTTGACTGTCTTTTTCCGCTATGACCGCCTGAAGGACTCGTGAAGCGCTGCTTCACGGTCTATCTTCGGCATAAGTCGCTGAACAAGGGGCAGGAGATGAGCAGCACAATCCGCGAAACCGATCTCGGCACGTCCAAGATCACGCCGCTGCCGGCGCGCGCCGCCGCCAATGCGCCGATGCCGCAGGCCCATGCTATTGCTCGCAATCCCGGCATGAGGCTCGATCTTGGCTTCATGGAATCAATGCGCAGCGTCAACCGCTCGGCGCTGGAACGCCGCGTCGCCAGCCTGACCAAAAGACGCTCGATCAAGGCCGATAACCAGGCTGCCTGGCTGCTGCGTGCTGTCGCCTGCATGGACCTGACGACGCTGAACTCGAACGACACAGAAGAGCGCGTGCGCCGGCTCTGTGCCAAGGCGGTCAACCCATTCCGCCGCGACATTGCCGAGGGGCTCGGCATTACCGGCGAAAATATCCGCCCGGCGGCGGTCTGCGTCTATCATCCCTTCGTCGCCACTGCCGTCGAAGCACTGCGCGGCAGCGGCATCCGTGTTGCCGCCGTTTCCACGGCTTTCCCGCATGGCCTTGCCCCGCTTTCGACACGTCTGGAGGAGATCGAAGCATCGGTCCGGGACGGCGCCGACGAGATCGACGTCGTCATTCCGCGCGGTCTGGTATTCGGGGCGAAATGGCAGGAGCTCTATAACGAGATCGTCTCGATGCGGGCCGCCTGCGGCGAGGCGCATCTGAAGGTGATCCTCGGCACAGGCGACCTCGCCACGCTGCGCAATGTCATGCTCGCCTCGATGGTGGCGATGATGGCGGGTGCGGACTTCATCAAGACCTCGACCGGCAAGGAAAGCGTCAACGCGACACTGCCGGTTGGCCTTGCCATGGTGCGCGCCATCCGCGCCTATTTCGAGGAAACCGGCTATCTCATCGGCTTCAAGCCGGCCGGTGGCATTTCCACGGCAAAAGCCTCGCTCGATTGGCTGGTGCTGATGAAAGAAGAGCTGGGCCGGCCGTGGTTGGAGCCGGAGCTGTTCCGCTTCGGAGCATCGAGCCTTTTGACCGACATCGAGCGCCAGCTCGAGCATCACCTGACCGGCCACTACTCGGCCAATCATCGCCACGCAATGGCGTGATTCGGAGCGCTTCATGAACATTCTCGAACGCTATCACGCCATGGATTACGGCCCGGCGCCGGAGGCCCGCAACGAGGCCGATGCCTGGCTGACGACCCGTGATTTCTCGAAAGCCCTGTTCATCGGCGGCGACTGGAAAGCAGCTGCAAATGGAAAGACCTTCGACGCCAGCGATCCCGCCTCCGGCAAATTGCTGGCCAAGGTCTCGGATGCCGGTGCTGCCGATATCGATGCGGCGGTTTCGGCCGCCACAAAAGCGCTGCCGAAATGGAGCGCCAGCACCGGTTACCAACGCGCCAAAGTGCTCTATGCCATCGGCCGCGCCATGCAGCGCCACCAACGGCTGTTCGCGGTGCTGGAATCGATCGACAACGGCAAGCCGATCCGCGAAAGCCGCGACATCGACGTGCCGCTGGCGATCCGTCATTTCATCCATCATGCCGGCTGGGCGCAGGCGCTGGACAGGGACTTTCCAGCCCATAAGGGCGTCGGCGTCGTCGGCCAGATCATCCCGTGGAACTTCCCGCTTTTGATGCTGGCCTGGAAGATCGCGCCGGCGCTCGCTGCGGGCTGCACCGTGGTGCTGAAGCCCGCGGAATTCACGCCGCTCACCGCCATCCTGTTTGCCGAGATCTGTGAACGCGCCGGCGTGCCGAAGGGCGTCGTCAACATCGTCCAGGGCGGGCCGGAAGGGGGTGGGGCAATCGTCAATCATCCCGGCATCCAGAAGATCGCCTTCACCGGTTCGTCCGAGGTCGGCAAGATCATCCGCAAGGCCACCGCCGGTTCGGGCAAGAAACTTTCGCTGGAGCTTGGCGGCAAGTCGGCCTTCGTCGTTTTCGAGGATGCCGATCTCGACAGCGCCGTCGAGGGTCTGGTCGACGGCATCTGGTTCAACCAGGGCCAGGTCTGCTGTGCCGGCTCGCGCCTTCTGGTGCAGGAAGGCATCGCCGACGCCTTCATCGCCAAGGTCAAGACGCGGATGAGCCGGCTGCGCGTCGGCAGCCCGCTCGACAAGAACACCGATATCGGCCCGCTGGTCGATTTGACCCAACTCGACCGCGTCAAGGGCCTGATTGCCGAAGGCGCCAAGCAGGGCGCGATATGCTGGCAGCCGGACTCGGCACTGCCCGCCTCGGGCTATTACCATCTGCCAACGCTGGCGACAGGTGTTTCGCCGGCTAACATTCTGGCCCAGGAAGAGGTGTTCGGGCCGGTGCTGGCGACCATGACCTTCCGCAATACCGAGGAAGCGGTCGAGCTCGCCAACAACACACGCTATGGCCTGGCCGCCTCGGTGTGGAGCGAGAACATCAATCTTGCGCTGCACGTCGCGCCGCAATTGAAGGCCGGCGTCGTCTGGGTCAACGGCACCAACATGTTCGACGCCGCCTGCGGCTTCGGCGGCTATCGCGAGAGCGGCTTCGGCCGCGAAGGCGGGCGCGAGGGCATGTTCGAGTATCTCTCGGCAAAACTGCCGCTCGGCCCGATCATCAAACCGGCTGTGGCCACTGCCCAGCCCATCGAGCGCCCGGAAGGCGATGCCATCGACCGCACGGCAAAGCTGTTCATCGGCGGTAAGCAGGTCCGGCCGGACGGCAATTATTCCCTTGCCGTCGCCAGCGCCAAGGGCAAGCTCGCCGGCGAGGTCGGTCTCGGCAACCGCAAGGATATCCGCGACGCCGTCGCGGCCGCGCGCGCCTGCAAGGCCTGGCCGGAAGCGACCGCCTACAATCGCAGCCAGGTGCTTTACTATCTGGCCGAAAACCTGTCCGGCCGCGCCGACGAGTTTGCCGCCCGTTTGACCCAGCTCACCGGCGCGACCGCCAAGGCGGCGCGTGACGAGGTCGAGCTGTCAATCGAGCGGCTGTTCCTCTATGCCGGGCTTGCGGACAAGTTCGAGGGCCGCGTCCACCAGCCGCCGGCCCGCGCCGTCACGCTGGCACTGCACGAACCGGTCGGCGTCGTCGGCATCGTCGCGTCGGACAACGCACCTTTGCTCGGCCTGATCTCGCTGGTTGCGCCGGCGCTCGCCATGGGCAACACCGTGGTCGCCGTGCCGTCCGAACGATATCCACTGCTTGCCACCGACCTTTACCAGGTCATCGAATATTCCGACGTTCCGGCGGGCGCCATCAATATCGTTACGGGCCGTAGCGCCGAGCTGGCCGGCGTGCTCGCCAAGCACGACGATGTCGACGGGCTCTGGATGTTCGCCGATGCCGAGACCTGTGCCAAGGCGGAGGCCGAGTCCATCGGCAATCTCAAGCGTGTCTGGACCGGCAACGGCCACAGCCTCGACTGGGCGTCGAGCGAAGCAGCCGGCGATGCCTTGCTGCGCCGTGCGATCGAAGTCAAGAACGTCTGGGTGCCCTACGGCGACTGAGTGTCCCGGAGGGACGTCCGGGCTTGACGGGCCAAAAGATGTTCTTTACCGAGAAAAAACATTTGGCCGGCAGGGCGAATATCGAAACAGGCGGGATGGTAGCGCCCTTCTGGCACATTGCGCCCCGGCCTTGTGCCGGTAAAAAGCCGAACGACCACAGACAGGCGAGGAGAAAAGCATGGCGGATCTGACAGGCAAGGTCGTTGTCGTCACGGCGGCGGCGCAAGGCATCGGCCGGGCAAGTGCGCTGGCTTTCGCCAAGGCCGGCGCCGTCGTCCATGCCACCGACATCAACGAAGTGGTGCTCGCCGACCTCGGCAAGACCCCCGGTATCAAGACCCGCAAGCTGGATGTCCTAAACGACGAGGCGGTGAACGTCGCTTTTGCCGAGATCGGCGCCGTCGACGTGCTGTTCAACTGCGCCGGCTTCGTCCATTCCGGCTCGATCCTCGAGATGAAGGACGGCGATCTCGACTTTGCCCATGATCTCAATGTCCGCTCGATGATCCGCACCATCCGCGCCGTGCTGCCCGGCATGCTTGAGCGCGGCGACGGCTCGATCATCAACATGGCGTCGCTGGCCAGCTCGACCAAGGGCGTGCCCAACCGTTTCGTCTATGGCCTGACCAAGGCGGCCGTTATCGGCCTGACCAAATCGGTTGCCGCCGACTATGTCGGCAAGGGCATACGCTGCAATGCGATCTGCCCGGGCACGGTCGAAAGCCCGTCGCTGCACGACCGCATGCACGCGCAGGGCGACTACGAAGCAGCCCGCGCCGCCTTCATCGCCCGTCAGCCGATGGGCCGGCTCGGCACGCCCGAGGAAATCGCCGACCTCGCCGTCTATCTCGCCGGTGCCACCTATACGTCGGGGCAGGCCTATAATATCGACGGTGGCTGGTCGATCTAGGAGTCTGAAAATCCAATTCTGCCGGGCGCCTGGCGCGGCGTCCGCGCTTGCCTAGGCTCACGTACTTTAAGTACGCTCCGCTCCGGTTCTCGAAACCCACGCCATTCGCCGCAGCGGAGCGAGTTTGCAAACGGCCTCTGGTCGCAACTGGGAGAAAACTGCATGAAACTGCTGCGCTATGGCGAGGCGGGGAGCGAACGCCCTGGCCTCCTTGATGCGGATGGAACGATCCGCGACCTCTCCGCCCATGTCACCGACATTGCCGGCAGGGCGATCGACCCGGCATCGCTCGAGTCATTGTCGAAGCTCGATCCGAAATCGCTGCCGGCAGTTTCCGGCAAACCGCGCATCGGCGCCTGCGTCGCCGGCACCGGCAAATTCATCTGCATAGGCCTCAACTATTCCGACCATGCCGCAGAAACCGGCGCAACCGTGCCGCCGGAGCCGATCATCTTCATGAAGGCAAGCTCGGCCATTGTCGGGCCGAACGACGACGTGCTGATCCCGCGCGGCTCGGTGAAGACCGATTGGGAAGTCGAGCTCGGCGTGGTCATCGGCAAGACCGCAAAATATGTCACCGAAGCCGAGGCGCTGGACTATGTCGCCGGCTACTGCGTCGCACATGACGTCTCTGAACGCGCCTTCCAGGCCGAGCGGCAGGGCCAGTGGACCAAGGGCAAGTCCTGCGACACATTTGGGCCGATCGGCCCGTGGCTGGTGACCAAGGACGAGGTCAAGGACCCGCAGAACATTCCGATGTGGCTGACGGTCAACGGCAAGACCATGCAGAACGGCTCGACCAAGACCATGGTCTTCGGCGTCGCTTATCTCGTGTCTTATCTCAGCCAGTTCATGTCGCTGCATCCGGGCGACATCATCTCGACCGGGACGCCGCCCGGCGTCGGCCTCGGCATGAAGCCGCCGGTGTTCCTGAAGCCCGGCGATGTGGTTGAGCTCGGTATCGAAGGGCTGGGTATCCAGAAGCAGACGTTCAGGGCGGATGCGTAGAAACCTTCCCTTCTCCCCTTGTGGACCTGTTGCGCAGTCATGAGCAAAAGCTTGCGGCGGCGGGGTTGCGGCGGTTGTTCGCTTTGCGGGGGATTTGACGTCTTGTTTGGGGTTTCAGGCGGTCGTCCGACCCTGTATGGGCGGACTCAGGCGCACCTATCCCGCGATAGCGGCCCATCGGCGCATGTTGAAGGCGATCGCCGCCATCGTCACCTGGGCGGTCGCCTTGGCCAGCCCGACATAGCGGATCGTGGTCAGCTTCATGCGGCACTTGAGGGTAGCAAAGGTGGTCTCCACCGCCGCCCGGCGTCTGGCGATCAAGCGATTGTAGTGCTTGAGACGCGGCGGCAGCTGCGGATGATGCTTGTTGGGGCGGCGCGCGATGCGCACCTTCTTGCCTTCGGCCTTGAGCCGGGCGCGGCGGGCATGGGTGTCGTAGGCGGCGTCCGCCCAAACCGTCTTCTCGTCGCCGCAGATCAAGGTGTCAGCCACGACCGTGTCGTTGACGTTGGCTGGTGTGGTGATCACCGTGCGGATCAGGCCAGA